>CAYZSR010000077.1:0-7388 GCA_964479715.1 uncultured Oscillospiraceae bacterium | reverse complement strand
ATATAAAACATATCTTTAACAAGTCTCTTCTGACAGTTAACCTTGATTTCAGTCATAACGGATTTAACTATTACGGATATCCGAAAGATTCAGTGCCGTCATTATTGAAAGAGGCAGACCAGGAGATTAATTATTTTGGCCGGCGCCAAACATTTACAAGGGGAGGATTTAATATCTCACTTGAAAATGCCTTGGCCGGTAAAAATGTCGTTAATTTTACCAATGCCGATAACGTCGTGTCCGTTTTCTTTCAAGGCGTCTAAAACGGTGGGCGAAGGGGGCGCCAGCGAATAGTCGTGCCGGTTGCTGGTGCGTTTAAAATCGCCGCTGTTGGTGCCCAAGAAGGGGCGCGCAATAACGCGGCCCACCGCCCAATCACCGGTTAGCATATCGCGGGCAATTTCACAGTAGCGGTACAGTTCTTTCAGCGGTACCACTTCTTCGTGGGCGGCAATTTGAAAGACGCTGTCGGCGCTGGTGTAAACAATAAGCGCGCCGGTCTTTAAATGTTCCTCGCCATACTCTTTTATGACTTCGGTGCCGCTATATGGTTTACCGCACAGCGCTTTTTTACCGGTGCGTTTTTCAAATTCGTCCATCATTTCCTGCGGAAAGCCGTCGGGGAAGGTGGGCATCGGTTTGGGGCTGTAGATGCCGGTCATTTCCCAGTGGCCGATGGTGGTGTCTTTGCCACGGCTCTTTTCAGTCAGCCGGGCGTAGGCGCCGGTGGTGGGGTTGAATGGTTCGCCAACGGTTACTTTGTCGATGTTGAAAAGCCCTACGCGCCCCATGTTGGGCAGGTGAAACTTGGAACTTTGGGCAACGGCGGCTAATGTGTTGCTGCCTTCGTCGCCATATTCGGCGGCATCGGGGGCGTCGCCAATGCCGAAACTGTCTAAAACGATTAAAAATATTCTTTTAGCCATTTTTACGCTCCTTTCTAATCATCTACCATTATAACACAGGATGCCATGTCGAAAAAAGGCAAACGGCGTAAAAAACCTTTTTAAACTAAGTAATTACTTGCAAGAAAAGGGGTTAAAGCTTATAATAACTATATAGAAAATGTATCGAAATTCAGATAAAATTTAGGAGGCGCTGCATGCGCAAAACAAAAATTGTATGCACCTTAGGACCGGCAACCAACGATGAGAAAATTTTACGTGACATGATTCTCGAAGGAATGAACGTGGCGCGTTTTAACTTTTCCCACGGCACCCACGAGAGCCACTTGGAACAGCTGACGATGCTGAAAAAAGTGTCTCAAGAACTAGACCGTCCCATCGCTACTTTGCTGGATACCAAAGGGCCCGAAATACGCCTTGGCAAATTCAAAAATGGTGAAGCAACGCTTAAAGAAGGGTCTTTATTTACCCTTACCCCACGCACTGTGGAAGGCACGGCGAAAAAAGCCAGCATTACCTTTAAAGAGCTGTACCAAGACGTTACCGTTGGCTCGCGCATTGTTTTAGCAGACGGCGTGATTGAGCTGGTGGTTAAAGAAATTGACGATGAAGACGTTATTTGCACCGTTATGAACAGCGGCACCATCTCTGACCAAAAAGGCGTTAACGTACCGGACACCCGCCTTTCAATGCCGTACGTTTCCGCGGTGGACCGCGCCGACATTGAGTTTGGCATTGAGCACAACTTTGACTTTGTCGCCTCGTCCTTTACCCGTTGTTCAAGAGATGTAAGCGAAATTCGCGAGATACTTGAAAACGGCGGCGCCGGGCACATTAAAATCATCGCCAAAGTGGAAAACCGCGAAGGCGTTAACAACGTTGAAGAAATCATCGCCGTTTCAGACGGCATTATGATTGCCCGCGGCGACATGGGCGTTGAAATTGACTTCACCGAAATTCCCTACATTCAAAAGCAACTTATTTCCAAATGCTACAACTCGGGGCGTCCCGCCATCACCGCCACCCAAATGCTGGAAAGCATGATGCAAAACCCCCGCCCGACGAGAGCCGAAATATCCGACGTTGCCAACGCTATATATGACGGCACCTCGGCGATTATGCTCTCCGGCGAGACGGCGGCAGGCAAGTTCCCCGTTGAGGCGGTGCGCACCATGGCGGCCATTGCCGTTCGCACCGAAAGTGACATTCCCTACCAAGCGCAGTTTAAAGAAAGACGCCAAAAAGAAGGCCGTCTCTCGGTTACCAGCGCCGTTGCCTACGCCACCTGCTCCACCGCGATAGACACCGACGCCGCCGCTATTTTATCGGTTACCCGCAGCGGTGAAACGGCGCGCCTGCTTAGCAAATACCGCCCCGAAACACCGGTGGTTGCCTGCGTTATGGACGAATCGGTCTGCCGGCAGCTAACCCTTTCTTGGGGTGTTGAGCCCATCTTGATGTCGTACGCTGAAAACACCGACGAAATGATTGACCTTTCGGTTGAAGCGGCGGAAGACGCCGGCATGGTGAACGAGGGCGATATGGTTATTGTTACCGCCGGTATGCCGGTTGGCGTATCGGGCACCACCAACATGATGAAAGCGCACCTGATTGGTGACTCGCTCATTACCGGCATCGGCATCGGTAACCACAACGCCATTGGCGAGGTGTGTCTTATAAACCAGATGGATGACGTCACAGAAAAATTTAAACCGGGGCAGGTGATGGTGGCACCCTACACCAATAACGAAATGTTGGATGCGATGAAAAGTGCCGCCGCCATTGTTACCGAAGAAGATGGCATGAGCAGCCACGCCGCCATTGTGGGGCTAACGCTCAACAAGCCGGTTATTGTGGGTGGCATCGGCGCTATGAGCCGGCTGAAAGACGGTATGCAAGTCACCGTTGATTCAAGCCATGGCATTGTTGGCGCACTGCCTGACTGATAATTAATATATCACGCTACACCATTTGGTTTTTAGAAATGAATGGGGTATAATAAAGGCGTGATAGAGAGTTTTTTTAAAAAAGTGAATAAGAATGCGGCCGCTTCGGGCGGCCGCTACGGTACCACGCACAGCTCTATCACACGGGGGTTCTATAGGGTAAGTACATAGTATTCCTATCGTAATTCCCGATATAAGATGGTTGTGATTGGTTTTTAACAGTGTGTGCCGTTTACGTCAATATTTCATCAGCGTGGAAATAAATCACCTTTTCTATAAACACGATTCGCTACGCGGCTTTTGCAATTCGTTTCGTAACGGAGGCACGTGTTCGGTTAGATAGGTTTTAGCGCGGCAACAACACCACGGCGGACGTTCTTCCACTGCAACCAATCTATTATTTGCACCACTGGGCTATTGGTTGGCGTAGGAAGTGAGGAGTATTGACATGAAAATATCCACCAAAGGTAGATACGCGTTACGTGCCATGGTGGACATGGCAAACAGCGACAAAGACGAATACATTCCGCTGCGCAATGTGGCGGAAAACCAAGACATTTCGGTAAAATATTTAGAGCAGATAGTCGGGCAGTTAACCAAGGCCGGCTTGCTTTACAGCGTGCGCGGCCCAAACGGCGGGTACAAACTGGCCAAAGAGCCGCACCAGTACACCGTGGCGGAAATTTTGCGTGTGACTGAGGGAGAGCTGGCGACTGTTGCCTGCCTTGAAAACAACCCCAACGATTGCCCCCGCGCGGCAACCTGCTCAACGCTGTGGCTGTGGGATAATTTAACCGACATTGTGTCGGGTTATCTCAGCAAGGTAACGTTGGCGGAGCTGGTTGAGCAACAGCTGGAATGCGAGCAAAAGGAGATACCTATATGAGCAAATCTTTTTACAGCGGCATTGAATTAATTGGCAATACCCCTTTGTTGCACCTTCAAAATGGGTTTGGTGCGCTGCATGGGCAGGTTTATTTAAAACTGGAAAGCTTTAACCCTGCCGGCAGCGTGAAAGACCGCGTTGCCCTTTCAATGATTGAAACCGCTGAAGAAGAAGGCCGTATTAAGCCGGGCAGCGTTATTATAGAGCCCACCTCGGGCAACACCGGTATTGGGCTTGCTTTTGTTGGTATACCCAAGGGGTACCGTGTTATTTTAACCATGCCCGAAACGATGAGCCAAGAACGCCGCGATTTGCTGCGTGCCTACGGCGCCGAGCTGGTGCTTACCGAAGGGTCGCGCGGCATGCCGGGCGCCATTGAAAAAGCCGAAGAACTTGCCGGCACGTTGTCCGGCAGTTTTATCCCCGGCCAGTTTGACAACCCCGCCAACCCGCTGGCGCATGAAAAAACCACCGGGCCTGAAATTTGGCAGGCAACCGGTGGCAACATAGATTGTTTGGTAGCGGGCGTTGGTACCGGCGGTACCATCACCGGTGCGGGGCGCTATTTAAGAAGCCAAAACCCCGCGGTAGAGCTGGTGGCGGTAGAGCCGTCGGCGTCGCCGGTGCTTTCCGGCGGCAAAGCGGGCGGGCACGCAATACAAGGTATCGGCGCCGGGTTTGTGCCCAGCGTGCTGGATGTGTCGCTACTTAGCAAGATCGTTCAAGTAGGCAACGAGGACGCCTTTGCCACCGCGCAAGAATTTGCTAAAATGCATGGGCTGCTGCTGGGGGTATCCTCCGGTGCGGCGCTGCACGCAGCGATAGAATTAGCCCGGCAAAGAGAGTACGCCGGCAAAAATATCGTGGCGGTTATGCCAGATACAGGCGAGCGTTATCTTTCTACCGGGCTGTTTGATTCCCGCAAAGGGTAGCGTTAATGCACGATGATAAAGTAAATAACATACACCCAACTTAACAAGCCGTGAAAAATTGCCCAAAGAATGGAATGCCAATTAACGTACGAGATAACCATGGCAAGGGCGCTTCCAAAGCTGATGCCCGCTTTAACGGCGGTGCCTGCGTAACTTCTTTTTCTCATGAAGCTCTCCTTTAATTCTATTGGTGTGGGTAACGGTTGACGGTTTATATTAATCGGTTTCAGCGATGTAAACAGAATCTAATATTTCCGGCATGGCTTCTTTAACGTCGGGAAAAGTAACCGCGAAAACAAAGGTATACACCTCGTTTCGGTCGGTAAATAACAGAGCAAGCAGCGTCGCACGCTGCTTGTTTTCTATTTCAATGGTAAACCATATCTCCATCGCCTGCCTGCCTTTAAAGGTGGTGGCGGTGCGTCGGCTTTCAATATAATCAGGCATTTGGTCTTGCAGGTGCCCCGCTGTAACGGCGATGGCGTCGTCAGCGTGTTCCGGTTCTTCCAGGTTGAGCGGCGCAAAATAAGAGATGGTGGTGTAGCACAGCCCGTCGTCCGGCGCGGTGTAGTAATAGCCCTGCACCACCCGTTCGTCCATCCAATTGGCGGGGATGTCGTAGGAAATGTTATTCAAATAGTGTTTTTTAACGCCGCCTGTGTTGCCGTCGATAGGGGCGGAGTAAGAAAAGGGCGGTGCTTTTTGTGACGACGGCGCCCCCGGCGGTTGGCGCTTGCCGCAAGCGGTAAGCAGGCCGGTTAAAAGCAGCGCCGCCAGCAGGGTGGATACAACTTGTTTCATAACGCCTCTTTCATAGTAAAATAGATAACAATAAGCCGGCAATAAGATTGCCGGCTTACCTTTTAAAACGGTGTCTGGTTGCGCGTGGCGCACGGGTAAGCGGGCGCACTGTAACGGTGTATTAGGCGGTGATAACGGTGCCGGTTTTGCCGGCGATGCCGTCCTGCGCCTTTTCAAGCAAGGTGATAAGCGCTTTACGCCCCGGTTTAGACTGCACAAAGGCGATGGCTGCCTCCACTTTTGGCAGCATTGAGCCGGGCGCAAATTGCTCTTCTTTAATGTATTGTTGTGCTTCTTTAACGGAGATGGTGTCCAGCCATTGTTGGTCGGGGCGGTTAAAGTTGATGGCCACTTTTTCAACGCCGGTCAGCATAATTAAAAAGTCGGCGTCGATAATTTCGGCCAGCTTTGCCGACGCAAAGTCTTTATCCACCACGGCGTCGATAGGTGCCAAGCGGTCACCTTGCCTCGTAACGGGAATGCCGCCGCCGCCCGCGGCGATAACCACCTGCTCGTTTTGCAACAACGTTAAGATGGTTTCTTTTTCAACAATGTCAATCGGTTTGGGCGACGCCACCACTTTGCGCCAGCCTCTGCCGGCGTCTTCCATAACGGCGATGCCTTGCTGTTCTTTTTGTTTGGCAAGGGCTTCGTCAAAATAAGGGCCGATGGGTTTTGTCGGCTTGGCAAAGGCGTCGTCGTCGGTGCTTACCAGCGTCTGCGTCAGCAGCGTAGCCACCGGTATATCGCAGCCGCGGCGCAGCAGTTCATCGCGCAGCGCGTTTTGCAAATCAAAGCCGATGTAGCCTTGGCTCATCGCCACACAGCTGGCAAGAGAAACAGGGGCAACGGCGGGCTCTATCGCTGCGGCGGTGGCCATTGCCAGGCTGATGTTGCCAACCTGCGGGCCGTTGCCGTGCGTTACCACCACTTGGTTGCCGTCTTGAATAAGCCCGGCAATGGCGGCGGCGGTAACCAGCGCCGCTTGTTGTTGCTGCTTTGGTGTTTCACCTATGGCGTTGCCGCCCAAGGCGAGCACAATTTTTTTGTTCATTTAAAACCCTCCAACCGATGGAATGTGGTAAAAAGCGAAGCGCTTTTAATAACGCAGCCCGGTGCCACGGCCCCGCAAGACGATGTTTGTAACGGCGGGGACGGGCGCCTTAGGGGCGCGGTTTTGTATTAGTTTCCTTTTTTTACAGGAATTTCTTTTTTATAGTTGATATACTCCGGGATGTACATAGCGGCGGCAATCAGCGCCGAAACTGTTACAACTGAGAGCATGGTAACAATCAGCCACTGAGGCATCATCTTGCCGAAGAATAAAATCAGCACGATAATCACGTAGAACATGGCGGTAACCACTTTACCAAACCACTTTGCACCACGTATTTGCACGCCATTTTTAACCAAATAACTGCCCAGCGTTAACATAACAACGTCTTTAAACAGCAGCGCCGCAAAGAAATACCAATATTGCCGCAACGCTATTATAAAGGTAATGCATACCGATACCTGCGTCAATTTGTCAGCTACCGGGTCCAGCACCTTGCCAAGGTCGGTTATCCAGTTGTACTTGCGGGCTAAGTAGCCGTCAAAAAAATCGGTGATACCGGACAGGGCAAGAATAGCGGCGGCAACGTATAAGTTACCGGCAAAAACCTGCCACACAAAAAACGGTATCAGCAAAATGCGGACAGTTGAAAAGATGTTGGGTATGTTTTTCATACGTCTCTCCTTGGGTGCCAATGATGATAACCATAAACGCCTGCGGCAAGCCACAGACGGTTAGGCTTATTATAACAGAGTTTGGCGCCGTTGAAAATGGCTCTACCGATATATTTTAAGAAAATAACGCCCGCCGCACGGCAATACTTGGAAAGGGCGGGGGTGCGTGCTATACTTTTATAAGTACAGG
>CAYZSR010000076.1:0-7493 GCA_964479715.1 uncultured Oscillospiraceae bacterium | reverse complement strand
TGCACGGGTTACTTTGCCCGAGCGCAGACAGCGGGTGCAGGCGTGGATGTATTTGGGGGACCCATCCACCATTGCTTTAACCCTTTTAACGTTCGGTTTAAATGTGCGGTTTGAGCGTTTGTGTGAATGGGATGTTTTAATGCCAAAGCTTACACCCTTATCGCAGACACTACATTTTGCCATAACTGCACCTCCTCTTATAATCGTTATAAAACAGCGGCGAGCAGATGGCATCGCCACAAATTTTCATTGCTTAAATAGTTTAGCAAATTTTTAAACAAAAAGCAAGTCTTTACACACAAACACTTGTTTTTTATATATTCTGAAGATTCAGGCCCTTTCACTTGATTTTTATGGCGGTATGGTTTATAGTAATTAAGCAGTTAAGATGTGGAAGCTTAGCTCAGCTGGTAGAGCACCTGCTTGACGTGCAGGGGGCCAGGGATTCGAGTTCCTTAGCTTCCACCATGCAATCGCCGTATATCAAGGGCTTGTCTTGAATATACGGCGGTTTTTTATATTTATTGATAATTTTTGGTGCGGCTTGCGCTCTCAAAAGAAAGCCGCCAAGAACAAATTAATTATTTATCCACTTACAATAAGGCACCTGCCGTACTGCCCATCGGCACCCAGGTTATTTGTATCAAACGCTCCCCAGCTGCTGTTCGCCCGGCAGGTGGTATCACGCCCTTCTTCCTTGAATAAACCTCATTAGTAGCCTTTTAAGAAAATAAACAACAAACCGGCTTGCTTTACACAATGTAAAGCAAGCCGGTTCTTTTTATAGCAAGTAATAATTTAGAACAGCACATCGCTGTCATTAAAATCGGTAAAACCCGTTGAATCGTCATTGGTGACGCTGCCTTCCGGCGCTACCTCTTTCCGCCCCTCTAAAAACTGGTTAATCAAGTTTTCGAGGCTGACCGACTGGGCGCTCATCTCTTCGCTGGCGGCGGCGCTTTCTTCGGCGGTGGCGCTGTTTTGCTGCGTGATTTGTGCAACCGACGCCAAGTTACCGTCAAACTGAGAGAGTTCCTCCACTTACTGGCTGGATTTTTCTGCAATGTCTGAAACAGAGTGTACCGATAGGTTGATGTTATCGACAATGCCCTCCAGCAACTTTTCGGTATTGTGTGCAATGGTTACACCGTCGGCCGCTTTTTTAACAGAGCTTTCAATCAACGCCGTTGTTTCTTCGGTGGCTTTAGCGCTTCTCGAGGCAAGGCTGCGTACCTCGTCTGCCACCACGGCAAACCCTTTGCCTTGCTCGCCCGCTCTCGCCGCTTCAACGGCGGCGTTAAGCGCCAGTATGTTGGTTTGGAAGGCGATCTCATCAATAACGCCGATAACTTTTGAAATGTCGTTGGAGGCGGTGTTTATCTCTTCAACGGCGCCAACCATGTGCCGCATTTCGCCCATGCCCTGTTCGGCGCCTTCTTTAATGTTGCCGATAAGGGCGTTCACTTCGTCGGCGTTTTTAGAGTTTTCTTCGACGCTGTTTAGAATGTTTTCAGACGCCATGTTCAGGTTTTCAACCGCCTCCGCTTGCTGAGCGGCACCAACCGCCAGCGACTGTGAGCTATCTGCAATTTCATTGGAGCCAACCGCCAGCTGCTCGGTGGCGATATCTATCTCTTCAAAGACCTTTTCAAGCCGCCCGATAACATCATTAATGGTGATGGACAGCACGTCTTGGTCTGATTTCGGGTTGATATATGCAGAGAAATCACCGTTGGACAGTTTGGTCATCGCGTCAATTTGCTCCGACGTGTTGGTTTGCATCACCTTAAATTGGTTGGCTAAATCTTCCAGCTCGTCGCCTGTTTCGATGGTTAAATCCACGTCGACATTGCCGATGGATAATTCGTTGGCGGCGTCAATAATTTGCTGCACCGGGTTGAGAAGCCGCGTCGTTAAGAAATAAACGACAACGCCCATAATAATTATTAACGCGGCGCCTATGGCGGCAATGAACCCGATAATGCCAAAAAACTCCGGGTAATAGTGCGCCACCGGCACGGTAAAGCCGTAGGTCCACCCGTTGGTGGCAACCACCGAGGTGCCGATATAGATGCTGCTGTCATCGTAGTTTTCACCTTTGCTAAGCGCCAAAGCACCGTCAAAATCCGCCTCAATTTCCTTTTGCCGCAGCACTGATTTTTGCACAATGCCTGATTCTTCCAGCGTTACAAATTGTTCCGCTTCCCCTTCAATGGTCGGCAAAAAAGCTTGGTTTTCATGGGTGATAAACTGCCCCGTTTCGTCCATTAAAAAGGCGGTGCCGGGTGTGTTGAGAATTTGGTGACCGTTCACCGTTTCAACCAGCGAGTTGAGGTCGAGGTCAAGCGCCATAACGCCCATATCAGTGCCCTCTTTGTCTACAATGGGGCGGCTTACGGTAATTACCATTTGCCCGCTTTCTGCGTCTATGTAAGGGGCGGTGTAGGCAATGCCGTCATTCTCTTTCGCCTTCACATACCAGTCTCGCGTCGGGCCGTCGTAGTCGGCGTCGGGCTGCCAGCGAGAGCCGGCGTACATACGGTTGTCGGGCGTTGAGAGGTAAGCGTCCACCAAAAAGTCGTACGTTTCGCCGTACACTTCAAGGTAGTCCTCCACCGCTTCTTTATCTTCGATAGTAAAAAGCCGCATATCATCTGAAATAAAGGTCAAGAGATTTTCTTTGTCTACAAACCAGTCTGATATTTCATCGGTGCCTGCATCCAAAGAGCTGAGCAATTTGGATTGCGCATCCTGCCAAAATAGCGTGCTGGTTAAAATTAAAGAAAAAACAGACGCAAGCAGTATGCCCACCGCCGTTACAATGCCGGTGTAAGCAACAAATTTGCGCCGCAGGTTGGATTGTTTTTTGCCTTTTCCGCTTAAATTCTCTGTTTTGTCTAATTCCTTCACCAAAACAAATACCTCACTTTCAAAATTCCCAATCTATAAAACCTGTCCCAAATGAAATAACTTCTATAAAACGACAATAATCTATTCTTTTCGCCGCACACTCTTATTATACGCTGTTTGCACCACACAATGCATGTTAAAAATGATGATATAACAGCTGTATGATTATTTTATAACCCTTTAATCGGTATATTTTTCAAAAAAATGGCGGTGGTATTTAGATACAGCGTTAAAGGCAGTTGAATTACCTGCGATTTATCGCCTTATTATCAATTTGTTTCCTTCTTACTCTTTATCTTGCTCATTCAAGAATAGTCTAATATAAATTACGCACCCGCGCAATATATAAGGCGTGTTTTCACCGCCACGCCGCTTAAAACACGCCATGGGAGCGTCAAAAGAGCGGGTGAGGTCAAAAGCAACGACGCCGAGACATAAAAAAGACTGCAAAAAGCTAAACAGAAAGCAGTTTAAAGCTGTTTTTATAAAACTCCAGCACACCGTCGTCCCGCAATTTGCCAAGCTCTGATGACATGGCGCTGCGATCAACGCCAAGATAATCTGCCAGCTGCTGGCGATCAAAGGGAATGTTAAAGGCTTTGTTGTCCGATTTGGACGCCTGCTCTAAAAAGTAGTTCATCAGCTTTTCCCGTGTTGTACGGGCGGAAACCACCTCTAACTTTTGGTTCAGCTGAATGTTTTTGTTGGCCAAAATTTGCATCATATTTTCTATCACCTTTTGGTGGTAAACGCACGCCGTTTCACAGGTGGTTATCACTTTAGTGTAATTTAAAAGCAGCACGGTGCAGGCGGTTTGCGCCTCAACATGCACCGGCATTTCTTCAACACCGGCGCACACAAAACTTTCAGCAAACATATCGCCCGTTTCTAAAGACGATAATATAGAACGGTTGCCGAAAATATCTTCCCGCACAACGTTGGCGTACCCTTTCAACACAATACCAATGCGGCTGGCGGCATCGCCGGCACGCATAATATAGCTGTCTTTTGCATAATTTCTTGTCTCTGCGCCAAGGCAGCGCAGCATTGAATCCAGCTGGTTTGCATTCAGCCCCGCAAACATGGGTGTTTTCTCAAGTAAAGCAAAATATTCTTGCATAGCGACCCTTTCGTTGTAAATACAACACGTTTTATGCTTTCAGTGTAGTACGATATAACCAACAAGTCAATAAACATGTGCAACCTATTATATAAACCACTGCAAAAGGAGCAGATACCATGAATAAACAAATTGTTATAGACCAGGACGCTTGCATCGGCTGCGGCATTTGCGCCGACACCTGCCAGCACAGCGTTATCGAAATGATAGACGGCAAAGCCCACGTGATGCACGACGATTATTGCGACGGGCTGGGCAACTGCCTGCCTGTTTGCCCGGTGGACGCCATCCGCTTTGAAGAAAAAGAAAGCGCCGCCAAGAGCGCCGACGAACACAGCGCGCACACTGGCAGCCACAACGCCCCTGCCGCACATCAAGGGTGCCCCGGCTCACAAGCGGGCAGCTTGAAGAAAAAAGAAGCCCCCACCGCTTCGGTATCGCAACCGGCAGACGCCGTGCAAACGCAGCTGGCGCAGTGGCCGGTACAGATAAAGCTGGCACCGGTAAACGCCCCGTTTTTTGAACAGGCGGATTTGCTGATTGCCGCCGATTGCTCCGCTTTTTCCTACGGCAATTTTCACAATGATTTTATGAAAGACAAAATAACGCTGATTGGCTGCCCCAAGCTGGACGACGGCGATTACAGCGAAAAGTTAACCGCTATTTTAGCCAACAACAATGTGCACTCGGTTACCGTGGTGCGCATGGAAGTTCCCTGCTGCGGCGGTTTGGAGCACGCCGTTATCGAGGCGCTTAAAAACTGCGGTAAAATGATACCGTGGCAGGTGGTTACCCTTTCCACCGACGGCCGCGTTGTAGACCCACACAGCAACCAGTCGCCTCACATGCCGTCTTGCCCATCCGCCGGCTAATTCATAGCCGCATAAAAATACCGCCACCAAGCGTGCTTAGTGGCGGATTTGTTTTATTCTTCACCGTTATTGTTTACCGAAAACCTCTTCATAGTCTGCTTTAAAGCGTTCAATACCGCTATCGGTCAACGGGTGTTTCGTCATCGCCATAAGCACGCCATACGGAACGGTGGCGATGTGTGCCCCCGCCATGGCGGATTCAAGCACATGCATCGGGTGACGAATAGACGCCGAGATAATCTCGGTGGTGATGTTGTGTATTGCAAACATGTCAGCAATGGTGGCGATAAGGTCTATGCCGGGGGTGGAAATATCGTCCAACCGCCCCACAAAAGGCGATACAAAAGAGGCGCCGGCACGGGCGGCAAGCAGCGCTTGGTTGGCTGTAAAAATAAGGGTAACGTTGCAACGGATACCTTCGCTTTCAAGGGTGCTGCAGGCTTTAATACCTTCAGCCGTCATGGGCAGTTTAACTACCATATTGTCATGCAATTGGGCAATTTCACGCCCTTCTTCAATCATGCCGTCGGCGGTCTCGGTGGTGGCTTTTACTTCACCAGAAATGGGTCCGTTTACAATGGCGGCAATTTCTTTTAAAACCTTGTTTACGTCACGCTCTTCTTTGGCAATTAAGCTGGGGTTGGTGGTTACGCCGCTGATAACGCCCATCTCGTTGGCAGCCTTAATTTCTTCGATGTTGGCTGTGTCAATAAAAAATTTCATAATGAGTCCCTCCGCTTTATAATTTGCACTTTATAGTAGCTCGTTAATAATATAATTGTGCCATATGGCTATATGCGGCACACCGTGTTTACCTTTCCTTGTTGGTATTGCTCAACAGCGTGTGCCTTTCTCCTCTATATCATGTCAATTTTGCCGCTTTTTGTCAACTGCTTTTGTGAAGAAAAGCGGTGCGAAGAGCCTGAGGCAAAAGCTTTATCGGCTACAAACGAAACGCAAAAAACATATGGCTGTCAGCGTCTTTTAAAGCGCTCTTTTTCTGTTTGCAAAAAGCGCAACAAATCGGCTTTTTGGTTGGGCACCGTTTCATCCAGCACCGCTTGCAACAGCCCGTTTAAAGCAGCGCCAATTTCCGCGCCGTTAAAACCCGCCGCCATCACATCGTGCCCGTTTACCGCTAAATCTTTCAGCTGGAAGCAGGCGTCTTCTTCAATAAGCGCTTCCGCCACGCGGCAAATATCCTTTAAATGCGCTAGGCGGCGCGCCGTTTCTTTGTTGCCTTGCGCCGATACATCGGCTTTTTTCAAGGCGATAAACCGATGGAAATCCGCCTCACCAAAACGGTTGAGCCATCGACGCACCGACTGACGCGAAAGATGAACCTCGGCGTCGTGATAATAAACAAGGCGGCAAACTCTTTTGGTGGTTTTTTTGGGAAAACGCAGCTGGTTAAGGCTCTCTCTCGCAATTTTTTCACTGTGCTGATGGTGGCGGTAAAAATGGCCAACACCCTGCTCATCTATGCTCATGGTGTGCGGTTTGCCGCTGTCGTGGTAAAAGGCCGCCAAGCGTACAAGCGTGTCCGGCAGGGCGGCGCTAACAGCACGGGCAGTGTGCTCCCACACATCGTACTGATGATAGGGGTTTTGTTGGTCAAAATCAAACATCGGCTTAATTTGCGGAACAAACTGCGCCACCACCTCTCGGTATCTCAGCAACACCGGCAGCACATATTCGCCGCACAGCATTTTTTGAAACTCGGCGGCAAGGCGCTCCACCGCTATGTGGCGTAAGCGGTGCTGTTCCGCAAACATCGCTTGGTCGGTCTTTGCTTCGATGGAAAAGCCGTACACGGCGGCAAAGCGAAGTGCCCGCAAAATGCGCAGCGAGTCTTCTCGAAAACGCTCCTTTGCCGTGCCCACCGCCGCAATTTCCTTACTTTCAATCGCTTCTTGCCCGCCAAAAAGGTCTATTAAGCCGTCCATCTCGTTGTAAGCCATGGCGTTCATCGTAAAATCTCGGCGGCTTAAATCATCCTCAATGCGGCGGGTAAAGGCAACGCTGTCAGGGCGGCGCCCATCGCTGTACGCCCCGTCTACTCGGTAGGTGGTTACCTCGTACGGCGCCCCGTCAACCAACGCCGTGATGGTGCCGTATTTGATGCCGGTGTCTATCGTCACTAAAGGGCGCAGCGCCTTTTTCGCTTCGCTCGGCGTTGCCGACGTTGCAACGTCCCAGTCGTTGGGTTTTTCGCCCAGCAAACTGTCCCGCACACAGCCCCCCACCACAAAAGCCTGGTGTCCCTGCCGGTGCAGTTTGTTTAAAATCAGCTGCGCGTTTGGCGGTATAGCAATAACCGTTTTCATAAGCGCCCCCCCTTCTTTATAACAGTATAATATAAAGCGCCGGTTTTTAACACCGACCGATACCGCCTTTCATAATTTATCGTGACTATGCAAAGTATCTTTATATATACATTATACCCCGTGCAAAAGCGCGCTGCCCAGCCGTCACCGCGCAAAACCTGCTTGACATTCCACCGAATATAATCTACTATACTAGTTGCAACATAATATATACCTCTGGTAGGTGAGGCTACCATCTTGGGATATGGATTGCTACCGCAAAAC
>CAYZSR010000075.1:1162-7516 GCA_964479715.1 uncultured Oscillospiraceae bacterium | reverse complement strand
GGTGCCGTCGGTTTTTTAGCGGGGGCCGCTTTCACTTCTTTTTTCTCTTGCGGCTTGGCTTCTTTAGCGGCGGGCTTTGCCGCCGGTTTTTCTTCTACCGGAGCGGCTTTCGCTGCCGGTTCTTTGGTTTCAACCTCGTCCCGCTCAGATTCCAACACCGTTACCTGTACTTTTGCCGGTACACTTCGAAAGAGGCGGCGGGTGGGCAGTTGCAAAATCTCTACCGTTACCTGCCCTCTTGATTTACCTAAACGCTCGCACGCTTTTTCGGTTGCGTCATCTACCGTTTTGCCAGTTGTAATAACTTCATAGTCCGTCATTCAAATCAATCTCCTCATACGTTGGCTAACAGCTTTCCCTGCGTTTCTTTAGCCTGCTGTACAGTGCGTACAATCGGTTGGCTTACTGGTCTTTTGTATCGTCGCTCTTGGTGCCTTTGGCACCGTCTTCGCCTTCTTTAGCCGCGGCGTCATTTTGTTGCTTTTCTATTTCGTCGTCTAAGTTACCGTATTTATCATCGTCCAGTTGGCGCGCCATATCAAGGCGAATTCTTTCAAGTTCAGCCTCGGTAACGCTTTTGGTAACCGCTTCGCCCTTGGCGTCTTGAACGACGACTTTCTTTTTCTTTTTGCTGTCAATCTTTTTCTGTTCCATCGCGTCGATGATTTCTTGACGGATATCTTCAGGGTTGTGAATTTTACGTACAATCAGCTGCTGCCCCGTCATCAAAATGTTGCTGATGGTGTAGTACAGCGAGAAGCCGACCGGAACGGTAAAGGCAAAGTAGCCGAACATGGCGCCCATAACCAGCGTCATAATCCACATGCTTTTGCCCTGCCCCGCCGCACTGGGGGTGCTTTTCATAACAATATACTGTGATAAAAACATCGTCAGCACCGAGAGTATCGGTAAAATTAAGTAGCGGTTCATTGCCATTGAGGGCACCACCGCTAAGTCAAGGCCCATAAAGTCAAAGTTGAAGTTGTACACTTTTTCAACGGCGTCTTTGTCCATGGCTTTCAAGTCTTTGGCGCCTTTAACGCCGTCCATCTCTTTGGGGTTTAAAAAGTATTCTTTGTTTTCTTTAATTTCACCAATTAAAATGGATTGCTGGGTGTATGCCGTGGTGGTGGAATCGTCCTCTTCGTGCAGTTTTTGAACAATGGCAACGCCGTTTTCAATTTGGTCTTGCGGCACGTCCATAATGTAGGTAAGGGGCGCTTGGATAACAGCAATGATACCAAAAAGCACCAACATGTTGATAAGCATCGGCATGCAGCCGGCGGTCATCTTAATGTCGTTCTCTTCGTAAAACTTCTGCATCTCTTCGTTTTGCCGCTCACGGTCGTTTGCCCATTTCTTTTGTATCTCGGTTATCATGGGCTGATACGCCGACATACGCGCGGTGCTTTTTTGCTGCCGCAACGATAGCGGAAACAGCAACACACGGGTGATAATGGTAAAGAGAATAATCGTCCAGCCGTAGTTGCTTATCACGCCGTAAAGCAGGCGCATAATCCACCCTAACGGCACCGCTAAAATACTAAATATGCCTGTCATAAAACCATCCAATCCGCTGCGGTGTACGCAGCCCTTAAATTTGTTGCATTATACAAACAGCGTATTTTACTCTCTGCGCAAAATACGGTTGCTGTTTTTCCATCTGCCTTTCAGCGGCACGGGGTCGTACCCCACCTTACCAAAAGGATTGCACCGCAAAACTCTCCACCCTGTAAGCACAACGCCTTTTGCGCTGCCATGTAAGTTAATAGCCTCCATAGCGTATTCTGAGCAGGTAGGCGTAAAACGGCAGTTGGTACCAAGGTGCGGAGAAATTTTTTCTTTGTATTGTTTTAATAAAAACAGTAGCAATTTTTTCATAATCAATCAGACCGTGTCTATCTCTTTAAAGCCCAGCTTAACCAGCTGTTTTCGAATGATTTTTTCAACGTCGTAGCTTTTTAAATAAGGCGTTGAGTGTTTGGCAACCACCACAATGTCGTAATGGCCTATGCCGTGTAAATCAATGCCGTGTAAGGCGTGGCGTATAACCCGCCGCGCCCGGTTGCGCGTGACGGCGTTGCCCACTTTTTTGCTGGCGGTAATGCCAATGCGCACACCGCCATATTTCTTTTTAAAAGCGTAAACAACCAGGTGGCGGTGGTTTGCACTTTTGCCACGCCGGTAGACGCGAATAAACTCATTATTACGTGTTAGCGTATTATAACGCAAAGCAACATCTCCAATAAAAAAACAAAAAGGAGACACGCCAACAGCGTGACCTCCTTTTTCTATTCTGGCGAGGTGCCGGCCCTTTGTAGAATGAAATGGCCGGGTATCTGGTTAAATTTTAAAGGCTGGTTCTTTTGTTAAGGTTAGGTTCTGGTAAGATTTTTGCGCCCTTTTCTACGGCGATTTTTTAGAATATTGCGGCCGCTGCGCGTACGCATTTTATTTCTAAAGCCATGTTTGCGGTTGCGGTAACGCTTTTTTGGCTGATACGTTCTTTTCATGGTCTTCCCCCTCCTATTGAAAGCCCGCAGCTGCGAGCATATAGTAGAAACCTTACGATATATTAGTATACAGTAGGTAGATTTGGCTTGTCAACTGTTTTTTACTGATTTTGTGTAATTTTACCCGGTTGAAAGCCGCCGCTATATTGTATATAGTAATACTACTACCTAATTTAAGACTGGGTGCACACAGTTGCTAAAAGCCGCTTTTCATGGTATAATTTAGATAGAGCTTGAACGCTGTAAGGCAGGGTTTTTAATCCTGCACCTTTTTTCGTTATATAACTGATTATCGTTTTGTTTAACTATATATTTGTATTGTAAATTGGGGTGTCTTATACGTTGGATTCGTTTGTGGAACTTTTTACGGCGGTGAAAGATTTTTGCCGCGAAAGGGTAGCCCCCGCTACCTATGATTTATTTATTGCCGAGCTGGAACCCGTCGGTTTTAGCGATAATACTGCCACTGTTGCCGTGCGCTCTAACTTTGTGAAGGGTGTTGTTGAAGACCGCTACCTTTCAATGCTTAAAGAGGGGCTGCACGCGCTTTTGGGTTTTGAGGTGGATGTGGCGCTTGAAGTGCACGAAGAAAGCGCCGCCCCCTTGGTAAACACCTCCGGCGGCCAGTACGATTATACCTTTGATAACTTTATTGTGGGCGCCACCAACAAATTTGCCCACGCGGCGGCGCTCAGCGTTGCCAACAACCCGTCTGACTCTTGGAACCCGCTTTTTATTTATGGCGGCTCGGGGCTTGGCAAAACGCACCTGCTTTTTGCCATTCAATTTGCCATTAAAGACACCTTTCCGGAATATAAAATGGCCTATGTCGACGGCGACCGCTTTACCAACGAGATTATAACCGCCATTCAAGAAAAGAAAATGACGGAATTTCACGATAAATACCGCACCGTAGATGTGCTTTTAGTAGACGACGTGCAATTTATCGGCGGTAAAGAATCAACCCAGGAAGAGTTTTTCCATACCTTTAACACGCTTTACAACGCCGGCAAACAGATTGTTCTTGCCAGCGACCGCCCACCCAAAGAAATTAAAAGTTTAGATGACCGCTTGCGCACCCGTTTTGAATGGGGCTTAACAGCGGATATTCAGCCGCCGGATTTTGAAACCCGTGTGGCTATTATACGTCGTAAAGCGATGCTTTTAAACCTTGAAATACCCGACGACGTGGCGGAATACATTGCCAACAACTTAAAAGACAACATTCGCCAGCTGGAAGGCGCCGTTAAAAAACTAAACGCTTATTACCTGCTAGAAGGCATTCAGCCGGTGATGGGTGTGGCGCAAAACGCCATTAAAGACATTTTAAGTGAAACGCAGCCGCTGCCCGTTACCATTGAACGCATTACCGAAGAGGTGGTGCGCAGTTACAACGTTTCTGCCGAAGACTTGCGCAGCCGCAAACGCACCGCAGACATCAGCACCGCCCGTATGGTGGCTATGTACTGCATACGGGAAACCACCGGTATCAGTATGGAAGACATCGGCGAAGAATTTGGCGGGCGCGACCACTCAACCGTTGTTTACGCTTGCAATACCATTAGCGAACGGCTTGAAACGGACCAGCAAATGAAAGAGCTTATTGAAGATATTATCCAAAATGTGAAGTCTTAAAACTTTAAACATTTTATTAACTTTCAACACAAAGTTTTCAACATCGTCCACGTCGCTGTTTTTAAAAAACTTTTACCAACATCTATAAACAATCTTTACTTTTCTTTATTTCTTATTTAATGCGCTACAGCGTCGTTTATAATTCTTTCAACCAATTACCGAACTCTACTACTACTATTAGAGATAAGAGATTTAAGCCATATTTTAGTACACGGGGGTTATTATGAAGTTCAGTTGTGAAAAAAAACTTCTGCGTGATGCAGTCACCGGTGTTTCAAAAGCGGTAACCGCTGCGTCTACAGTACCTGTCTTACAAGGCATACTTTTAAAAGCAGAACAAGGTAAGCTTTACTTAACCGGCTACGACCTTGAAATGGCCATTTCCACCTCGATAGACGCCAATGTCGAAGAGGGCGGCAGCGTTGTTATAAACGCACGCTTTTTAAGTGAAGTGCTTCGCTCTTTGGCAACCGATACCGTTGAATTTAGCGTCAACGATGATTTATTAGTGCATTTAGAGGGAAACAGCACCGAATATGATTTTATGGGTATGGCTCCGCAAGAATATCCAGAGCTGCCTACCCCCGGTGCCGAGCGTGCCTTTGAAATAGACGCCGCGGAACTTGCGGCGATGATAGATTCTACTATTTACGCCGTTTCCGACGACGACAAAAAACCGGTACACACCGGTGAACTTTTTTCTATTGACAGTGATGAATTAACCATTGTTGCGTTAGACGGCTTTCGTTTAGCTATTGCGAAACACCCCATCAGCGCCAAACAAACCATAGATATTGTGGTGCCGGCCAAAACCGCCACCGAAGCGGCGCGCTTAATGGGCGATGAAGGCGGTAACATTTTAGTGGACGCAAGCGACCGTTACGTGGTTTTCTCTAATAATGAGTACACCATCATCAGTCGCTTGATTGAAGGCGAATTTTTAAATTACAAAACCGTTGTGCCGGAAGAAACCAACACCACTGTGGTGGTTGACGTGGCGGAATTTGAGCAATCTATTGAACGGTGTAGCGTTATTATTACCGAGCGCCTTAAAAACCCGCTGCGCATTACCTTTGGTGAAGAAGAAAACATTCAAATTTATTGCCAAACGCCGATGGGTAAAGTAGCGGACCATGTAAACGCAGAGATTGAAGGCAAAAAAGAAGAGATAGGCTTTAACTACCGCTATTTATTAGATGCCTTAAAACACGCGGGAACCGATAAGGTAACGATGGAAATTACCAGTTCCCTTTCCCCTATAAAAGTGATGCCGCTGGACGGCGACGACTTTTTATTTTTAGTATTGCCGGTGAGATTTAGAGATGACTGACATTAAAATTAACACCCCTTATATAGAATTAGACGCACTGCTTAAGTTTTCCGGTTATTGTTCCACCGGAGGCGAAGCAAAAATGCTGGTGCAACAAGGCAATGTGTATGTAAACGACATTGTTTGTACCAAGCGTGGCAAAAAAATATACCCGCAAGATTTAGTGCGGGTAGATGATGTAACTTTCAAAATTATTAAAGAAGAGGCACCACGTTGAGGGTAGACTCTTTAAAAATACAAAATTTTAGAAATATTAAAAGCATCGACGTTGCCACCGGCGACGATTTAGTGCTGGTTAATGGGCAAAATGCCCAAGGGAAAACCAGCTTTTTAGAAGCGGTTTGGATGTTAACCGGCGCTAAAAGTTTTCGTGGTGGGCGCGATGCTGATTTAATTAATCATGATGAACGGCACGCCCGCGTGCAAGGCGCCGCCAAAGGTTTTGGCAAAAGCAAAGACATTCACATTGATGTTTTTAATGCACACAACAACAAAAGCGGTCGGTTTGCTAAAATAAATGGCGTTGATTACGGCCGCGCGTCTGAAATTGCGGGGCAATTTACCGCGGTGGTCTTTTTTCCGGACCATTTGCGGCTTGTAAAAGGCGGCCCCGCCCGCAGACGGCGGTTTGTAGACACGGCGCTGTGCCAACTTTACCCCGGTTATGTGGGCGTGCTGCGCCGTTATACCCGCACCTTAAACCAAAAAAATAAATTGCTTAAAATATACCATACCAGTGCCGACGCCGATATTTTGCTGGATGTGTACGACGAAAAGCTGGTAAACTTCGGGCTGGAGATTATAAACCGGCGCGAGCTTTTTTGGAATAGCGTCGGCCGTAAAACTGAAGTGTATTACGATGAAATAACCGGCGGC
>CAYZSR010000075.1:0-1152 GCA_964479715.1 uncultured Oscillospiraceae bacterium | reverse complement strand
AAAATTGCCGCATACAATACCTTGCCGCCAACCGTAAAAATGAGTTGGAAACACGCATTAGAGAGGCACGCGAGCGTGATATTCGCTTAGGGCACTCCACCGTTGGGCCGCACCGTGAAGATGTGCGCATAGATATTAACGGTGAAAGCGCCCGCACCTTCGGTAGCCAAGGGCAGCAGCGCAGTGCGGTGCTTTGCCTGAAATTAGCCGAAGCAGAATTTATTAAAGAAGTGACGAGAGAGCACCCCGTGATGCTGCTGGACGACGTACTAAGTGAGCTGGATGCGTCGCGCCAAGAATACTTGCTGACTAAAATGAACGGTATGCAGCGGTTTATATCCAGCTGTGATGAGATGGATTTTTCACATGGGCTAACACTTAAAATGAAGGAAGGCCGTCTTATTGAAAATTAACGAAAGACCTTATTTTTGAAAGGTGAGAGCACCCCATGTATTTGCATTTAGGTGAAGATTATATGGTGCCGTCGCACGAGGTGATTGGCGTTTTTGATTTAGACACCACCACCGTTACGCAAAACACCAGAGATTTTTTAGCGCAAAGCGAACAGAACGGTGCTGTTGTAAACACCAGTTACCAATTGCCTAAAAGTTTTGTTGTAACGGGAAACGCTGAAGAAAGCCACGTTTATATCAGCCAGTTGAATAGTGAAACACTTAAAAAGAGAATTCAATTTCCACATTTATAAATAACTTGCCACCGACCATGGAGAGGATGCAGGCATGAAAGAAACTAAAAACTTACAAAATTATGATAGCAGCCAGATACAGGTGCTGGAAGGGCTTGAAGCGGTACGCAAACGCCCCAGCATGTATATTGGCTCTACCGGTCCGAGAGGGCTGCACCACTGCGTTTATGAAATTGTAGACAACGCCATAGACGAAGCGCTGGCAGGTCACTGCACACACATTGAAGTAACCATTAAAAAAGACAACATCATCACCGTTAAAGACAACGGGCGAGGCATTCCCGTAGGCATTCAAGAAAAGATGGGTATCCCTGCCGTAACCGTTGTCTTTACCATGTTGCACGCCGGCGGTAAATTCGGCGGTGCCAACTCCGGCTACAAAGTAGCGGGCGGTTTGCACGGCGTTGGCGCCAGCGTGGTTAACGCGCTTAGCAAATGGCTTGTGG
>CAYZSR010000074.1:2934-7687 GCA_964479715.1 uncultured Oscillospiraceae bacterium | reverse complement strand
TGCGGTGGCTGATTAAAATAACGGTGGCGTCTTGGGTGTTTTCCGCCAATGCTTTGCGAATGCGGGCATCGGTTTCAAGGTCAACGGCGCTGAGTGAATCGTCAAAGACAATAATCGGCGCGTCTAAAATCAGCGTGCGGGCAATCGCCACCCGCTGCATCTGCCCGCCTGAAAGCGCCATGCCCCGCTCGCCCACCATCGTGTCGTACCCGTGGTGAAACTCGTTCACGGTGGTTTCCAAATCCGCCATATGGGCGGCAAGCCGCACCTTGTGCCGCTCTTTAGCCGGGGTGGCAATGGCGATGTTGTCCTCAATGGTTTTGGAAAATAAAAACGGCTCTTGCAGCACCAAGCCGACATTTTTACGCAGATAGTGGCGGTCAATAGTGCGGATATCGTGCTCACCAAACCAAATGTTGCCAAAACCTTCCGGCAATTCATACAAACGGTTAAGCAGGTAGGTCAGCGTTGATTTACCGCTGCCCGTCGCCCCTAAAATGCCAAAAGTACTGCCTTTTTTAATGGTGAAGTTCAGGTCTTTCAAAACCGGCTCGGTGTCATACCCGAAGGTGACGTCTTCAAAGCGGATGTCGGTGTTCAAATCGGGTTTGACTGCCTCGGGTTGCGCCGGTTCTTCGTCGGCGTCTAAAATATCTTGCAGCCGCCGTGCCGAAACGCCCGTTTGGCTCATCATGGTTAGCGTGCGCCCCAGCGCCCGCACCGGCCACGCTAGCATTTGGTTGTATGAAACAAACACCAAATAGGCACCGATGGAAAGGGTGCCGCCGGCGCACATTACGGCGCCGATAACAACCACCAGCAAAATTTGCATGCCGGTAACCACGTCGCCAACGCCCCAGTAATAGCTTTGCACCTTGCCAAGGCGCACCCACAGGGCGGCAAAATAATTGTTGAATTTATCAAAACGGGTCAGCTCATATTTTTCACGGCCGAACGCCCGCACCACCCGCACGCCGGTAAGGTTTTCCTGCACGGCGGCGGTCAATTGGCCTTCCGCCTCGTCCGCCTCAATAAAGCGGCGGCGTATCTGTTTAAAAAACAGCATGGTGTAACTAACCACCACCGGCACGTAAATAAGCGCCACCAGCGAAAGGCGCACGTTCATGGTAAACATCAGCGCCAACGCCACCACAATTAAAAAGAGGGTGCGCACCACCTCTAAAAGCTGGTTGGATAAAAAGTTGCGCACCGTTTCAAGGTCGGAGGTGCAGCGCTGAATAATGTCTCCGGTGCTGTTTTCAACGTGCCATTTAAAAGGCAGGTATTGAATGTGTTTGTAAAGCGTGTCTCGCAGCTGTTTTACAAACCGCTCGGTGCCTTTGGCGCTGCCGAGCCGCGCAATGAAGTTGAAAACGCCGGAAAGCAGCGACAGCAAAACAACGCCCACCGCCCCCGCCAGCAAACTGCGGCGTGTGTTGCCGCTGCCGAGCCACGCCGTAAAGGGGCGCATCATAGCGGACGGCGCCTCGCCGCCGATGACAACGTCGACGACGAAACGGATAATTTGCGGCATTAAAAAGCCGGCCGCCACGCTAATCAGCGTCGCCAGCCCCGCCAGCACAAACCAGCCGCTGAGGCCGCCGTGCAGGCTTAAAAACCGAAAGACGTTGAGAGATTTGTCTTTGTCATCCCGTTGCATAGAAGGCTCCTTTCAGGTGCGGCACCACATACCGCCGCCCTTATTTTAGCACAAAAAAACGCTGTGAACACACTCTTTTTGTCGTAATCACAAAAGATAAAACCTGTTTATTCCACTTGAAAGCGGTGCTGCCAATCGTTCTCGTGGCGGTAGCCGTGCGGCACAATGTCTATCGCTTCCACCATGCGGTCACGCATCAGCATGGCGGCGCTGGTTAAAACGGTGAAGCCGCTGCCGTTGTCGCTCATCCATTCAACGGGGCTTTTTTTAGGCAGCGCCCACCGCGTCATCAGTGACATGATGACGCCGCCATGGGTAACACACGCCGCCTGCGTGATGTCTTGGTCCATCATGATGCGGAACATATCGTAAAACCCTTCGTCAATGCGGCGGGCAAACACCTGCCCGCTTTCGCCTCCTTGGGGGGTAAAGTCGCTCTCAGGGTTGAGCCATTCCGCCATGCGCGGGTCGTCAGCCATGTCGTCGTAACGGCGGCCTTCAAACTCGCCAAATTGGTGCTCGCGCATCTTTTCAACCACCTGCACATTTTCCATCAGCGGGTACAGCACCTCCACCGTTTCGGTGGCGCGCTTCATCGGCGAGGTGAAAACAATGCCCACGTCGGGGTAGCTATGGGTGGTGGCCATTTCTTTCAGCTGTTGCACCCCTTGCTCGCAGAGCGGCACATCCATGCCGCCGCCTAAAAAAATGCCGTCTATATTGCCTTGGGTTAACCCGTGGCGAATTAAATGCAACGTAAAAGTTTTCATATTGGCTCCTTTAAAAATAAATATTTACCACTACATTTGGCGGTGTGACTATACAGATTGTATACATTTTGTGGCTTACAAAGAAACCGCCGCTTTCTTAGCTAGATTGCCGTGTTTACAAACTGTTTTGATTTGTCTATAATCTACATTACGTATTAACTTTGCGGAATTTGTAGAAAACATAGCCGAAAAGGCTTTATATAGAACGTGAGGAGACGATACATCAATGGCAACTGAGT
The DNA here is from genome assembly GCA_964479715.1 of uncultured Oscillospiraceae bacterium. Lineage (GTDB taxonomy): Bacteria > Bacillota > Clostridia > Oscillospirales > Ruminococcaceae > JAAYCI01. Next base: position 5,018 of record CAYZSR010000074.1, on the reverse strand, counting down.
TTAGCCGTGTTATAACGTTGTTGCGTAAAGAACGGGGTATCACCCAAAAAAAAGCGGCGTCAGAGCTGGGTATCTCACAGGCGCTGCTTAGCCACTACGAGCGTGGCATCCGCGAATGCGGGCTTGAATTTGTCATTAAAACCGCCGATTATTACGGCGTTTCTTGTGATTATCTGCTTGCCCGCAGCGCCGAACGCAGCGGCTTAACGCTGCACGTGGAAGACATTCCCGCCCCTGAGGCAAACAGCGGCGCCGACGGGCAGTACAAAGGCAGCGTGCTGCCCACCTTAAACCGCAAACTGCTGAGCAACAGCCTTATTATTTTGTTTGACAAGCTCAACGCCTGCCCGGACAAAAATTTGGTGAATGAAATAAGCGGCTTTCTCATGATGTCGGTGTATCATATGTTCCGGCTGGTGTACAGCGCCGGGCCTAAAAACGCGCCCAGCCTTTTTAGCGTGTCCGAGCCGGTGTGGCGCGGCTACAACCACGCCGCCATGCACACCACCAGCGCCAATGTGGACGCTATTTTACAGGGCGCCACCCCCGTTGGCGGCGACGCGATTGACAGCGCCGATTTAAAAGGCTTTATGATGACCACCGAGAGCTTGGCGGAGGATTACCCCCTTTACGCCACCAGCTTGCTTAATTTAATTAAAGCCAGCGAAGAGCGCATCGACCAAGCCACCAACTTGCCGTAAAAAACCAAAAAGATAAGCCCGCCTTTGCAGGCGGGTTTTTTTGCCGTTAAAATTGTGCAAAGCCCACTTTGCGGTATACTTTGTTAAGCATGCGGGCGGCTTGGTGCTGCGCTTTTTCAGCGCCGTTTGCCAAAACACGCTCCAGCTCGCCTTTGTCGTCCAATATCGTTTGGTAGCGCTCTTGTATCGGGCGCATGGTGTCTATCACACTTTCCGCCACCGCCACCTTAAAGTCGCCGTAGCCTTTGCCGTCAAATTCCTTTTCAATGGCGGCGTCGTCTTTGCCGGTTACAATGCCATAAATGCTCATCAGGTTGGAAACACCGGGCTTGTCGTCGCTGCGGTAAACGCGGGCGTCGCTGTCGGTCACGGCGCGCTTAAATTTACGCAGCATCACATCGGCTGAGTCGGTCATCGAGATAAAGGCGTTTTCGTTAGGGTCGGATTTGCTCATTTTAACGGCGGGGTCTTGCAGGCTTTGAATTTTGGCGCCCACGTCGGAAATAAGCGGCTCCGGCACCTCAAAGGTGTCTGAGTAAGCGTTGTTAAAGCGCTGCGCAATGTCTCGCGCCAGCTCAACGTGTTGTTTTTGGTCCACGCCGACCGGCACAAAATGGGTGCCGTACAGCAAAATATCCGCCGCCATTAAAACGGGGTAGGTAAAGAGACCGCCGTTGATGTTGTCGGTGTTTTTTTGGCTTTTGTCTTTAAACTGTGTCATGCGGGACAGCTCGCCAAACATGGTGTTGCAACTGAGCACCCACGCCAACTCGGCGTGTTGCGGCACCTGACTTTGAATAAAAACGGTGCTTTTGTCCGGGTCAAGCCCCGACGCCAGCAGCATGGCCGCCGCCTCGTAGGTTTGGCGGCGCAAATCCGCCGGTTTTTGCCGCACCGTAATGGCGTGCATGTTCACCACGCTGTAAACGCAGTCGTACTTTTCTTGCAACGGACCCCAGTGGCGCACCGCGCCAACGTAGTTGCCCAGCGTAAAAATACCCGACGGCTGAATGCCGCTAAAAACTCTTTTTCTTGGTTGTTTTGCCATGGTTGCCTCCTGCCGGCTGTTTATTAAACGGCCGCCGCCCAATTTACGGCGCGGCGTGCCGCTGTGTTTTAAGTTGCCTGTTTGCCCCCACTGTGTGCTATACTGGTAGCAACAAACGGGCGCTGCTGTCTAATAATATATGATTTATTATAGCACACGCTGTGGCGGTTGTACATCTGCGGCGCCGAAGCGATTGCCTGCCCCTTCCCCCCTCACCACTAAGCAAAAGAGGCGTTATGGAGAAAAAAACACCCACCGATAAAAGAAACAGAAAAATGCCTGCATTTTTCAAAAAGAAAGACGTATTACTAATTGCGACGCTGCTTTTAGCGGCG
>CAYZSR010000074.1:897-2924 GCA_964479715.1 uncultured Oscillospiraceae bacterium | reverse complement strand
GCTGAAAAGCAAAGGCGACGCCCCCGTCGCAGAAATTACCGTAGGGCAGGGTAGCGCCCAGCAAACGCATGTGGTGCCGCTTGATAAAGACGCTGTTTACCACTATGAGGGCAACTACCCCGTAGAGCTGGTGGTGGAAGACGGCACCATCCGCTTTGCCAACGCCCGTTGCCCCGACCACGACTGCGAGCGCTTTGGCCGCCTTTCAAAACCGGGTGAATGGGCGGCTTGTCTGCCCGCCCAGGTGGTGGTGCGGCTGCCTAGCGAGCCATAAAAGCACGTCTTTTAGGTCAAATTCAATATGCAAACGGTTGAACTATTGACCTTTTTCCTTTGTAATAAAATGTGTTAGCGTCCCTTTATTGTTTTAACTGTTTAAAATACAGCAAACACTTAATAATGTAACCTATCCGCCCGCTATTTATCACCTTTTAAAATAAAACGCTTAAACGCACTCTCTTGGTGCCAAGGAGGTCTTGACGTATGCCTGTGGACAACGTAAAAGTTAAAATGCTTGGCGGGTTTTCCGTTTGGGTAAACGACGAATTGATTGTTGACAACGTTGCAAAGCCCACCAAACCTTGGCAGCTGTTTTGCTACCTCGCGTTGCACCGTGAAAACTTTGTGCCCAGCGAGCAATTAATTAGCGCGCTATGGGTAGACGACGATTTAGCAGACCCCGCCAACGTGCTTAAAAACACCGTTTATTCGTTGCGTAAAGAGCTGTGCGGCGGCGAAAGCTCGACCGAAAGCCCCATTATTTACGCTTCGGGCGGCTACCGCTTTGACCCCAATGTACCGCTGCAACTGGACACCGAAGATTTCTCCAACCTAAGCCAAGAAGCGCGCACCGCCCCGTCTGACACCGACGTGAAGCTAAACCTTTGCCGCGACGCCGTTGCCGCTTACACCGGCGATTTTCTGCCCCAGCTTGACCAAGAGCTGTGGGTGGTGCCCATCTCTTTGCAGTACCGCAAAGAATACCTGCGCTGCGTGCATGATTTAGCCGAGATGCTGTGGCTGCGCCGTGAATACAGAGAATTGCTGGATATTGTTACCACCGCCACGATGTTTGAGCCGCTGGACGATATTTCAGTGGTGTATACCTTCCGCGCGTTGGACGCGCTGCGTATGTACCGCATGGTGGTTACCACCTACGCCCAAGTGGTGCAAGATTTTGAAGACGCGCTGGGGCGCGAGCCACCGATGGAAGTGCAACGCATTTACGAAGCGGCAAGCGACCGCATTCAAAAAACCGAGCAGGACATCATCGTTGTTAAAACCGAGATGATTGGCGTGGCGGACACCATTCGCCCGTCTCGGGGTGCTTATTATTGCAGCTACAGCGATTTGAAACGCATTTGCTCAATACTTTACCGCTCTGCCGAACGCAACGACCAAGCGCTGGTTTTGGCGCTGTTTACGCTGTCGCCCGGCGACGGGGTAGAGCCAACACAGCATGATATGGCGCGCGCCATGGCGGAGTTTCGCGTGGTGGCGATGAATACACTGCGCCGCTCTGACGCGTTTGCCCGCTACTCCCGCAACCAATACGTAATGCTTTTAACGGTGCAATCGCTGGACAATGGGTGCGTTGTGCGAGACCGTATTAAGGAAAGCTATTTTAACGCCACCAACCAGCAAAAAACAGACATTGACGTTAAAATGACTGAAATTTAGCGTGTTTATAAAAATAGAGACAAAACAAAAACCGTAGCTTTTCAGCTACGGTTTTATTGTTTGGTTTATTTAGCTTGCATCGGCTTTGGCTTTGTTGGCGGCTCTCGTCAAGCGAGAAACCTGCCGGCTTGCGTTATTTTGATGAATAACACCTTTGCCAACGCCGCTTTCAAGCGCAATCGCTGCCGCTTTTACTTTTTCATCCATATCGTCCGCATTCGCTTCAATGGAGGCGTCTGCCTTCTTAACAGCGGTTCTCAGTGCAGCTTTTGCGGATTTGTTGCGCTCTGCGCGTTTTGCAGAAAGGCGCATACGTTTTTTCTGGGATTTAATATTAGGCATAGTTC
>CAYZSR010000074.1:0-887 GCA_964479715.1 uncultured Oscillospiraceae bacterium | reverse complement strand
CCGTTTCTACACAGTGCATCTTATATTACCATTAGGCGCTAAGAATTGCAAGCTTTTTTGTGGTGCCATGAAAATTTATTTTTACAGTCTTTACTGTTTTGTAAAACGGTGCTACAAGCCGAAGAGCGTCAGGCGCACACTGTCACCCAAAAGCTCCATAAAATAGCTTAAAAGTGCGTCGCCGGTGAAGTAGTACAGCACCAGATAAAGGGCGAAAACCGCCACGATAACGCCAACAACACCAAGCCAGCTGACGCCGCCTTTTTTGGCGAGGGCGGCTTGGTATTCATTTTCAGCGGGCAGCTCGGTGCGCAGTTTGCGTATTCGCTTACCGGCGTTTTTACGGTACAGGTAAAGGGCAAAAATGCTGAACAATATCTGCCGCGCCAGCGAAAGATAGCTGGCAACGATGTTCAAGTTGGTTAAAAAGCTGATGGAAACGCCCGCCAGCGGCGCAAAACTTGCCTCCGCTAAAATAAGCAATACGCTAGGCACCGCCAGCAACACATAGGTTAGCGTAGCCAGCGCCGCCCACGACCACATTTTGCGGTAGGCAAAATACAGCGAGCTGAAAAAGAAGGCGCTCAGCGTAAAGCTGGTTTTGCCGCCTTGGATTTGCTGGCGCACCAAGCGGGTAACGTAGTTCGGCGCCGACGGCCCGATGTAGGTGGCCCAATCTTTGGTGGGCACGCCGTCTATCTCGCCTTGCATATCCATGCGTATCGACGGCTGCGGAAAGCCGCCAAAGGGGCTTTGGGCGCCGCCCAGCATGGTGTTGCTGCGCAGCGGGGCGCCGCAATTCTCACAAAAGATGCCGTCTTTTGCGTTAACGGTACCGCAGCGGCTGCACACGGTGCCTTGCTGTTTCGTATCGCTGTGCGGCGCAC
>CAYZSR010000073.1:4628-7743 GCA_964479715.1 uncultured Oscillospiraceae bacterium | reverse complement strand
CCCAGATGAGCTAAAGGCCCTTATATCTGCCACATAAAACCAGCGGCAACTAATTTTATAAAGCTTACCAATGCACGGCGCTACCTAAAACACGCTACAAACAGTGGGCGATGCATTTGCATTTCGCACTTTTATATATTATCAAACGGATAGGCTATTGTCAAGCGAAAACGTTGACTATTTCAACGGTTTTCTTTGCCATCGCTTGCGCTCACACCGTTTTTAAGCAAAGCATTGTTCGGTGTGTTCATCACCGTCAAGGAAAGCATTGACAATCCGCCAAAGATACGATAAATTTATGTGTACACTTAAAATATATCTTAAAACACTTTTGTATAAGGTAAGGTTGGCTATGGCACAAACTATAATTCTAAAAGGCGACATTTGTTACAGCCTTTCAAAAAATAAATTACAAACGGCGCAAGACAGCTATCTGATTTGTGAAGACGGCGTTTCGCAAGGCGTCTTCACAGTGCTGCCACCCCAATATAGTGAGCACCCCCTTCACGATTATTCGGGGCTGTTAATCACCCCCGGTTTGGTAGATTCACACGTGCATGCTTCGCAATATGCCTTTCGCGGGCTGGGGCTTAACTACGAACTGCTTGATTGGCTGGATAAATACACCTTTCACGAGGAGGCAAAGTACGCGTCGCTACGCTACGCAGAAAAAGCCTACCGTCAGTTTGTTGCGGCGCTTGCCGATAGTGCCACCACGCGGGCCGCTGTTTTTGCCACGTTGCATCGCCCCGCCACTTTGTTGCTGATGGAATTATTAGAGCACAGCGGCCTTGTCTCTTACGTTGGCAAGGTCAACATGGACCAAAGTAGCCACGCCGCACTAAAAGAACCCACGGCCGATGCCTCAATAAAAGAAACAAGGCGCTGGATAGAAGAAACAGCGAGCGCCTTTAAAAATACAAAACCCATTTTAACGCCCCGCTTTGTTCCCTCTTGCAGCCAGCCGCTGCTGGCAGGGCTTGGTGAACTGCAAAAAGAATACCGATTGCCGGTGCAATCGCACCTGTCTGAAAACCAGCAGGAAGTAGAGCTTGTGCACCGTCTTTACCCTACCGCCGCTTCTTATGGCGATGTGTACCGCCGGTTTGGGCTGTTTGGCGGCAGCGCTCCCACCATTATGGCGCACTGCGTTTGGTCTGCCGACGATGAAATAGCGCTGATGAAGGAAAACGGTGTTTTCGTCGCCCATTGCCCACAATCCAACATGAATCTTTCGTCCGGCGTCGCCCCGGTACGCCGCTTCATCGATGAGGGTCTTAACGTTGGGCTGGGCAGTGACATGGCGGCGGGTAGCCACCTCTCTATCTTTAGAGCTATGAGCGACGCCATACAGGCCTCTAAGCTGCGCTGCGTGTTGGTAGACAGCGCCTTGCCCCCGCTCACCACCCGTGAGGCCTTCTATTTGGCAACGTTGGGCGGCGGCGCCTTTTTCGGTAAGGTGGGCAGCTTTGCACCCGGCTATGAGTTTGACGCCGTTGTGCTGGATGATTCACCCCTTGCCGCTCCCTTCCCCTTAACTATTGAAGAACGGCTGGAGCGCGCCATTTATTTAAGTGACAACATACAGCTAAAAGCAAAATTTGTGCGTGGCCAGTCGGTAAATCTTTGAAAATAAAACAACCAACTAAAAACAACGTAACGTTAAATCGTTACGTTGTTTTTGCCGCTGCGTTTGCCGGCGTATAGTTTTTTGTCGCAAATTTCTATGCTTTTTCTAACGTTGTTGGGGTCTAGCCACGTTGCCCCGAAGGTAATGGATATATGAAAGGCAATGGTTTTATAGCGAATGGGTGTTTCTTCAATGCGTTTTCTTATCTTTTCCAAGATGTGGTAGGCTTGGTCGGGGGTGGCGTCGTGAATAATCAGTAAAAATTCTTCGCCGCCCCAGCGGCAGACACGGTCGGTCTTGCGGGTGCTGTCCTGCATAATGGCGGAAACGGTTTGCAGTGTTTTGTCGCCCGCTTCGTGGCCGTAGGTGTCGTTAGTCATTTTAAAATTGTCCAAATCGCCAATGGCTATACTGGTGTTCAGCTCGGACGCTTCTCGCCCACGCAGCTGTCTAAAATACTCCTCAGCGTAGCGGCGATTATACAGCCCGGTAAGCGCGTCGATGTAGGCTTTATCCTGCAACTCTTCAACCATGCCTTGCATGTGGTTGTCCAGCAAACTGCGGACAACACGAGAAAGATAGATGAGTAGCACCAAGGCGACAAAGGTAACGCCGATATTCAAAAGGGAAAGTGGCGTGCCGTATTTTTCCAGAGGGTGCGGCGCCATGTAGCGGGCTGTAAAAAGATAGCCGGTTAAAATTAAAAGCGCTAAAGCAGCCACAATGCCCCGTGTGGCGTGTTTGCTTTTTGCCGGTACCAGCATGTGCAGCACCAACACAAAATAATAATGCAAAATATAATAGTAGCTAAAACCAATATACAGCGTTGCCAGCAAAGCGGAAAGCATTATTTCTACCGCAATAAAGCTGTCTAAGTTTTTGTACTGATTTTTTTTAATGCGGGCTCTTGCGATACCGTACGCCAGCGCACCGCAGCCGTTCAACAGCGCCAGCGGGTAGCCTTTAGCGTAAATAAAAAAGACAACGTAAAATAGGCGCACCACTATTGCCCCTGCAACCAGCCCGCTCATAATAATGTCGCGATACAGGTCGTCAACGGTTAGCGAAACGCCTCTTTTCGATTGCGCTAAAAACAATGCGCGAATTCTCTTTTCCATTTACCTGCCTCTATTTATAAGCCGTACTCTCTACCGGCTATGGATACTCTTTTTTAAGTAAATCGATAAAGCCACTGTCCAACAGCGAAACAAAATCATCATCGGCGATGATAAGGTGGTCAATCAGTTGTACGTCCACCATGCGCAGCGCCACATACACCTGCTGGGTTACCCATTTGTCGTTGCTGGATGGCAGTGCAATGCCGCCGGGGTGGTTGTGCGCCAGTATTACCGCTGTGGCGTTGGCACTTAACGCCTCGGTGACAATTTTTTTAACCGAGATAGCCACCGCGTTGACGGTGCCGCCATCTTCCAGTTTGGTGCAGCGCACCACTTCTTTTTTATTATCAAGCGACACCATGTAAAG
>CAYZSR010000073.1:608-4618 GCA_964479715.1 uncultured Oscillospiraceae bacterium | reverse complement strand
ATACCAATCAAGATAAATTTCGGTAAAAAGTAGGCACCCGCCTTCTCGGTGGAGTTAAGTATCACGCCCGGCTCTGTTTTGTCTTGCATATAAAAAGCGGACAACTCCGGTATTAATTTCAATAAAACCGCTGTGTTGCGCCCCACGCCATGTACTTTTTGCAAATCACAAAGGGGGGCTTCCAGCACCGCTGAAAAACTGCCGAAGGTTTTAATTAAATCATGGGCAATCTCATTGGTGTCATGCCGCGGGCGGGCGTAAAAAAGCAGCAACTCCAATGCGGTGTGCGGCTCAAAGTTTTCTAGCCCGTTGTCTAAAAACCGTTTGCGTAAGCGGTCTCTATGCCCTGTGTGCACGGCGGCAACCCCCTTCCGTAAAAAAATAAGCAACGGCACAGTTGGCGTTGTTTTAGCGTTGTGCCGCGCCGTTCTCTTTGGATAATTATACCACACCCCTTTAAAAAGGTAAAAGAATAGCGGGGTGCGTTCTTTTAACAGGCACTCCGCCTTAAAAAGCAATCACTTTGTTGCCAGCGCACCAGTTTTGCCGTACAATGGTAACAAGAAAGGTGGAAGCAATTTGGTAGAGATTACCGCAACAAAAAACGACGACGGCATGCGTCTTTCAAGGTTTGTGTTACGCAACACCCACCGCCTGCCGCATTCTTTAATGTATAAAAGCTTTCGTAGAAAGCGCATAAAAGTAAACGGAAAAAACGCCAAGGCGGACACTCGTCTGCGCCCCGGCGACGTGGTTGAAATGTATTTAAACGACGAGTTTTTTGAATTTCCCGAATCGATGAAGACGGAGTTTCGCACCCAGCCGCGCCTTGATGACAGCCGGTGGCGGGTGGTGTGGCAAGACGCACGCCTCGCCATATTGTACAAAACAAGCGGCGTGCTAAGCCACGGCGACGCGTCGTCAACGCCGACCCTTTTAGGCAGCTACACCAACCAGCTGATTGACACCGGCGAATACAACCCTGAAACGGCAAACCGCTTTGCGCCGGCGCTGTGCAACCGCCTTGACCGCGGCAGCGAAGGGCTGCTTATCTGCGCCAAGCAATACCCCGCTTTGCGGGACATGAACCAGCTTATCCACGACGATTATCTAACGCGCCGCTATTTGTGCGTTACCGTTGGCGTGCCGCAACAGGGCACCCATGAGGCGTACCTTTCCCGCAACCGGGGCGAGCGCACCGTAACCATTCACCAGCAAGAAAAAGAGGATGCAAAGCCCATCGAGACGGGCGTGCGGGTGCTGGAGGAAAGCGGCGGTTTGGCGCTGTGTGAGGTGGTGCTGTACACCGGGCGCACCCATCAAATACGCGCCCATTTGGCAGACCTTGGCGCCCCCATTCTGGGCGATGTGAAATACGCCACCGGCAAACAGCCTGTGCGGTACCCACGGGGAAGTTTTGCGCTGTGTGCTAACGAATTGGAATTTTTAGAAACAATACCCGAGGGCCATTCGCTGCAAGATTTTGCAGGGCGTGTTTTCACTGCCTCGATGGCGCAGCTGCCCGACGACTGGCAAAAAATAAAACGAGCCGACTTTTAATCGACTCGTTTTTATTTTGTTCTTTTTCAGTTACGCCGCGTCGGCTTCATCATCGTCGTGTTCTGCCTCGTACTGGGCGTTCATACGGTTCATGGTGGCCACATTTCTCTCATGCTCGGCGTAGGTTTGCGCGTAATAATAAGTGCCGTAGAAGTCTGTTAAAAAGTAAAAATAGTTGTGTTCTTCCGGCCACAGCGCCGCTTGAATGGCGGTTTTGCTGGGCGATGATATTGGCCCCACCGGTAACCCTTCCCGTGTTTTGGGGTCGTTATCGGCGGTGTAGTAAGCGTAAAACAGCTCTTCCGGCACGTTTTCATAGTTGCCGTCGTAACTGCGGGCGATAAAGTCTCTAATATAGAAAAAGGTAACGTCGCTGCCCATGGTGCGGCGCGTTAAATCGGTGTTTGATAAATCACCTTTTAAGCGATTCCAAAAGACACCGGACACCGCCGCCTGATGCTCCGGCAAGCCGGATTCTTCCTCAATCAACGACGCGAGGGTTATCGTTTCCATCAGGGACAGCCCCACTTCGTCCATGCGCTGGTACATCTCGGGGGTGATTTCGCTGTTAAACTGCTCATACAAACGCCGCACCAATTCATGCACCGAGACACCTTTGTAAAAATCATAGGTGTTGGCCGCTAAAAACCCTTCGGCGCGCATACAAGTGTCAACGCTGTAGTCCAAATGGTCAAAAAAAGCAATGTCGTTAAAATTGCCGTTGTTGGCTTCTTCAATAAATTCTTCAGCGGTGCACAGCCCCGCTTTTTCCATGGCGTCGGCAAAAATGTAAACGGTGCTGCCCTCCGGAATGGTAACCTGCACAATTTCTTTGGCGGTGTGCGCCGTAAGCGCCTCAATAATTTCATCGTAGCTCATGCCCGGCTCTAGCATAAAACGTCCCACTTGAAAGTTGGCAACATCGGTAAAGCTGACATAAAAACGGAAAATATTGGCGCTTGAAATCATGCCTTCGGCTTGCAGCTCACGCCCAATGGTGCGCCCGCCGTACCCTTTTTCAACGTCTATGGCAACCGTTTCGGTGGCGGTTGCTTTTTTGCCGTCTATCTCGGCTTTCACGTTAAACACCACAAACAACACGGTGCCAACAACGATTGCCAGCGCAATGATAAAGGCTATTAAGCAGCCTTTATTAGCCTTTTTAGAGGCTATTTCGTTGTCGTCATAATCGTCGTATTCATACGCGTCGCCGTTATCGGTGGTGGGCGGCTCTTCGCTGAAGCCACCGTCCGCCTCGTAATAGCGCGGCGTTTCATCTTGTTGCGGGTGGTGCTCCATCGGCGGCTGAGGCGCCGCCCTGCGTGGTGTGGGCGGCGTGGTGTCCCCCGGATAAGCCCGTTGCGGCCCACCGCTTGGGGCGGCGTCTTTCGACAGAGCGCCACCTCGAATATAATCTTCCCGCTCGTTAAAAGAGGTGCTTCTCGGGGGCGTGCCATCTCGACTATATCTTTGCTGTCCGGATACCGGCGACGAAGCGTCTTTTCGCGGCAGCGGCGTCCCGGGTTGAAAAGCGGGGCGCTCTGTCTGCCCAGACATACCGCCCTCTCGGTTCAAAGGTGGACGGGACGGCGGCTGAGGCGCACGCTGTGGCGGGCGCGTTGGTGTGTTGCCATATGCCGCTTGGCGCCGTGGCTCCGGCGGAACAGGCCGGTTACGTGGCGGGGTGTCGTCGGGCTTTTCATCCCCTTTGCCACCGTAGGGTTGACCTTTTTTATAAACCATGTTTTATCCTCCACTAACACCGCTGTTGTTATTCCGGGTATAGCTCATCAGCCACTTGCCGGGCGGTGTCTTTATCTTTCATCGCTTCAATAAGCGCTTTGCCAAATTGCAGCGCAACGCCCGCCGAGCGACCGGTAATAATGTTCCCGTCCACTTCAACGGCGGCGCCTTTTACGTCGCTTTTAGTCAGGTTCTTTTGCTCCGACGGAAAGGCGGTGGCTTTTTTGCCGTCTAAAAGACCGGCGGCGTTTAACACGTTGGGCGCCGCGCAAATGGCGGCAATAACCAGCCCGCGTCGGTCGGCCTCTTTAAGAGCCGCCGCCACCACGTCACTTTTGCCGAAGTTTTCCGTTCCCAGCCCCCCGCCCGGCAACATAACCAACCCGGCGTCTTGTGGCAGTGTAAAATCGGCTCCGTCTTTATCGGCTTGAATGGTGATGTCGTGCGCCCCTTTAATAAGGGTGCCACCAAGCCCCACTGTAACAACGGGAATGCCGGCGCGGCGCATCATATCAATAGGCATAACAGCTTCGGTTTCTTCAAATCCTTCGGCCAAAAATACATAGGCAGTTTTCATTGTTTCACCTCATAAACAGGCTGTTTTTAACAGCGGTTATATCTTATATAGTTTCGTAATCCTTGTCAAATACATCATCTATGGCAAACCGTAAATACGGGCGTACGGTTTGTATCTCTTGGGTGTAGGG
>CAYZSR010000073.1:0-598 GCA_964479715.1 uncultured Oscillospiraceae bacterium | reverse complement strand
AGGGTATTATCTGTGCCGCTTTGCCGGCGGTACCTTGCCCTGCAAACACGCCGCCTTGCGTTGGCAGGGTGGCGGTTAGCTGCGCGGTGCCCGTCAGCGCAAAAAGATGGCTGATAAGCGCGGTGGCCGCCTTGTCATCGCGGGCAAACAGCTCCGCCACGGCAAGTGTTTCACCGCGGGCTTGGTAAAGTGCGTAGCCGTGGGCGCTTTGCAGGCACTGCCAGCCGTCTTCATAGGCGGCCGTTAAAATCATTTCATAACGGTCAACGGAAAAATCGGTGTAGGCGGTATCGGCAAAAAGGTGCCGCAACGTTTGAAACTGCTGGGCGGAGAAAGGCTGTGTGTTATATTGTGCCGAAGCCCCCGCCTGCGGCGTTAAATCACTTTTATTCAGCGCGAGATACCGCATTGAAAAGGTGCGGTAGCCGCGTTTTTCATAATAGCCGAAAAGGGATTCAGAAGCCGGGATAAGCAGCGCAAAAGAAGCCCCTCTTTGTTGCTCTTCTATTTCAACGTGGCGCATCAGACGGCTCATAATACCTTTGCCGCGGTGCGCCGGGTGAGTGGCTAGCGCGTAGTGGTAATACCCCTTGTGGTT
>CAYZSR010000072.1:4854-7769 GCA_964479715.1 uncultured Oscillospiraceae bacterium | reverse complement strand
TTTAATAATGTCCAGCACCTCGGCGTCTACTTTAGCGGCGGTATCGGTGCCGAATTGGAACTGGTTTTGCCCGCCCTCCAAGTATTCACTGGTGGCCGTTTCAAGCCCCATCATGTCAAACTGCTCGCTCATGCCGTACTGCGTTACCATGGCACGCGCCAGTTTGGTGGCTTTTTCAATGTCGTTGGCGGCGCCGGTGGTAGAGGTGTTAAAGACCAGCTCTTCGGCGCTGCGCCCGCCCGTTAGCGTAACAATTTTATTAAACGCCTCTTCTTTGGATAGCAGGTGCGTTTCTTCTTCGTCTATCTGCATGGTGTAGCCCAGCGCGCCCGACGTACGGGGAATAATGGTTATCTTGGTAACCGGCGCCGAGTGCGTCTGCCGTGCCGCCACCAAAGCGTGCCCAATTTCGTGGTAGGCGACAATTTTTTTCTCTTTAGGGTTGAGCACTTTGTTTTTACGTTGTTGCCCCGCAATAATTGTTTCAACGCTTTCCATCAGGTCTTCTTGGCAAACGATGCGTCGGTTATTTTTAACGGCCAGCAGCGCGCTTTCGTTAATGATATTGGCAAGGTCTGCGCCGGAAGCGCCGGCGGTAGCGCGGGCGATAATATTCCAATCGATATCGTCGTCAATCATCACCCGTTTGGCGTGCACTTTAAGAATGGCTTTGCGGCCGGCAAGGTCTGGCAGTTCAACGGGGATGCGCCGGTCAAAACGGCCGGGGCGAAGCAGGGCGGGGTCAAGCACTTCAGGCCGGTTGGTTGCGGCTAAAATAACCACACCGCCCGAGCTGTCAAACCCGTCCATCTCGCTCAGTAGTTGGTTCAGCGTTTGTTCGCGCTCGTCGTTGCCGCCGTAGGTGCCCATGTCGCGGCGTTTGCCGATGGTGTCTAGTTCGTCTATGAAAACAATGCAAGGCGATTTTTCTTTCGCCTGGCGGAATAAATCCCGCACGCGGGCGGCGCCCCGCCCGACAAACATTTCAACAAATTCACTGCCGGCAATGGAAAAGAAAGGCACTTCAGCTTCGCCGGCAACCGCTTGCGCCAGCAACGTTTTACCGGTGCCCGGCGGGCCCACCAGGAGCGCGCCCTTCGGCATTTTTGCGCCGACAGATTTATATTTAGAGGGGTTGTGCAAAAAGTCTACAATTTCGGTTAATGCGTCTTTTGCTTCGTCCTGCCCCGCCACATCTTCAAAGGTAGTGCCCGTTTGAGATTGGGCGTACACCTTGGCGTTGGAGCTGCCGAAGCTCATGGCGTCGCCGCCCATGCGCTTGCTTAAAGAACGGAAAAGCAGGTAGCTCAGCCCCACTAAAATAAGCGTTGGCAAAATAAGGCTTAATATATTGGCAAGCCACCCTTGTTGCTGCGGAATAACCTGCTCAAACTCTATTTTTTCGCCGTCTTTGGTTTCGGCTTTGGTAAGGGTTTTTACAAGGTCCGGGTCGTCAACCAGCCCGGTGTAATAGGGCGCCACTTCTTTTTTGTCGTCGGGGTCGGTTGCCTCAAAATCAATGCGTTTGGTTTCGTCGTTAATCACCACTTTGGAAACGTCGCCGTCGTCAACCATTTCCAAAAAATCGTTGTAGCTTACTTCCTCGGTGGATTTGCCACGCACTTGCGGCATAACAAAAACCTGTATCGCCATAATAATCAGCAGCGCAATGAGGCTGTAAATCCAGAAATTACGCTGCGGATTCTTTGGTTTATTGTTCATAGGGGGTCTCCTTATTCTGTATCACATCAGACAGCCGCTCTAAACAGGCGGCCAGCTGTTTGGCATCTTCTTTGGAAAGTTTTTCTAACAAGGTGGTTGATTGCTCGCTGTGGTGGCGGTGCAACCGTGCCATTAAATTTTTTCCTTGGGGCGACAGCTTGATAAGTAGCTGGCGCTCGTCGTTTTCGTCGCGCCGGCGGATAACCAGCTGCATTTCTTCCAGCTTTTTACACGCCGCCGAGGCGTTGGCATTCGCCATAAAAGTACGGTCTGACAGCTCTTTAAGCGTTACTTCGCCGCCAAAGTACAGTGCCATTAAAACACGCAATAAAGCAGGTGTCAAGGCATTTTCTGTGCAGAAAGGCTGCACCAGCTGTGTTGCCTGTTCTTTAAGTTGGTAGCTTAAACCCATTAACTGCCAGTGAAACTCTAGCGTGTTCACCCGCATCACCTTTCTTTTAGTTATAATTCATAACCATTATCATACATAACAAGTATGAGCAGTTCAAGTCAAATTTATAACAATATTGTGAACAAGTGAAAAGGCAATAAAAAAGCCCCCCGCGCTTGGCGGAGGGCGTTACGTTTAAGTGGTTACTATCTTTTTGGCGCTGAAGAACCGTTCGGCGCCGAAAGCCATTTTTACGTCATACTTGTCATAAATGTCGGACAAATAATCATTAAACTCGGTTTTGTAAAGGCTTTGTATAATGGTGTCACGCATTTCATCAAAGTCTTCATCGCTTTCAAAAACCGGCTGCTTTTCATACAGCAGCAGAATGGTTTCCATGTTATAAATGCCAAATTCGCCCACCTTTTGGCTTTTTAGCGTTTTAAGAAACTTTTCAGAATAGGTTTCGGTGGTGTCCGGTTTGTAGCTGATATAAGAGGACGAGATGCTGTTCTGCACACTCTCGTCGTCAAATTCACGCCCCAGCAAAGTGTACACCTTTTCAAGCCCGTCGGCGGCTACCGCGTCAAAATCGGCGCCGTTTTCCAGCTCTTTTTGCATGTCTTGCGCCATTTTAGTCACGTCTTCGGTGTAGTCGGTGCTTTTTTCATCCATCGCGCTAACCGGCATCATCAAATAGCGAATGTTGGCGTTTTGCTCGGCGTATTCTTTTTTAAGCTCGCTGTCGCTAACGATTAAATCGCTGTTTTCTTTGTACATTTCATCAAACAGCTGCGTTTCC
>CAYZSR010000072.1:0-4844 GCA_964479715.1 uncultured Oscillospiraceae bacterium | reverse complement strand
GACGTAAAATAGCCCAGCGACTCTTGCAGGTTGGAGCTGTTTTCGTCGTTCAAGAAAATTTCTCTTTCTTCGCATTCACGGCTTACCAGCACGTACTTTTTAAGGTTTTCAAGGGTGCGGTTGTGAATCCAATCGTAGGTTTTTTCGCCTTCAATCTCGTGCTTAAAAATATCCGTCACCGGCTCGTCGGAATCAAGGTTCTCGGTGTCTATAATACCTTTCGCCTCGTTATACGCATTGTATTGTACTGCCAGATATATACCGGACGGAATTTTTTCGCCGTCGATGGTCACGGCGTTTTCATACAGGTGCCCGCGCAAACTGGTGTTGCCGCCGCACGCCGTTAAGCCAAGCAACAGAACTACCGCCAGCAGCACGCCTAAGATTCTACGAATTTTCAAAGAAACGCCTCCTATAATATAGCCACACGGTGGGGTGTGATAAAGGGCGGCAAAGCGCCGCCGTTACAAATTTTTTCGCCGTGTTTCGCCGCTTGTGTTAAATGGCATAGCGCAGCTAAAACACGCAATAATTATAGCTCTTTTTTTGGCGGGTTGCAAGTGGCGCTGTGTAAATCGGTCACAAAAGCACTTAAAATATCCAGCGGCAACGCATCGCCACGCAGACGCACCGCAAGGTAGGGCTTGGCGGAGGCGTTCACCATGGCTTTGTGTTTTTTAATCACGTCGCTAAGCCGGTTAAAATCAAATTGGTCGGAATATAAAAGCAGTGTGTCTTTGCGCTGCAATACCTCATATATGCCAAGCTCTGCCGCCACCACCCGCAGCAGGCTAACTTCAACCAGCCCTTCCACGCTGCGGGGCAATTTGCCGTATCGGTCACGCAACTCGTCGGTGACATCGGCGGCGTCGGCACCGCTTTGAATGGCGGCTATTTTTTTGTACGCCTCGATGCGCCCCTCGTTGCTGGGGATGTACTTTTCAGGGATATAGGCATCGATGGTGATGTCAATCAGCGTTTCGGCCTTGTCGGGCGTAAAAGTTTCGCCCTTAGCCATTGCCACCGCTTGGTTAAGCATTTTAACGTACAGCTCGTAGCCCACCGCCTCCATATGCCCGCTTTGGCTTTGCCCCAGCAGGTTGCCCGCCCCGCGGATTTGCAAATCTCGCATGGCGATGCGAAAGCCGGAGCCGAACGCGGTAAATTCCCGTATGGCGGACAGCCGCTTCGACGCGACGTCGGTTAGCACTTTGTCTCTCTGAAAGGTGAAGTAGGCGTAGGCTTTGCGCCCCGAGCGCCCCACCCGCCCCCGTATCTGATACAGCTGCGCCAGCCCCATGCGGTCGGCGTCTTCAATAATAAGCGTGTTGCAGTTGGGCACGTCGACGCCGGTTTCAATAATGGTGGTGCACACCAGCACATCTATTTCACCATTCAATAGCCGCTGCCAGGTGCGGCTCAGCGTCATTTCGTCCATCCGCCCGTGGGCGGTGGCGATGGTGGCGTCGGGCAGCCGCTTTTTCAGCCGCAAGGCGGCGTACTCAATGGTTTCCACCCGGTTGTGCAGGTAATACACCTGCCCCGCCCGCGCCAGCTCCCGCTTAATGGCGGAAATAATCAGGTCTTGGTCATATTCCATCACATAGGTTTCAACGGGTTGCCGCTCGGTGGGCGGCTCTTCTATGCTGCTCATGTCCCGTATGCCGCTCAGCGCCATGCTGAGCGTACGCGGTATCGGCGTGGCGGACAGCGTCAGCACGTCAACATCAACAAACGCCTCTTTAAGCTTTTCTTTGTGCCGCACGCCGAAGCGCTGCTCTTCGTCGATGATAAGCAACCCGAGATTGTTGAACCGAACGTCTTTTTGCAACAGGCGATGGGTGCCGACGACGATGTCGACCGAGCCGTCGCCAATGCCTTTGACGGTTTCTTTCATCTCTTTGCCGGTTTTGAAGCGCGACATCATCTCCACGTTGACGGGGAAGTTTTCCATGCGGTTAAGCATGGTGTTGTAGTGTTGCCACGCTAAAATGGTAGTGGGCACCAAAATAGCGCACTGTTTGCCGCCCATTACGCACTTAAAGGCGGCACGCAGCGCTACCTCGGTTTTGCCGACACCAACGTCGCCTGAAAGCAGGCGGTCCATCGGGTAGCTTTGCTCCATGTCGGTTTTAATTTCCTGCGCCGCCACCAGCTGTTCCGGCGTTTCTTCAAACTCAAAGCGGGCTTCAAAATCCCGCTGCCATTCGGTGTCTGCGGGGAAAGAGAAGCCCTTGGCTTGCTCGCGCTTGGCGTACAGTTCAATTAAATCTTGCGCCATCTCTTGGGTGGCGGCACGCACACGGCTTTTGGTCCGTGCCCATTCCTGCCCGCCCAGCTTGGCAAGGCGCACCCGCTTTTCTTCGCCGGGCACGCTGTAACGGCTAAGCAGGTCCAGCTGCGTTACCGGCACATACAGCACGTCGGCTTTGTCGTACTCAATTTTCAGGTAGTCTTTCACGGCGCCCTGCAAATCAAGGCGCTCTATACCGGCGTAGCGCCCAATACCGTAGCTTTGGTGCACCACGTAATCGCCGGGGTCTATTTCAGACAGGCTAGACAGCCCCTTGCCTTTGGGGCGTTTGCGTTTTTTGGCGGCTTCGCCGTGCCGGCGCGACGTAAAGACGGCGTACCGCGCTGTGGTGAAGTTGGCACCGGCGGAAAGCCGTCCCGGCAACACCGCCACGCCACCGGGCACCGGCTCGATAACGGTGTCGTCGTCCGGCGGCTGGATAACGGTGAAACCTTCTTCCATTAAATCAAGCGCCAAGGTGTTGGCGGCACGCTGGGTACCCACCAGCACCACGCAGTAATAGTTTTGGTTGGTGAGCGGTTTTAACTCTTGCACCAGCGCGTCTAAACTGCCCGGCCACGGCGGAATTAAATGCGCCGGAAAGTCAATGGTATCGGCAAGCGGTACAGCGGGCAGTTGACGGGCAAAGTTTTCGGCAAAAATGGTGTGGTGGGCGGTCGCTGTTTCCAAAAGAGCGGTAAAATCGGTGTAGTACCCTTCCACACGGGGCAGTACCAAACTTTCTTCCAGCATGGTGACGTGTTGTTGCTGCGTGCGAAACGCCACCGCGTCGGCTTCTTCTTCAATGCCGCTTGGCTCGTCAAAAATGACGATGGGATTTTTAAGGTAGTCAAACAACGTACCGGGCACGGGGTAGCGCAGCGGCAGGTATTTGTCCATACCCTCGGGCAGCACACCGTTTTCAAGCAGTTCAATGTCCGGCGTTACCACCGCCTGCACCGCTTTTTTATCTTTGGGGGCGGCGTTTTTCAGGGCGTTACGTAATAATGCCGCCGCTTTGTCGGCGTCGCCGAAAAGCACCTCCCGTGACGGGCTGATGTGCAGCGTTTTAACAGCGGTGTCCCGTCGCTGCGTCAGCAAATCGAAGGTGTGGATGGAGTCTATCTCGTCGCCCCAGTACTCAATACGGGCGGGCGCCGCCATGTCGGGCGGGTACACGTCAACAATGCCGCCACGCACGCTAAACTGCCCGGGGCCGTCTATCTGCTCGCGCCGGAAGTAGCCGGCGGCAAGCAACGTCTGCAGCAGCTCTTTTTGCGGCAACTGACGGCCTGCTTTAACGCTGAGCGTGCCGGCTAAAAAGTCTTCTTTCGGTACGGTGCTTTGCAGTACCGCCTCAACGGGCGCCACCACCACCTGCACACGGCGGCTAACCAATCGCCCCAGCACCTCTAAGCGGCGGTACTCATACTCGCGGCTTTGCCCCTCAATGTTGCGCATCACGTAATCGCGGGCGGGGAAAACCGCCGCCGGTACCCCCAGCGTGGTGATGTCTTCCGCAAGGCGGGTGGCTTCCGCCTCGCCCGGCGTTATAAGCAGCGCGGGGCGCCCCGTTTCACCGCATAGCGACGCCAGCGCAATGGCGCGCCCAATCGGCGGCAAACCAAAGAGCGCCGCCGTTACAGGTTTGGCTGTAACAGCAGCGTAAAGGCGTTTGTATTCGGTTGTGCTGTGTATCGCTTGGGTCAACATAGCGGTTTTAATGGGAGGGCTCCTCTATCTTTACTTGCTTTGCTTGCTGGTTTGAAAGGTGCTTTTACCTTTTTTTTCACCGTTGAAGCGGCTCATCGCCTCGGCGTGGCGCTCCACCAAAATAAGCACAACGGCGCGCATAATATCGTCTAATCGTTCGTCAATCAGCGCCTGTTCTTGGTCGGTCGGTTTGCCAAGCACCCAGTCTTCCAGCTTGTAGTTGGGGTGCGGCGCCGAGCCGACACCGATACGCAGGCGGGGGTAGTTTTGCCCCAGCGCTTTCTCCACGCTGGCAAGCCCTTTGTGCCCCCCGCTGGAGCCGTCCATGCGGATGCGCAAAACACCCGGCTCAAGGTTGACGTCATCCGTCAACACCAAGATGTGCTCCGGCGGGATTTTATAAAAATCGGCGGCTTGGCGCACGCTGTCCGCCGAAAGGTTCATAAAGGTTTGCGGCTTCATCAACAGCACGCCGATGCCGCCTATTTCACCATTGCCACACAGCGCGTCAAAGCGCGAGCGGCGTATCGGGATATTCCATTTGTCGCCCACGTAGTCTATGGCGTCAAACCCTACGTTGTGGCGTGTTTTCTCGTATTTCTGGCCGGGGTTGCCAAGGCCGACTACCAGCCATTCCACGCCGGCCGGTCTTCTGTGTACGCACATGGGGTACGCTCCTTATCGTTGGTTAGTGAAACAGCGTTGAAACGGGCTTATCGCTGTATATTCTGGCCACTGCCTCCGCCATAACCGGCGCGCAGGACAGCTGTTTAATCTTCGGTATTTTCTTTTCTTCCGGCAGCAAAATGGTGTCTAAAACCACCAGCTCTTCAAGGGG
>CAYZSR010000071.1:0-7922 GCA_964479715.1 uncultured Oscillospiraceae bacterium | reverse complement strand
GTGATAAAATACGGCGATTTTTTGACCGTCTTTTTTCCCGCTCATCAAAAAAGAAGGAAAAAGACGGTCTTGCCACCGAGGCGATACCGCAACCGGCGCAGCAACCACCCCCTGACGAAGACGCCGCCCCGCCACCCCCTAAAGATGAGCCGGTAAAAGCCGCCGGCAACTGTCTGTATGAGCTGTACAACCACGAGCGGGGTGTTTCCACCACCGTGGACGAAGAGGCAACGTTTAGCCTAACGCTTTTTACAGAGGAACAAAAACCGCCAGAGAAAGAGCAGCGCGGCTGGCTTATCGCTTTTGAAAAAAATGCTGTGGGGCCGATGCGTGCCTACAAAACCGCCAGAGAGCTTGAAAAGCAGGCGCTGATGGCGATACCGCAAGACGGCGACGGCGAAGAAACAGAACCGCAAGAGCCGCCCGAACCGGAATCGCTTGACGCGCAGCTTATTGTGAAAATAAACAGAGATAAAATGCAGGCGTGGGTTTTCCTTGTGCCGCCGGTGCATGACGGCGAAAAAATAACGATGGAAGCAATGGAGCAGGCACTTTCACGGGCTGATGTGCGCTATGGCGTTGACAAAGAGAAGGTGCGCCGCATTGTGGAAGAAGAGCGCTACCTCACGTTGTTTGAGGTGGCTAAGGGCACCGCCGCCATCAATGGTGAAGACGGCTACATTGTTGACCATTTTTACCGCGACGTTGAAATACGTCTTGAAGTAAAAGACGACAACACCATCAACTACAAAGACCTTGGCTGGCTGCAAACCATTACCAAAGACCAAGTGATTTGCGACATTGTCGCCCCTACCGAGGGCACGCCCGGCTACACCATATACAACAGTGAGCTAAAAGGGCGAGACGGACGCAAAGCTAAACCGCCGAACGGCCCCAACACGCTGGTAAACTTAGATGAAACGGCGGTTATCGCCGCGCAAGACGGCGTGCTGTCTTTTAAAGCGGGGCGCTTTCAAGTGGACCCGTTGCTGGTTATTAAAGGCGACGTGGGGCTTGCGGTAGGTAACTTGGATGTTTTAGGCGATGTAGTCATTGAGGGCGACGTTTTAGAAGGGTACACGGTGGGCGCCACCGGCAACATCACCATCAAAGGTATGGTGGAGGGTGCCCTAGTTGTGGCCGGCGGCGACGTGCAAATCGGCAGTGGCATGAACGGCAACGGGCATGGCGTGGTCGAGGCGGGCGGCAAAGTGCACAGCAAGTTTATAGAAAACGGCACGGTGCGCGCCAACAACGAAATTGTCTGCGACACCATCATTCACTCCACCATTGAAAGCGGTGTCGGCATTCGGGCGACGACGGGGCGCGGCACCATCATCGGTGGGCAGCTTACCGCCACTAAATTTATCGACGCCACCACCATCGGCAACTTAACGCACCGCTATATGGAGGTGCGCATGGGCAACCCGCCCGACGTGCTTGAAGACCGCTTTGAGCTGGAGCTGAAACAGAGAGAGCTGCAAAACAGAATTGCTCAGCTGCAGCTGGATGTTGAGTTTTTGCAGCAGAACAAAGACACCGATACCCCTGAAATACAAGAAAAGCTGGAGGCTATCGGCCTTGAGCGCAACATTTACCGTATGGAGCTTGCCAATGTTGAGCGCCAGCTTGGTGTGGTTACCGCCGAGCCGACTAAAAACAGCGACTGCCGCCTGATGGCGGAAACGATTCACCCGCCTTTCAAGGTGTCCATCGGTGAATTTAACCGTGTTTTTCAGCAGTCGCACTACAACGCCATTATTTATTACAAAGAAGGCGAGATTGAAATCGCCAACGTATAAACTTGTCATTAAAAAATAACAAACCCCCTTGCAATGCGGCAAGGGGGTTTGTCTTTTTAGTTGTGTTTTGAATGCCGTTAAAGCGGGCGGCTCACGGACCCACCCAACGTGCGGCAGTAACCGGTACAATTGCCTTTTCTTCAAGGCTTGCCGGCACATTGATAACACGTTGGTTGGTGCTGCCTTTAAAAAGCAAACGACCGCTGTGCTTGTCTTTTTCAAAAGGGCCGTCTATCAATACGTCAAGCAGCGCAAGCAGTTCTTTTTGGGCATCGCTGCCGTTTTGCAAACCGTCGTAATAAAAACCGGTGTACGCTGCCAGTTCATAGCCGTCGTGGCGCAGTTTGTGCGCCAGCGGCAGCAACGCTTTCGCTTGGCTGAACGGCTCACCGCCGGAAAAGGTAACGCCGCGGCAAAGCGGGTACTTTTTAATTTCAGCGTACAGCGCATCGGCAGAAAGCGGGGTGCCGCCTTCAAAAGGCAGCGTTTGCGGGTTGTGGCACCCGTCACAGCGGTGGGGGCACCCTTGGCAAAAAATAACAAACCGTAAGCCCGGCCCGTCGACGATGGAATCGCCCACTAGGCCGGAGACGTTAACAGCCGGTGCGGATGCGCTACGGTCGCTCATGAATTCAGCGCGTGTTTAATGCGTTCTTGCTCTTCGGATTTTTTAGCGTCGTTCCATTTGTCCATGGTGCCAACAAGGTAACCGGTAATGCGGCGAATACGTTCAAAACCGACGTGTTCTCCGAGCGAGGTGGTGTGTTGTTTTTGTTGCATACTAATGCTCCTATCACTTTTTTATTCTTTGCCGATAAAGGTGGCAATTTCCGGGTATTGTTTTTTCAGTTCTTGTACTTTGTCCGGCGCAATGGCTTCGCCTTCTTTGCGCCCGCAGCGGGGGCAACTGTCGTGAATAATGCCGACGTAGCCGCAGACGGGGTCGCGGTCGACGGGGTGGTTGATGGAACCGTAGCCGATGCCGGCGTCGTGCATGCAGCGCACCACGTCCATAAACGCTTCAAGGTTGCTGGCAACGTCGCCGTCCAGCTCAACGTAGGTGATGTGGCCGGCGGGGGTTAGTGCGTGGTAGGGCGCCTCGATGTGGATTTTATCGTACGCCGGGATGGAATGGTACACCGGCACATGGAACGAGTTGGTGTAATAATCGTGGTTGGTAATGTTGGTTAGCTCGCCGTAGCGTTCTCTATCGATGCGTAAAAACCGGCCCGACAGCCCCTCGGCGGGGGTGGCAAGCAATGTAAAGTTCATGCCGGTTTGCTTGCTTTTTTCAAGGCAAAAATCATTCATACGGCCGATGATTTTAAGGCCTTTTTGCTGCGCTTCGTCGCTTTCACCGTGGTGTTTGCCGTACAGCGCTGTCAGCGCTTCGGCAAGGCCGATAAAGCCGATGGAGAGCGTGCCGTGTTTCAGCACGTCGCGCAGCTCGTCGTCGGGGGACAGCTTTTCAGAATCAAGCCAGATGCCCTGCCCCATCAAAAAGGGGAAGTTGCGCACCGTTTTTTGCGCCTGAATTTCAAAGCGATCAAGCAGTTGTTGCGCCACAAGGTCAAGCATGGCGTCCAGCGATTCGTAAAAGGTCTGTTCGTCTTTTTCAGCCTCTATGGCAAGGCGCGGCAGGTTGATGGATGTAAAGCTCAAGTTACCGCGGCCAAAGGCGGTTTGTCGCTCGGGGTCGTGCACGTTTGCCATAACGCGGGTGCGGCAGCCCATTGTGGCCACTTCGGTTTCGGGCCGGCCCGCCTCATAAAATTGCAGGTTGTAAGGGGCGTCGATGTTGGAAAAGTTAGGGAAAAGGCGCTTAGCGCTACAGCGGCAGGCAAGCTCAAATAAATCGTAGTTGGGGTCACCTTCGTCGAAGTTAATGCCTTTTTTAAGTTTGAAAATGTGGATGGGGAAGATGGGTGTTTCGCCTTTGCCCAGCCCCGCCTCGGTGGCTAACAGCAGTTTTTTAACAATGAGGCGCCCTTCTTCGCTGGTGTCGGTGCCGTAGTTGATGGAAGAGAACGGCGTTTGCGCGCCGGCGCGGGAGTGCATGGAGTTTAAGTTGTGCACCAGCGCTTCCATCGCTTGGTAGGTGCGGCGGTCGGTCTCGGCGGCGCTGCGCTCGGTGGTAAAGGCAATGGCGCGCTCAATGGCGTCATCGTCTTTTGCCTCGGCAAGCTGCTCTTTCAACGCGTTTAAAAAGCCGTCGTCTTGCGCCAAGGTGGGGCCGATACCCGCCTCTTCTTCGGCGGTGTTGATGAGCGAGGCAAGGGTGGTTTTGGTTAGCGCCAGCTGTGGCGCCAGCAAATCCAGCGCTTTCAGCAGGTTTTCAGCAAAAATGCGGCGGTAGGTTTTGGCCACACCTTTGGCCAGCCCGTAATCAAAGTTGGGTATGCTTTGCCCGCCGTGTTGGTCGTTTTGGTTGGATTGTATGGCGATGCACGCCAAAGCGGCGTAGCTTTGAATATCTTGCGGTTCCCGCAAAAAGCCGTGCCCGGTTGAAAAGCCGCCGTTGAAGAGCTGGTCAATGTCTATTTGGCAGCAGGTGGTGGTTAATGAGTAGAAATCAAAGTCGTGAATATGTATCCAGCCGTCCTGGTGGGCGCGCACCTGCTCTTCGCTAAGCAGGTGGCTGCCGTTGTAAGCTTTGGCGGCGGCAGAACCAAGTTGCAGCATGCTGCCCATGGCGGTGTTGCCGTCCACGTTGGCGTTGTCTCGCTTTAAGTCCGACTGGCGAGCGTCGACGTTGGTTATTTCATCAAAGGCTTTCATCAATGAGGTATTAGATTCCCGTACGCGGGTGCGCTGGGCGCGGTACAAAATGTATTTTCTGGCGGCTTTTTCGTAGCCACCCCGCATCAGCGCGTTTTCAGCCTCGTCTTGTATATCCTCAATGCGAAAGCTTTCATCGGCGCTGCGTGTGGCCATTGCTTGGCCTACTTCGGCGGCAAGCTCCGCCGCCACCGTTAAGTTTTCTTCGCCGGCGGCTTGAAGCGCCTTGGCAACGGCGCCAGCAATTTTACTTTCGTCGTAATTAACAACGCGACCGTCGCGTTTTACAATGGTGCGTGCCGCTAATTTTTTATGCATTAAGAAACCTCCCCTTTTCGTTTAAGTGTATAAAAACCCGCCAAATTGGCAGGCCGGTTGTCGAATTATTACAAGATTATCACATCTACATGTGGGGTGTCAAGAACAATAATGCCCCCTAAAAGCACAATACTTTGTGTAAAGTGCCAATTGCTATTTAACGCTGAATATGGGCTGGCGGCCCTTTTTGCGCACCCTCAAAGCGGTGTGCCGTACCACGTTAATACAGCCGGCAGGCGGCGTGCACAGCTTAAGGGAAAAGAATTTTGCAGCAGGCATTACGTGATAAAAACAATAATTATTTCTAACGTTTGCCGTTCCGGCGGAGGTGCCGCAGCAATTGTCACAAAAGCAAGAAAAAAATCGATAAAAAGATTTTTGTTGCGGCGGGCGCAGATAAACCGCACCAAAAGGCGGCGACTACAAGATATAGGGCGTATTTACTTGCAATTTAAAATAAAGAACTCTATTATAATTGTGATGATATTGTTAAAATGAAGCGAGCGTATTAAAATAAACAGTGCAACAGCGTAAATGTGAGAAACAGCCTGTATGGAATACGGGTGTTTCAAGGAGGTGGCGCTTAATGACAAAGATGGCGGCAAAAGCTGCTTTTTTATCGATACTTAGCATTGCCATGGCGCTGCTGGTTTCTTGCGGTGCTGTGAAAGAATTGGTGGGCGGCGCCCCGGAATTTTCTGACCCGGACTTTAACCGAACGCCCCCGCCCGTCTTAATGCCGGAAACGCCGGGTGAAAACGCCGTGCATAATGAAGACGAAACCGGCGCCGGCAGCATAGACATGAGCCGTGTGGCGGATGGCTATGTGGCGGTTACCTGCAGCGCTGAAACCGTGGCAAAATTCCGTGTTGAAAAAGATGATTATGTGTATGACTATGACCTTAAAAATAATGGTGAGACAGAGTTTTTCCCCCTTGCCGCCGGCGACGGGCATTACGCCTTTACCATCTTTTTAAATAAAAGCGGCGACGAATACTTTTACTTTTTAAATGGCGAGGCCGACGTGGCGCTAGTCAGCGAACAAACGCCTTTCTTATACCCCAACAAAATTATTCGCTACACGCCGGAATCCAATGCCGTTTCTTTTTCTTATGAAATTGCGGCGCACGCCTCAACAGATTTAGAGGTTATCCAGCAGGTATATTATTGGATTAAGGATAACGTAACCTACGACGAAGACAAGGTATCCTTTGTAAAAGAAAACACCGACTACCTGCCCGATGTGGACGAGGTGCTGCAAAACGAAAAAGGCATCTGCTACGATTACGCCGCCCTTGCCGCCACCATGCTGCGCGCCAACAACATTCCGTGCAAGCTTATTATGGGTTACGCCAACGCCGGCGACGGCAGCCAAATCATCCACGCATGGAACCTTATCTGGACCGAAGAAGAAGGCTGGATAGCTGTTAAGGTAGAGGCCAATAAAAACACCTGGGAGTTTGTTGATTTAACCTTTGCCGCCTCGGGCGATGCAGAGATTCAAGAACTGATAAAAGACCAAAACAACTACGCTGAAATGTATATTCATTAGGCGTTTGCAAGTATGTATTTTGAGAGGATTTGAGGAGGAAACTGCGTATGGCTGATACCAAGACCAAACAACTTCCACCGCAGGAACTGGCGGCATTTTTTGAAAGTTTAAGCATGCTTTTAAGCGCCGGTATCGCGGCGAATGAATGCCCGTCCATCATCGCGGGAGACACCGAGGGAAGCAAACTGGGTGCCGCGGCGCGCCGCGTGGATGACATATTAACCCATGACAACGTTTTTGTTTTAAGCGAAGCCCTTGAAAAAAGCGGTTTTTTCCCCGCTTATTCAACAGAAATGTTGCAACTGGGTGAAGAATCCGGGCGGATGGAAGCAACCAGCCACGCGCTGGGCGATTTTTACCGCCAACAAAACACCTTACGGCATAGTATACGCAACGCCATCAGCGGCCCGCTGTTACTGCTGGTGATGATGAGCGTTGTTCTGGTGTTTCTAATCGTCTTTGTGCTGCCGGTTTTTGAAGACGTCTTTGCGTCGCTTGGTATGGCGTCACAAACAGGCATGGGGGGCGCTTTTGCCGCCGCCCGTATCGCCATGGCGGTCGTCGGGGTGCTGCTGGTTGTCATTTTGGTGCTGGTGGTTATGTACCTTTTTCCGGCGGGGCGCAAACGGCTTACCAAGCTGGCGCAGTCGCTCCCATTTACACGAAAGATACATTACAATATGTCGGCGGCACGGCTTACCAGCGGGCTTTCAATGATGCTGGCAAGCGGTATTCCCACCGCCGAGGCGCTTGAGAAAGCAAGCGCATTGATAGACAACCGCCACATTGCCGACAAGGTGCCCGCCGCCATCAGTGAAGTGGATAAAGGTGAAGAGCTGGGCAAAGTGCTGGTTGATTATGACGTGCTTGACGGCTTTGAAGCGAAAATACTGCTTTCTGCCTCGCGTGCGGGGCAAACCGAAACGGCCATGCAAAACCTGGCCGATATTTACGCCGAAGAAACCGAAGAAGGCATCGACCGCCTGCTTGGCATGCTAGAGCCTGCATTGGTGGGGCTGCTCAGCGTTGCTATCGGCGTTATTTTACTGTCGGTTATGTTGCCGCTGATAAACATCATGAGTGCCATCGGCTAAACCGAACCTATCAACCGCAAAGGAGGCGTACGCAATGACGCAAAAAAAACAGGGGCGGCAAACGCTGACTTACCTGTTCACCGTGGTACTTTTTGTGATGGTGCTGGCGGCGATGGTGATTGGGCTTTCCGCACTGTCTGATTCCGCCGGGCAAGAGGGTTTAACGGCCACACAAAACGCTATTGAACAAGCAGCGGTGCTGTGCTACGCCACCGAGGGATATTACCCGCCCAGCTTGGCTTATATTGAAGAAAATTACGGTATACAGATAGACCGCTCTAAATACGCCGTCCGTTACGACGTGTTTGCATCCAACGTGATGCCGTCGATACGGGTGGTAGAATGGTAAAGATGAAAGAGAAATTAATCGAAAGGGTG
>CAYZSR010000070.1:6611-7968 GCA_964479715.1 uncultured Oscillospiraceae bacterium | reverse complement strand
CTGCCCGACGGCGTTATTGAAATGCACCCTTATAATGGGTCAGACTACGGCGACGACAGCCTGCCCCCCGCCCAAATGGGCGATCTTTTCCGCGGGGACATCAGCGTTGTCTTTTGCAACTATCAACCCATTCAAGAGGCGGTGCTTGCCGCCGCAAAAGCCGCCAACAAAAGCATGATAGGCATTAACTTGGCGCTGGAATCCGCGGGCGAAGCGGCGCTTACCAGCCTTGAAACCAAGCCCACCGTCGTGCTGCAAACGGTGCTTAAAAATTGGCACCAAGGACAGCTCTCCAAAGGCGAAGTGCTGGAAGGCACCGTCGCCACCGGCGATGTGGCGCTGGCGCTTGAGCACAGCCGCTTAAAAAAGCTGACACCGCTGGCGTACAGCGATTTAGTGAACCGCTTTGCCGTGGGCGAATTAGGGCAAACACTGGCGGAACGAATCACCCCGCAGAACGATGTCAATGTGCTCTCCATGCCGAGCAGCCTCAAGCTGGATAAAGTGACGATAATGCAGATGAAATACGCCGGCGACAGCAGCGCCGCGTAATTTTCCCGCCACGGCGCACGGGTGGCAAAAGGGTACCGCACCGATAACGGGCAAAACGCCGAGCGGGCTGTTCCCCTTTTTACAAGCCACAACCCTTGCACGCCGCTCTAGAAAAACAAAGTGTAAACAGACAAAGCGATACGCCGCCTATAAAGCAGGCGCACCTTTTTATAACTGAACACGAGCGCCGCACTTTTTTACCAACAAAGCAAACGGTCTATTAACTATTGCCCGTTTATTGGCAAAGAATGCCCTTGCACCAACGCACGGGCAGCCAACGCTTACACAAGCGGCAATCTTAACCACCTTACTTACACCGATACGGGGACGCCACGGCGTCGCCGTATTTTTTTACCTGTGATGGCACCTTAAAATGCCTTTTATCCTAATGGTAAGAACCCGCTCGAAGAAGCGCACTGAAAACATTGCTTTCTTCTACATTGCGGCGCTGATGGCACCGCTAAGATTCGCCTGTTCTAAGATACGCCCGTTTTCTCTACACAGCCGTACCGCCTTGCCCCACGCCGCAAGATAAGTGCGTACACTCTTGCCGCGGCGGGGTGGTGGGTGCCGTTAAAACACACCCGCTATCTTTATCCGCCCGCCCCACCATTGTTTCAATGCACCGTGCGGTGTGCGCCGCCATTTTTATCGGCAATTTTCAAAACGCCCCGCTGTGGTACCGTCTTGCCCACGCCGCAAAATAAGTGGTGTTCTTTATTGCGTCGGCGGAGTGGTGCCCTCAAGGTGCGCCCATTTTATTTTTACCGCTCATCTTACCTGCCTTTTTGTTTGTATCGTACGA
>CAYZSR010000070.1:3921-6601 GCA_964479715.1 uncultured Oscillospiraceae bacterium | reverse complement strand
ATCGGCAATGTGCACAACACCCCGCCGTGGCACCGCCCGCAAAACACGGCGTATAAATACAGCGGTGCGCCGCCATATACCGTTTTGCCCGCGCTATGTTTTAATGCTTTATTCAAAAAACACCGATTCGGCGGCGGTTTTCCCGTTTGTTTTTGTGCATTATTTCAGCCCGCCGCCCTTTACTTTAGGGGCACTTTTTTTGTATACTTATATACTATACTTAACATTATACATTTACCTAAACAAACCGCGGCGGCAGCACGCCGTTTGCGGCGCTAAAATACCCAACGGAAAGGGACATTCACCATGAAATTATTGCTGGGAAATGAGGCGGTTGCCCAAGGCGCTTGGGAGGCCGGCGTGCACGTTGCCACCGGCTACCCCGGCACACCGTCCACCGAGATTACCGAAGCACTCACCCAATACGACGACGTCTACTGCGAATGGTCGCCCAATGAAAAGGTTGCCCTGGAGGTAGCCGTCGGCGCCAGCGTGGCGGGCGCACGGGCGCTGTGCACCATGAAGCACGTTGGCGTTAACGTGGCGGCAGACCCGCTCTTTACCGCCGCCTACACCGGCGTTAACGGTGGTTTGGTGCTGATGGTTGCAGACGACCCCGGCATGCACTCTTCTCAAAACGAGCAAGACTCTCGCTTTTACGCGCGCAGCGCCCACGTCCCCATGCTGGAGCCTGCCAACAGCCAAGAGTGCCTTGAATACACCAAAAAAGCCTTTGAATTAAGCGAGCAGTACGACACGCCCGTTATGGTGCGGCTGGTTACCCGCATTGCCCACTCCCGCAGTTTGGTGGAAACGGGCAAACGCCACGACACGCCGCTGAAAGACTACGAGAAAAACCCGCAAAAATACGTTATGCTGCCCGGCTTTGCCCGCGGCCGCCACGTTGCCGTTGAAAAACGGGAAGATAAATTAAAGGCAGAACTCAGCGAAACCGGCCTTAACCACATTGAATGGAACGACAAAAGCGTCGGTGTTGTCTGCGCCGGCAACGCTTACAACAACGTCAAAGAAGCGCTGCCGAACGCCTCCATCTTAAAGCTCGGCATCGTCTACCCCATTGACGACGCGCTCATTCAATCCTTCGCCGACGAGGTGGACACGCTCTATGTGATTGAAGAGCTGGAGCCGTTTTTTGAAGACCACATCAAAGCCCTTGGCATCAACGCCAGCGGCAAAGATAAAACCGGCCTGCAAGGCGAACTGTTCGCCAGCACCATCGCCCATAAATTTGCCGGCGCCGCCGACCCCGGCGCGATGGAAACCGAGGGCATTCCCAACCGCCCGCCGGTGCTTTGCCCCGGCTGCCCCCACCGGGCGCTCTTTCACCAGCTGAACCTGATGCGGCTAAACGTTGCGGCGGACATCGGCTGTTACACGCTGGGCGCACTGCCGCCCCTCAACGCGGTGGATACGGTGCTTTGCATGGGCGCCTCCATCGGCATGGCGCAAGGCATGGAAAAAGCACGGGGCGAAGACTTCGCCAAAAAAACCGTCGCCGTAATTGGCGACTCCACCTTCGTGCACTCCGGCATCACGGGGCTTATCAACGTGGTGTACAACCAATCCAACGCCACCGTTATTATTGTAGACAACTCCACCACCGGCATGACGGGGCAGCAACCCAACCCCACCACCGGTTTTGACATTCGCGGCGAGCAAACCACCCAGCTAAACCTTGAAAAGCTGTGCGAGGCCATCGGCGTTCCGTCGGTGCGCGTCGTCAACCCGTTCCACCAAAAGGAACTGCGCGCCGCCATCCGTGAAGAAATTGCCAAAGACGGCCCGTCGGTTATCATCTCGCGCTACCCCTGCGTACTGCTTACCAAAGAGCACGACGCCCCCTACCAAGTAGACCAAGACGCCTGCATTAAATGCAATATGTGCATGCGCATCGGTTGCCCCGCCATCACCCAAGATGACGACGACACGGTGCACATCGACCAAACGCTGTGCAACGGCTGCGATTTATGCGCCACCGTTTGCGGGCAAGACGCCATCAAACAGAAAGAAGGCAACAATGAATAACATTAACATTGTCATTATGGGCGTTGGCGGGCAAGGCTCGCTGCTTGCCAGCCAAATTTTAGGGCACATTGCCGGGCAACAAGGCTACGACGTAAAGGTTAGCGAAGTGCACGGCATGAGCCAGCGCGGCGGCTCGGTTACCACCTATGTGCGCATGGGCGAAAAAGTAAACGCCCCGCTGGTGGAACAAAACGGCGCCGACTATGTGCTCGCTTTTGAAGAACTGGAGGCGCTGCGCGCGCTGGGCTACTTAAAAGAAGGCGGCACCTTAATTATGAACACGCAGCAAATTATGCCGCTGCCCGTTATAACCGGCAGCGCCACCTACCCTGAAGAGGTGGCGTCCGCCATCCGTGAAAAAGGCACCCTTATTGAAGTGGACGCGCTGCCGATAGCCAAAGAAGCCGGCAACACACGGGCGGTTAACACGGTGCTTACCGGTATTTTAGCGTCGCTGCTTCCTTTTGAAAAAGAGGTGTGGCAAAACGCGTTGAACGCCATTATCCCCGAACGATTTATTGTGGCCAACAGGGCCGCTTTTGAGTCGGGGTACACGCACCATCAAACGGCGTAACAGGCAGTTTATGCCCCGGGTTTAAGGCGGCTTTGCTGGCCTGCCCCACAAAGCGAACGC
>CAYZSR010000070.1:0-3911 GCA_964479715.1 uncultured Oscillospiraceae bacterium | reverse complement strand
TAAAGGCAGGGAATCATTATGTATTGGAACCAACCGATTGAAACGATAGGCCGCGAGCAGCTGGAGGTTATTCAGCTTAGCCGCCTGCAAAAAACGGTGGCGCACGTGTACCAAAACGTGGCGTCTTACCGCACCAAAATGCAAGCGCTGGGGCTCACCCCGGAGGCCATTCAAACGCTAAGCGACATTCGCAAGCTGCCCTTTACCGATAAAGAAGATTTGCGCGCCAACTACCCGTATGGCCTTTTTGCGGTGCCGCAAGAACAAATTGTGCGGGTGCACGCTTCCAGCGGCACCACCGGCAAACAAATTGTGGCCGGCTACACCCAAAAAGACCTTGATTTATGGGCGGAACTCGTCGCCCGTTGCCTGGGCTGTGCCCACGTTTCCCGCCAAGACACGGTGCAGGTTTCTTACGGCTACGGCCTCTTCACCGGCGGGCTGGGGCTGCACTACGGCGTAGAGCGCCTTGGCGGCCAAGTTGTGCCCACCTCGGCGGGCAACACCAAACGCCAAATTACGCTGATGCAAGACCTTGGCACCAGCGTGCTGGCGTGCACCCCCTCTTACGCCTTGATGATTAGCGAATCGCTGGCGGAAATGAACTTTGACCGCGACGCTTTGAAGCTGAAAACCGGCATCTTCGGCGCCGAACCATGGACCGAAGCCATGCGGGAAGAGATAGAAAAAGCGCTGAACATCAAAGCGCTGGATATCTACGGTTTAACTGAAACCATCGGCCCCGGTGTGGCGATGGAGTGCGCCGAAGAGCAACACGGCCTGCACCTGTGGGAAGACCATTTCTACATGGAAATTCTCGACCCCGATACCTGCGAGCCGCTGCCCGACGGCGAAATGGGCGAATTGGTTATCACCACCTTAAGCAAACAAGGCATGCCCATGCTGCGCTACCGCACCCACGATTTAACCGCCATTATCCCAGAGCCCTGCGCCTGCGGGCGCACTCACCGCCGCATACGGCGGCTACACGGGCGCACCGACGATATGCTTATCATTCGCGGTGTCAACGTCTTCCCCTCACAGGTGGAGGCGGCCGTTGTCGGCGTGGAGGGCATTGCCCCACGCTACTTGCTGGTGGTAAACCGTGTAAACAACCGCGATATTTTAGAGGTGCAGGTAGAGCTTGCGCCCAACCTACCCTTTGACGAAGTACGCAAAATTGAAGAACTGCGCAACCAACTGCGCTACAACATCGAGCAGGTGCTTGGCATTTCCATAGAGCTAACGCTTAAAGAGCCCGGCTCTATTGAGCGCAGCCAAGGCAAAAGCCGCCGCGTTGTAGACAACCGCAAATTAAACTAACCAAACGCTCCAGGAGGGTAGCTATGTATATTCCACAAATATCCACATTCATTGAAAATTCCACCGGCCGTTTGGAAGAGTTCACCAAACTGCTTAGTGAAAACGGTATCGATTTACAGGCCATCACCGTGGCAGACACCACCGATTTCGGCATGGTGCGCGTGGTGGTAGACCAACCGGATTTTGCCATTAAAACGCTGCGGGACGCCGGCTACACCACCGCCGTTACCGACGTTTTAGCCGTCGCCGTGGAAGACAGCCCCGGCGGCTTAACCGAGGCGCTGGCGGTGCTTCGTGGCAAGGCCATCTCGGTAGAGTACCTTTATTCGCTGGTGCGCCGCATTGGTGAATCGGCGGTGATTATCTTACGGGTGAGCGACCCTGAAAACGCCGTTTACGCACTGCAAGACGCCGGCATCACCCTTATCGGCAGCCGTAAATTATCTAAAAACCCGCAACAATAAAATTAAAAAACAACAAAGGCACAGCCTCGGCTGTGCCTTTGTAATGTGTATTTTGAGGTGTGTCTGCTGGCGCTAAGCGCGCGGCCGGTGCCGTTTAATAGTCTTCAGCAAACAGGCCGAAGTACGCTTGCGGGTGCAGGCAGGCGGGGCATTTTTTCGGCGCCTCTTTGCCTTCATGAATGTAGCCGCAGCGGTGGCAAATCCACTTGGTGTCTTCATCGCGCACAAAGACTTCTTCGTTCTTAATGTTGTCTTTCAGTTTGTTGAAGCGTGTTTCGTGGTTTACTTCAGCTTTCGCAATCATGCGGAAAGCGGCGGCAACGTCGTTAAAGCCTTCTTTTTCCGCTTCGTCGGCAAAGGCGGGGTACAGGTTGCTCCACTCGTCGTATTCGCCGGCGGCGGCGTAGGCAAGGTTTACCTCGGTGGTGCCAATGCCAACGGGGTAGCTGGCGTCAATTTCAATTTCTTCGCCGTCAAATTCCGCGGCCAAAAAGTCAAAAAAGCGGCGTGCGTGCGCTTCTTCGTTGTAGGCCGTTACGCGAAAGACCTCGGCAATTTGTACATAGCCTTCTTGCTCCGCCACGTTGGCGTAGAAGGTGTAGCGGTTTTTCGCTTGCGATTCACCGGCAAAGGCTTTCAGCAGGTTTTCTGCGGTGTTGGTACCTTTTAATTTTTTCATACTCTAACATCCTTTCGTTAGCGCGGTTAACGGTGTGTTAAGCCGCACAAAAAACACATTAGTTATAGTTTTTCTCTTTACTTCTGCTGTAAAACAACCGTTTTACAGCCCTCATTATACCATGATTAAAAAGAGAAAGTAAAGGAAGCACCCCGCTATTTACCACCGCAAAATGCGCGCTGATTCGACCGCGCGACATATTTTTCTTGTCTTTGCGCGGGTTTTATTGTACAGTTATTTTGGGCGCCGACGCGCCGCACAGAAATGGGGACACAGGTATGTTACAATCCATCCTATCGGTTTTAATAGAACGCAAAGAGTGGTTTTTACAACTGCTTTTAGAGCACATCGGCCTATCGGCTTTGGCGATTGCCATCGCCGGTGTGGCGGGGTTGCTGCTGGGTATTGTTATTGCGGAAAATGACGTGATTGCCCCCTTTGTGCTGGGCGTTACCAACGTGATGTACACCATCCCCGCCATTGCGCTGCTGGGGCTGCTTATTCCGCCGCTCGGTATCGGCAACAAAACCGCCATTGCCGCCCTCACCGTTTACGCTTTAATGCCGATGGTGCGCAACACCTACACCGGCATCAACTCGATAGACCCTGAAATTATAGAGGCGGCCAAAGGCATGGGCAGCACCGCTTGGCAGGTGCTTTTTCGCATTAAACTGCCCCTTGCCTCGTCCATTATTGCGGCGGGGCTGCGCAACATGGTGGTGATGACCACCGCCGTTGCCGGCATTGCTTCGTTCATCGGGGCGGGCGGGCTGGGCGTGGCCATCTACCGGGGCATCACCAGCAACAACTTTGCCCTCACCTACGCCGGCAGCCTGCTTATTGCGCTGCTGGCACTCACCTGCGACGCGTTGCTCGGCCGCCTTGAAAAGCGCCTCATCAGAAAAAGGAGAATACATTAAATGAAAGCGAAAAAGACCGTTGTTTGGGTACTTTTAGCGGTGTTGCTTGCCGGTGTGTTGCTTAGCGGCTGCGGCGGGCAAAAACCGATACGCATTGCCACCAAACCGATGACCGAGCAGTTTATCACCGGCGAAATGCTGGCGCTGCTGCTGGAAAAAGAAGGCTATAAAGTCTCGCTCACCAAAGGCATTGGCGGCGGCACCAGCAACATCCACCCCGCCATGGAAAAAGGCGAGTTTGATTTGTACACAGAATACACCGGCACCGGTTGGATAAACGTGCTGGAGCATGACGCCATGCCCGACGATGAAACAACCATTGAAACGCTGTTGAACGACGAATACAACGAGCGGTTTGATATGTCTTGGGTGGGTTTTTACGGCTTTAACAACACGTACACGCTGGCGGTGCGCGACGAGGTGGCTAAAGAGCACAGCCTCACCACCATGTCGCAACTGGCCGCCGTCGCCCCCGAGCTGATTTTCGGCGGCAACGGAGATTTCTTTGAGCGCCCCGACGGGTTT
>CAYZSR010000069.1:0-7992 GCA_964479715.1 uncultured Oscillospiraceae bacterium | reverse complement strand
GCCGAGAGCGTCCCGAACGACAGCTCCGCCACCAACCCGCCCAGCAGGGCGGGGGCTACGTTGTCGGGGTGACTCTCCATGTCGGCGGCGATGGTAACCAATTCTTGGTGGGTGCAGGGGTTGCGCATCAGCGCGTTGGCGCCTACCAAACCGGCAACAACGCACGCCGACGACGAGCCGAGCCCCCGTGTGATGGGAATGGGGCTGGTTTGCCGCAGTGTAAGCCCGGTGAAAGGGTGGCCGCACTCTTTGAAAAGCCGCTTGGCGGTGCGGTAGACAAGGTTGCTTTCGTCGAGCGGAATGTCATACCCGTCCAGCGAGGTGATGTGGCAGCCCTCTGCCTTTTCCATCTGCACCGTGTTGCCGAGGTTGAGCGCCAGCCCAACCGAATCAAACCCGGCGCCGACGTTGGCGCTGGTGGCGGGCACATGCACCGTTATCTGCTGGCGTAAATCGTGGTTAATGGCGTTCGTTTCAGGCATCGGCGTCCTGCCATATCTTCATGGTGATGCCTACGGTGGCGCCGGCGTCGGTTAGTTTTGCAACGTCTTGCGCCAGCGCTTCGGCGGTGCGTTGTGGCAACACGGCGGCCAAGGGGTTAGAGGTGGGTTTGGCGTCTTTTATCACGTCGCCAATCGCCACGTCGTCCGTTTCAACACGCAGGTAAACGTCGTACCGCTCGGTGTCCGGGTAAAGCCCGTCCATCGGTTTTGACGGCTGCCAAAAGAGGCTGTCATGTATGCGGGTGCCGTCTTTCAGCGCGTCGATGGCGTCGGCCACCATGGCGCTGGCGGTGGGCAGTTTGCCGGCGCCTTTGCCGTAAAAGACCACATCGCCCAGCATGTCGCCCTGTATCAGCACCGCGTTAAAGACATCTTCAACGCCTGCCAGCTGGTTGCTTTGCGGCACCAGCATAGGCTCTACGGCGATGTTCAAAACGCCGTCCGGCTTTTTGGTCCACGCAATTAATTTAACGGCGCAGCCCAGCTCTTTGGCAATTTGCATATCCTCCACCGAAACGGCACGAATGCCGCGCATCGGCACGTTGTCCGGGTAGACGTGGCGGCCAAAAGCTTGCGAGGCCAAAATGGCGATTTTGCGCCCCGCGTCGATGCCGTCAACGTCGTCGGACGGGTCGCCCGTTTCGGCGTAGCCGAGGTCTTGCGCTTCTTTTAGCGCGGCGTCAAAGCTGACGCCGTCGTTCTTCATGCGGGTGAGCATAAAGTTGGTGGTGCCGTTGATGATGCCGGCAACGGCACGGATGGTATTGGCGGCAAGGCTTTGGTGCATCGGCGTGATGATGGGGGTGCCGCCGCCGACGCTTGCCTCAAACAAAAAGCAAACGTTGTTGGCTTTGGCTTTCGCCAGCAGCTCGGCGCCGTATTCCGCCACCAGTTCTTTGTTGCTGGTAACCACGTGGCGCCCGCTGTCTAAAGCGCGGCTCACATAGTCGTAAGCGGGGTTCAGCCCGCCAATGGCTTCGGCCACAACGCGCACGTCGTCGTCGGCTAAAATGGGGTCCATGTCTTGCACAAACAGGTCGACGTCGGGGCTGTCACTAAAATCCCGTATATCGCAGATGTATTTAACGTCCAGCGGCTCGCCAAGGCGGCGTGAAATGCCGTCTGCGTTGCGGCGCAAAATTTCCAGCACGCCGCTGCCCACCGTTCCAAATCCTAAAATGGCTAACTTTGCCATGTTTGCCTCCTTATATATTACCTATACTTATTATGAACTGTTTAATTAATGCGGATAGACACCAGCGTCGGCTGTTTTTGCAGCGTTTTCACCAGCCCGTTTACGTCGGTTTTCATTTCGTCGGTGCGCACCGTTACCGCCACCTTGGCGGTGCCGTCTTGCGGCGGGCTTTGGCTGATGGTTACCACGCCGGCACCGGCGGCGGAAAGTGCCGCCAGCAATGTTTGCAGGGCGCCCGTTTCGTCGCGCAGGGTGGCGGCAAGCGTAACCGTTTGCTGCCCCTGCCCGGTGCGAAAGATGTGGTCTTTGTATTTGTAATAAGCGCTGCGGCTGACGTCGGCCTGCTTCACCGCTTGAGACACGCTGCCCGCGCGGCCGCTTGCCAGCAATTCTTTAGCCTCCAGCACCCGTAAAAACACGTCAGGTAGGGCGGCGGCGTTCACCAGCAGATACTCTTCATTCAGCAATCTGTTCACCTCGTGGGTACAGTTGTATTTACACCAAACACTATATCACTTATTTTACAGGCGCACAACCCGCCCGCCGTTCTTTGGTTAAAGTAAACAAAATTTAGCGGCGCCGGGGCGGGTTAATCGTTTTAATCGGCTAGAAATAAAAAAGCGACTGCCTAAAAGCAGCCGCTTGGTATAGTATAAAGTGTAATTATGTAATTAAAAGAGCGTGTTTTTTACAGCGGTTAATTAAGCCGTGCCAGCTTGTTGGCAATTTTAAGCAATTGGTCGGTGCGGTTCAGTGTCGGCGTTTTAATAACCAAATCCAGCAGCTGGTCTAAAATGCGCAGCGCCGCCCGCCCGCGAATGCCCTCATGCCGCAGCATATCGTCGGTAATGGCAAGGTCTTTAGGGCGGTAGGGTTCGTCGTTGACGTGCACGGCGGCAAAAAGCAGCAGCTCGCCCGCAAAGGCTTTATCTATCGCTTCAAAAGCGGCGGCGGCGGGGGCGTAGTCAATGGTGGTGTTTTTGATTTGCTGTTTTAAGTGCAGCCGTGAGGTGGCGGGGCCGAGGCAGTAAAGGCGGGAAAGCTCTTGAATGGTGAAAATATCGTTGGCATCAAACCTGAGCTTTCTAGCTGTTGGGCCGGGAATGGCGGCGCACAGCACCAGCAGCGCCCACCAGCGGTAGATACCTTCTTTGGGTACGTCGCTGATAGCGTCTAAAGGTGATGCGTTGTATAAAAAATAACTGGCCATGCCACCTTGGTTAATTAAAAAGCGCAACGTGTCAGGCACGTCGGATTGTAAAATAGCGTCCACTTCGCGGCGCACCGTTTGCAGCTCCAATTGGTTTACCTGTTTTATCCGGGCGCCCGCCATTGCCACGGTGGCGGCATCGCCCGCGTAGCCCATGGTGGCGGCGCAGCGCAGCAGTTTTAAAAGCCGCGCCGGCGCTTCATCAAAGCGGGCTTCAGCGCTGCCGACACAGCGCAAAAGGCGGCTGTTTCGGTCGTTCGCCCCGCCGAAGGGATCCAGCAGCAGGCGGCCGTTGTACGCCATGGCAAAGACGGTAAAGTCTTGGCAGCCAAGCTCCCAAAAAATGGTGGGCACGCCGTCACTGCCGGCAAAGGGGTGGTTGGCGCCGGCGTCTGCTTCGGTGCGGCAGCGGCGTATATAAATAGGTAATTGCCCGCGTATCACTTTCAGCTCGCCGTTCGGTTGCGGCACGGCGTCGTCAAACAGCGCCTGTACCGTGGCGGTGGGCACCGTAGTAACCAGCTGCCAGCGGGCGGGAATGTCGCCATTTAATAAATTAAGCAGTGTCGATTCAACCAGATACGCTTCGCCGCCCGCTTGCGCCAACGTTGCCATCACTGCCTGCACGGCGGTGGGCAAAATGGGAAGGGTCTTCATAAACGTAGCCTCCTGAGCTAAATGCAACGGTTTTGCTATATCTTGACCCATAGTATACCATAAAACACACACATTTGTTATATATAATGCAGCGGCGGCAAAGCCCGTTGCACCAAGCGACAAAAAACAGTACGCAAAAGGCACCATCTTGTGGTACAATACAAAGAGCGCAAAAGATGCGTTTTACACTTTAAATGAATGGGGACCCGTCATGAATAATAAATTAGCAACATTACTTAAAACACCTAAACATATACATTTTATCGGCGCCGGCGGCAGCGGTATGTACCCGGTTATTCAAATATTGCTTTCGCAGGGGCACACCATCACCGGCAGCGACGTGAACGAAGGCACCATTATCGACCGCGAGCGCGCCCAAGGCGTTACCGTTTATATGGGGCACCAAGCGCACCAAGTAGACGGCGCCGATTTGGTGGTGTATTCCGCCGCCATCCGTGCCGACAACGCCGAGCGCAAACACGCGGAACAAAGCGGCATACTTACGGTGGAGCGAAGCGAGATGCTCGGCTATTTAGAATCGCTTTATCGGCGGGCGCTGGCCGTTGGCGGCACCCACGGTAAAACCACCGTTACCAGCATGGCGGTGCAAATTCTAGAGATGGGCGGGCACCAACCCGGCGCCATTATCGGCGGCAACCTGCCACTGATAAACGGCTACGGGCAAGCCGGTAAAGGCGACGCCATGGTGATTGAAGCGTGCGAATACAACAACACCTTTTTACAGCTGGCGCCGGACACCGCCGTGCTGCTGAACATCGGCAACGACCATTTAGAGTTTTTTGGCTCGATGGAAAACCTGCAAAATGCCTTTGCCGCTTTTTGCAACAAGGCGACGGGTGCCGTTGTTTACAACGCCGACGACGAACGCTGCCGTGAGGTGGCAAAAGGCATTGACAAACCCCTTATCTCCTTCGGCTTTAGCGATGACGCCGATTGGCACGCCCACCATTTGCGGGAATACCGCCCCGGGCGCTGGGCGTTTACGCTGGCACCGAAAGGCCACCCTGAAACGGAGATACTGCTGGATGTACCCGGCAAATTCAACGTGCTTAACGCCACCGCCGCCGCGGTGGGGGCGGTGCGCATGGGCGCCAGTTTGCAAGACTGCAAAAAAGGGCTGGAGGCATTTGGCGGCGCCGGCGGGCGCTTTGAGCTTA
Organism: uncultured Oscillospiraceae bacterium; assembly: GCA_964479715.1. Taxonomy (GTDB): domain Bacteria; phylum Bacillota; class Clostridia; order Oscillospirales; family Ruminococcaceae; genus JAAYCI01. The sequence continues at coordinate 3,249 of CAYZSR010000069.1, read as the reverse complement.
TCGGCGAGCGCGGCGGCGTCACCATTATGGACGATTACGCCCACCACCCCACCGAGCTGAAAGAAGTGCTTACCACCGCCAACGCATTGGGGTACAATAAGGTGTGGGCGGTGTTTCAGCCCTACACCTTTAGCCGCACTGAACAACTGCTGGACGATTTTGCCGCTGTGCTGCCCCTTGCCGACCGTGTGGTGATGACGGCGATTATGGGCGGGCGAGAGCGCGCCGAAGATTACACCATCACCACCGAGGCGCTGGCGCAAAAGGTGCCGGGCAGCGTGTGGTTTGAAACGCAGCGGGAAGTGGCGCGCTATGTGATGGAAAACGCAAAGCCGGGCGACCTTGCCTTAACGCTGGGCTGTGGCGACATTTACAAAGCCGCCCACATGATGGCGGACGGCGATTATTAACGCCGCTATTAGCCGCTGTTTGCTCAGCTTACTTTTATAGAAAACAAAAGCAGCTACGCCTTGCCGGCGCGGCTGCTTTTTTAATGTTTAATGGGTTTGCTCTTTTTGCCTAAAGTGGCGGCAGGCGGGACGTTAAAGCGGGGGAAGTGCCGCCAAAGTGAAAAAACGCCGCTCAAAGCGGGGGTGCAAGGCGCTGAAAGTGTGGTGCAGGGTGCTGTAAACAGCGCCGTGAAAGGGGATTAAGCGAGAAAAATTACCACCCAAAGCGGGGCGACGGAATGCTGAAATATGGTGTGGAGTGTAATAAATAGTGCTGGGGCGGGGCGCTAAAGCGGTATCATTCACCACCAAAGCGGGGTGACAGAGTGTTGAAAATGTGGTGCAGGGTGCTGTAAACAGCGCTGTGGCGAGGGGATTAAGCGAGAGAACTTACCACCTAAAGCAGAGCGACGGGACGCTGAAATATGGTGCTGAATGCTATGAACAGTACCGTGGCGGGGTGTTTATTGCGCCGCCAGTAGTGAATACGCGGGCATTATTTTATCTTAAATCTTATCTTAAAAGCTGGTTCGAAAGGTAGCTCGCTGGTGGCACGCTACAACTGTCGCGAAACACCCGTACACAACCCTTAAATAAAAGAATAAAGGGTTTCTGTTATCAGAGTGTTTGTTATCTAAAAGGGTGTTGCACCTTTCCAAACGGCATTACACCTTTTCCAGCAATACCACGGCGGTGGCGATGTCTGCCTCGTGGGTGATGGAAAGGTGGCAGCGCAGCCGATTTTTTTCAACAAAACCGGCGGCTTTGCCTTGCGGCTCGCAGTAGGGCTCGCCGCTGGGGCGACGCAAAAAAGACAGCTCCGCCAAATTAAAGCCGCCGATACCGACACCCGCCGCCTTTAAAAACGCCTCTTTGGCGGCAAAGCAAGCGGCGGCCGTTTCGGCGGAACGGCGCCCTTTTTTAGATTGTATCAGCGCCTGTTCGTCGGCGCTGTACACGCGGCGCAAAAAAGAGGGACGGCGCAAGCTGTTCTCTATGCGGCTGATGCGGACGCTGTCTATACCAATGCCATAAATCATCGGGGGCTCCTTTGCCTCTGTTGGTGGGGCACCCCTTGTCAACACAAACGGTGCGTGTTATACTGTATATTATTATAAAACCACAACGCCAAGACAAAGACAAGTACCGCTATTTTTTTGTGTCTGCACCACGCACAGAGAAGGGCGCCAACGGTTGCATGCAACCCAGGCTGCAAGCGCCCGGCACAAAACAGCGCGAAATTCACTTTCGAGCGGCTGCGCCGAAACCAGTAAGCGCAGACGGCACCCGCCGTTATCGGGCATTAAGTGTTTGCCTTATAAAGGCAAAAATTCGGGTGGTACCGCGGAGATTCCTTCGTCCCTATTTAAGGGGCGCTTTTTTGCGCCTATTTTACGGGCGACCCTAAGTGACTATAACAAGGAGAGAGCAAGATGAAGCAAGCGTTGCAAGAGATTGAACAAACGGCAACCCAACTGATGGCAGAGGCGAAAGACCTTAAAACAGTGGACGCCTTACGGGTGCGGTTTTTAGGTAAAAAAGGGGAGGTTACCGCCATCTTACAGCAGATGGGCGGGCTAGACCCCAGTGAGCGCCCCATTATTGGCAAGTTGGCAAACGAGGTGCGCGAGGCGATTCAATTGGAGATGACACAGCGCACCGCCGAGCTGGAAGCGGCGCTGCAAGCCGAGCGGTTGCAAAGCGAAAAGATAGACGTTACGCTGCCCGGCAAACGCCCCGCCCAAGGCGGCAGGCACCCCTTTTCCATTGTGATGGAGGAGCTGCAGCAGATATTTTTAGGCATGGGCTTTGACGCTGTTGAAGGCCCCGAGGTGGAGTACGACAAATACAACTTTACCATGCTGAACATGCCGCCGCACCATCCCTCGCGCGATACGCAAGACACCTTTTATGTGACCGACAGCGTGCTGCTGCGCACCCAAACCAGCCCGATACAAATTCGCACCATGCTGGAAGAAGAGCCGCCGATACGCATTATCTGCCCCGGGCGGGTCTACCGCTCTGACCCGGCAGACGCCACCCACCTGCCGCAATTTAACCAGATAGAGGGGCTGGCGGTGGACAAAGGCATCACCTTTACCGATTTGAAAGGCACGCTGGATTTGTTTATACGCAACCTCTACGGCGATACTATTAAAACCCGTTTCCGTCCCCACCACTTTGCCTACACCGAGCCCTCCGCCGAGATGGACATGAGCTGCTTTAAGTGCGGCGGCAAAGGGTGCCCGCTTTGCAAAAACGAGGGCTGGATAGAGATTTTAGGCTGCGGCATGGTGCACCCCATTGTGCTTGAAAACTGCGGCATTGATTCGTCGGTTTATTCCGGCTTTGCCTTCGGCGTGGGGCTGGAGCGCATTGTGATGATGCGTTACGACATTGACGACATGCGCCTTTTATACGAAAACGACTTGCGCTTTTTGCGCCAATTTTAAGAGGGGGAAAGTGACATGTTAGTACCGTTAAGATGGATTCAATCTTTTGCGGCGTTTGACTGCACGCCCCAACAATTCTCCGATAAGATGACGATGAGCGGCTCCAAAGTAGAAAAGTTTGAAAGCGAAGCCGATCACATGAATCACGTGGTTGTTGGGCAAATAGACACACTTGAAAGGGTGCCCGAAACCGACCATTTGTGGCTTTGCCAAGTGAACACCGGCGACACAACACACCAAATTGTAACGGGCGCACAAAACCTGAAAGAAGGGGACCTGTGCCCCGTGGCGCTGCCCGGCGCCGTTTTGCCGAACGGCACCCACATTAAAAAAAGCAAACTGCGTGG
>CAYZSR010000068.1:0-8178 GCA_964479715.1 uncultured Oscillospiraceae bacterium | reverse complement strand
AACCATACTAGATGTGGTGTTAAAAGCCTAGCAATAGGCTTATAATTACTTTATATAGCAAGACGCAGAACACCGAGACAAACTCAGGAGGTATTGAGGTGTACTATGTTTAAAAAAGATGACAAGGTTTCCCACCCGGGGCATGGTGCGTGTAAGATAAAAGATATTTGCCAGCAAGACTTTATGGGCGAAAAGAAAGACTACTACGAACTGGTTCCCATGGTGGACCAAAACTCCACACTCTATGTGCCGATTGATACGGCCGAAGAAATTGGCATTCGCAGCATTATCAGCAAGAAAGAAGCCAATACCTTGTTAGAAACGCTTCGCAACGCAACGGAAGGTTGGGTTGCCGAAACAAACGCTAAACAACGTCGCTTTAAAGAACTGTTCGCCGAGAACACCAAAGAAAAGATGCACGAATCTATGACGGCGATGAGCGCTTTGGTAAGGCAAAGCGAAGAAAGACCACTTGGCAACATTGATAAAAACATTTTGCGCAAGATACAAGAAAAAACCATGTCTGAAATTGCGCTTGCCAAAGGTATTTCGCTGGAAGCGATGCTTGAAAAAGCCGAAGGGCTTATTTTAGACGGTAAAGAAGAAGAGGCGACGGCCTAATTAAATAGAGCTTTATCAAGGGCGACCACTTTAGAGTGGTCGTTTTTCTTTGCCATTTTTTAGCAATGGCGGGTATTATGGTGCTTCCGTGCCGCGCAGCTCTGCCGCCACTACCACTTAGTAGCCGCAGTGATAATGTGCTTGTCAAAAATGGTAGGTGAAATGCACGCCGCATTTGTTTTGTGGCGGCACCGCCCATGGCGCCTTTGTGGCAGACAAATAGATGGCGTTGGAACAGTGTGCCCTTTTATCTTGCGGCGGGTGGCAATTGCTCCTTCTTAATCTTAGCTTTGCGCCGCGCCGCTTTGCAGGGCGGCGTCCGCCACCGCTTTGGCAACTGTGGGAACAAGGCGTTCATCAAAAGCGTCGGGCAAAATGTACTCGGCGCTTAGCTTTTCAGGCGGCACCAGCTGCGCCAGCGCGCCGGCGGCGGCCAGTTTCATGGTGTCGTTAATGGTAGCGGCGCGCACGCTGAGCGCCCCCTTGAAAAGTGCGGGAAAGGCGAGCACGTTGTTGATTTGATTGGCAAAATCGCTGCGCCCGGTGCCGACAACCGCCGCCCCGCCTTGCGTGGCGTCGGCGGGCATAATCTCCGGCGTGGGGTTGGCAAGGGCGAAAACGACGGCGTCTTTCGTCATCGTTTGCACCATCGTTTGTGACACAATGCCGCCGGCGGAAACACCGATGAAAACGTCGGCGCCTTCCAGCGCGTCCGCTAGGGTGCCGCGCTTTTTTTGCGGGTTGGTTGCAGCGGCAAGGTTTTGCTGTTCAGCGTTGAGGTTGGCGCGCCCGTCATACAGCGTGCCGTCTATGTCGCAAACGGTAAGCGCCGTGACACCGCACGCCAAAAGCAGCTTGGCGATAGCAACCCCCGCGGCGCCGGCGCCGGAAATAACAACCGACACCTCCGCCATCTTTTTGCCGACCACACGCAACGCGTTGCTAAGTGCCGCCAGCACCACAACGGCGGTGCCGTGCTGGTCGTCGTGAAAAACGGGAATGTCACAGCGCTCTTTAAGCTTTGCCTCTACCTCAAAACAGCGGGGTGCCGCAATGTCTTCTAAATTTATGCCGCCAAAGCTGCTCTGCAGTAATTCCACGGTGCGCACAATGTCGTCCACCTTTTGCGAGTTAATACAAAGTGGTACCGCGTCGATGCCGGCAAAGGCTTTAAAGAGAACGCACTTGCCTTCCATTACCGGCAGCGCCGCCTCGGCGCCGATGTTGCCAAGCCCCAGAACGGCGGAGCCGTCGGTTACAACGGCCACCGTGTTGCCGCGCCCCGTTAGCTGGTAGCTTGCTTCGGGGTGTTTTTGTATTTCAAGGCAGGGTGCCGCCACGCCGGGTGTGTAGGCGAGGGACAAATCTTCTTTATTTGCCAGCGGCACTTTGGGCACCATCTCTTGTTTGCCGCGCCATTTATAATGCAGCCGTAGCGATTCTTTTGCGTAGTCCATAACTATCCCCTTAATATAAAATTAAAATTTTATTTGATGTAATTTGGAGCAAGAAAATTATTTTGCGATACCGAAGTGTAATCAAGTGTTTGCTTTTTATTTACTGCTTTGCCGAAAGAATGCCTATGCTTGTTATCTGTGTAGATGGACCGAATAAGATATACAATATGCAATATATTTATTAAATATTACTTATTGTAAATACGTTGACAACAAAGCCTGATACATTTTCAAGCGCTGGGCGGAGGGCTCCATTCAGCTCGATAAATAGAGAATCGCTGATTTGACGTTAGTTATCCAAATTCAACGATTATGCTATTTATACAAACTGTAATACACACAATGGTTTATACAGTGATACGCAATTTATGTTTTACAGTAAAAGTTGCTCTTATAAGTGGGGCTAGAGCCGTCACTGCTCTTGTTACACTGTTTTATGTGGTAGTAATTTGTCAGCTTTTTATCTGTAGTGAACTTGCCTGCCCGTATGGTGCCTATCTAATATTTGGTAGTAGGCCTTGTGCCACATAGCGTATAATCTAGAGAACAGCGATTTATACAAATTGCAATAACGCCATCTGTTTATACATAAAAGGTGTGCAAAAGCGATTGCTAGTTGCTGCAAGAACGCATTGAATATGTGGCGACTTACCACAGCTATTGTGGTAAAAAGCGGCTGTGGTGGTTCATTGTCAGTGTAGGTTTCTAAACTGCTACCATTCAATTTACCGTTTGGGAAAAATCGTTCAGCTCGCCTGATTTTCTCCAGCTTGGCTTTAATTATACCAAAATCGGCGCCGTTCGTGAACCTGTCGCAACAAAAAAGCCGACCGTTAACGGTCGGCTTTTGGGTGCGGTTGTTATTTGCGGGCGACAACTGCTTCGGCTTGTTTTGCAATTTCATCGGCGGTTAAGCCATAATGCTCTTGCAGGTAGTCTTGCGGACCGACCGAGCCGAACATATCGTTAATGCCGTGTTTTTTCATCGGTACGGCAACGCCTTGTTGCGCCAGCGTCGCGATGACCGCGTCGCCCATGCCTCCGATAACGTTGTGGTTTTCGCTGGTGAGTACGGCACCCGTTTCTTCGGCGCAGCGGATAACCAGCGCATCGTCCAGCGGTTTTATCGTAAATAGGTCTACCACGCGGGCGCTGATGCCTTTTTCTTGCAGCATCTCGGCGGCGTGCAGCGCTTCGCTGACCATCAGCCCAACGGCGAAGATGGTAATGTCGCTACCATCTCTCACCACTTCACCCTTGCCGATTTCAAAATCGTGGTCTTCGCTGTAAAGGGTGGGGTAGGCTTTGCGGGTGGTGCGAATATAGGTTAAACCTTTTCTGTCTTTAACGGCGTGCAAAATAGCTTGCAGCATGGCGCCGTCGCTGGTTTCAATCACGGTGGCGGTGGGAACCAGCCGCATTAGCCCGATGTCCTCAAAGGGCATATGGGTGCCGCCGTTAAACGCCGCGCAGACGCCGGGGTCGGTGCCGAGAATGCGCACGCTGTTGCCGGCGTAGGCGATGGAGAGAAAGGTTTGGTCGTAACTGCGGCGGGACGCAAAGGGACCAAAGCTGTGTACATACGGCTTTTTGCCGACGGTTGAAAGACCGCCCGCCATGCCCATCATGTTGGCTTCGGCCACGCCAACGTTAAAGGCTTGCTCCGGGTTGCGCTGGGCAAAACCCAACGTGCCGGAAGAGTTCATCAAGTCGGCGTCGAGGTAGACAACGTCTTTGTCGTCATTGGCGATGGCTTCTATGGTGCTGCCGATAACGGCTTTGTAGCCATCTTTATCTAATTTGCCGGAAATTTTTCCATCATAAATAATCATTAGTTGCCTCCTTTTTCCAGCTTCTTAAAGGCATCTTTAACGGTTGAAAGGGCTTTCTTAAAGGTGTCGCCTTCCAAAGGAATGTGGTGGTTTAGCTCAATGTCTTCAATCACCGGTACGCCGGCGCCTTTAACGGTGTTCAGCACAATGCAGGACGGCACATCTTTTTCGCTTTTGGCGGTTTGGATGGCGTCGTGAATGGCGAGTATGTCGCCACCGTCAATACTTTGTGCGTGCCAGCCAAAGCTTTCAAATTTGGCGGCAATGTCGCCCAGGTCAATAATATCTTCAAGGCGTCCGTCCAGTTGTTTGCCGTTGTAGTCTACAAACCAAATAAGGTTATCTAGATTGTGTTGCGGGGCAAACATGGCGGCTTCCCAGCACTGCCCTTCGTTCAGTTCGCCGTCGCCGGTAAACAGGTAGGTGTAGTTGTCTTTTTTATCAAGCTTTTGCGCCAGCGCAATGCCAACGGCGGCAGAGGTGCCTTGCCCCAGCGAGCCGGTCGTCATGTCAATACCGGGGGTAAGCTGTCTGTCGCAGTGGCTGGGCAGGCGGGTGCCCGGTTGGTTCAGCGTTTTCAGCCAATCCATCGGGAAATAGCCTTTTAAAGCCAGCGCGGCGTACACCGCCGGTCCGGCGTGGCCTTTACTCATAACCAGGCGGTCACGGTCGGGCCAATCGGGGTTTTCAGGGTCAATTTTCATTTCGCCGCCGTACAATACGGCCAGCGCGTCGGTTACGCTAAGTGAGCCGGCGATGTGGCCGAAGCCTCTAACGCCAACTTCTTTAACCGTTTCAAGCCGTATTTCGGCCGCAAAGGTTTTTAGCTCGTTCAGTTTATCTTGGTCCATAAATGCCTCGCTTCCTGTTGTTTTCAGTGGGTAGCGAATGGGGGCGGGCGCCTTAAAGCAAGGCGCGCCCGCTACGTGCGGATTATTAACGGTGGTTTATAAATTGTTTTTTGCGGTGTGCAGGGCACAGTGCGCGCGTTTATTCGCTAAACGCCCACAGCCGCTGCCCAATATAGTTTAACGTTGAAAAGATAACCTGCGCCACCAGCATGGCAATGCGTACCGGCCATTCACCGCTAGCGTTGGGGTAATAGCGGTTCATAAAAGCGGGTACAAGAAAGTCCGAAAGGCTAAAGCTTAACACATAGCATACCACTAAAATGATGGCAAAACGTGGCAAACTTTGCCGTATCGGCGCTTCACTTTCAAAAGAAAATTTGCGGTTTAAAAAATAGCTGGCGATGCCGGTCAGCAAAAACATCAACGCCGTGGGGCCCCAATAGCCTGCCGTTTCACCCCAGCGTACGGTAAAGGGACGAAGCAGCAGCTGGGCGCCCAGCTGGGCAATGATGGTGTTGGTGGTACCGATGATAAAAAAGGACAAAAGACTTTTATCCCAAAAAAAGCCGATGGCCTTTTTTATCAGACGCATCATTGCTTATCAATCACACGGATGGATTCAATCACAACATCTTCAACGGGGCGGTCGTTGGCGCCGGTGGCTACCGCTGCAATTGCGTCGACGGTGTCAATGCCGTCTACCACTTTGCCAAAGGCGGCGTAGTCGCCGTCTAAAAAGGTGGAATCGGCGTGGGTGATGAAAAATTGGCTGCCGGCGGAATCAGGGTCGGCCGAGCGTGCCATGCTGACAACGCCACGTTTGTGGCTTAGCGGATTGTCCCACCCGTTGTTTGCAAACTCGCCTTTAACGCTGTGCCCGGGGCCACCCATACCGGTGCCGCTGGGGTCTCCGCCTTGAATCATAAAGCCGGGAATAATACGGTGGAAGATTAAACCGTCGTAAAACTCGTCGTTAACCAGTTCTACAAAGTTTTCCACCGTTAGCGGGGCGGCTTTTTTATCCAGTTCAATGCGTATGGTGGAACCGTCTTTCATAATAATTTCTACCATTTTTCTGTCCCTTCTATCGATAAGTAAATAGTTAGCTATAGTCAAATCATAGTATAGTATACCACATTTTAGGCATAATGCACAGTTAAAGGTACTTTAAGTGGTGGTTTATAAATTAGAAGCGATGCTTTTAGTGCTCGTCCGCCTCCAGCAAAAGGCGTTGGCGTTCGTCCCACAATTTTTGCGAAAAGTCCACATAATATTTATGCGGAAACTCAAAGCGGCACACCTCTTCCCACAGCCCGGCAACCTGTTCTTCGCACCGCTTTTTAATACTTTTCAGCGGTGGGCTGTTGTAAACCAGCGTGCCCTTTTCATAAATGGGGGTGGTTAGCGCTTTGGCGTAGCAGTTGGTAAAGGTGCGGCGTTTCCACGTTTCAACGGGGTCAAACAGCGTGATGCCGCCCTCGGTACTTACCTCTTCGTCAAACAGCGTAATGTAATCAGCCATCGCTTGGTGGGTGTCGTTATCGTAAATGCGCCACAGCTTTTTAAAGTGCGGCGTGGTAATTTTTTCGACCGTTTCGCTTAGCTTGATTTTAGGCGTCATTTCGTCGCCGTCTTTCACCGCCACCAATTTGTACACACCGCCGAAGACAGGGTCGGACTTGGCGGTGATTAAGTTTTCGCCGATACCGAACATATCAACGCAGGCGTCTTGCAACAGCAAATCCCGCACGATGTATTCATCCAGCGAGTTGGAGGCGCAAATTTTAGCGTCGGGGTAGCCGGCGTCGTCAAGCATGGCGCGGGCTTTTTTAGAGAGATAGGCAATGTCGCCGGAGTCAATGCGGATGCCAACGGGGCGCTTGCCCAGCGGTTTAAGCACATCGTCAAAAACGCGGATGGCGTTGGGCACACCGCTGCGGATAACGTTGTAGGTGTCTACCAGCAGCAGGCAGCTTTCGGGGTACAGCTCGGCGTAGTGGCGAAAGGCGTCGTACTCGGTGTCAAACATTTGCACCCAGCTGTGCGCCATCGTGCCCGACACGGGAATGCCGAACTGCCTGTCTGCCATAACGTTGCTGGTGGATTGGCAGCCACCGATGTAAGCCGCGCGTGAGCCGTAGAGGGCGGCGTCGTACCCTTGGGCACGGCGGGCGCCAAACTCCATAACGGTGCGTCCTTCAGCGGCGCGCACCATGCGGTTGGCTTTGGTGGCGATAAGGCTTTGGTGGTTAAAGGTAACCAGCAGCAGCGTTTCAATCAGCTGCGCTTCAATGCTGGGGCCTTTTACGGTAACCAGCGGCTCGCCGGGGAAGACGGGGGTGCCTTCTTCTACCGCCCACACATCGCAGCTGAACTTAAAGTGGCGCAGGTAGTCTAAAAATTCTTCAGAGAAAACCCCTTTGCCGCGCAGGTAGTCAATGTCTGCCTCAGTGAAAGAAAAGTTTTCCATCGCCTCGATAAATTGTTCCAACCCGGCGAAAATGGCAAAGCCGCCACCGTCGGGAATGCGGCGGAAAAACATATCAAAAACCGCGATTTTGTCTTTGAACCCGTCGTTAAAATAGCCGGCGGCCATCGTTAATTCGTAATAGTCCATAATCATGCTTAAATTACGTTTTATGGTGTTGTTCACTTTGTTTGCCATGTGTCTTTGTCCCATCCTTTGAAAGCTATATTTATGTGTGTTGTGCTTTTATGATAGCGATTGTACATTAACTGTGAGATTTGTAAAAGCGGTGCGTCAATCGGTTTAATAGTGCGGCGTCTGATTAACCACCTTTATTTTGGCCTAAAAAATAAGTAAAGGCAACTAAGATTAAATAGAGCAGCACCGCCACAACCACCACAAGAATTAAAATTTTGAAGTAGATGGAGCCAAAAAACTCCTGCACTTTGCGTACCAGCAATAGCGTGAGGTTGCGTTTAACATTTTTTTGCGCCAACAGTTTGGCGGTGCCCACCTCTTTGCCCGCCACCAAGATGGTAACGCTGCCTATTTCGTCCCCTTCTTCAACGGGGGCGTTTACAAAGTCGGGCAGGTTAAAGGTTTTGGCGATGTCGACATCGTCGGCGTCAACGGGTAGCACAACGTTAAGCGGCGTGGCGGGCAGCAGCATCACGCTGTCACTTTCGCTTGAATAACGCACCGGCACCTCGGTTATCGGCTGGGTGGTGTTTAACACATTTTGTATTTCCAGAGCGGAGAAAGCCCAGTCATACAGCTTGGCCGATTCATACAGCGCCGGTTTGCGGGGCGTCATGTCAATGTCGTCGCCCAGCGTGTCGGCGCTGTGGGGGCTGTGCAGCACTACCAACGTGTAGGTAACGTCGTCCTTGGTTGCTTGTGACGCGAAGTTTTGCCAGTCCGACGCCAAGCTACCGGTTTTGCCGGCGGTA
>CAYZSR010000067.1:5048-8264 GCA_964479715.1 uncultured Oscillospiraceae bacterium | reverse complement strand
GTCTTTAGGAATGGCTAAAACATCTCGGTATTCTTTATCCAACTGTTGCAACGGCGAAAGATACATACGGCAACCATACCCTAAAGATTCAGCCGCAAGCTGTATATTTTGTGCCGCCAGCCCGCAGTCAAAGGCGAGCGTATCGGTTACAATGTTCGGGTTACCGGAGATTACCACAACGCAGTTGCCTTTTTGCGCGTCGTCTAGTAGCTCTCTGTTAATTTCGTCGTTGGTGCTAACGGTAAAGTGCCATGGCTGAGCATTTTTAGCGCTGGGTGCTTTAAGCCCACACTGTAAAAGTTGCTGAATGGCTTCCTCTGAGACGTCGCCCTCAACAAAGTCTTTGGTGGAATAAGAACGGTTTATCAGCTCAATCACTTCGTTGGTAGCGTTCCCGCTTGGCGGCTGCACATCGCCTGTTTCAACAATAATGGAATCGGTTGGCTTCACGCCGCAAGCGGTTATTAAAACAGCGCAAAGCAGTAAGGCGGTTAACAAGGTGAATCGTTTAATCATAGTGTTTTCTCCTTTCTTTTTTTAGTATACTAAAAAAATGCGCCCCAGTGAAGTAAACCAAAAATAAACCGCGCAAGGCGGTTTTTGCCTTGCGCAGTTTACCATGAGTTGGGAATTATTTCAATTTATTAACAGCTTGGTAAGCGTCTTCCATGCCGTCTCGAATCATGCTGGGCTGGCGTGCACAGCCAATAATGTCATAGGGAATGCTGCAATTTTCAATATAATCAATCAGCTCGCCTTTGTAAGGCTCTTCCCCGGCTGCGTAAACAAGTGTTTTGATGGGTGTTTCTTTGGCTTCTTTTTCCTCGCCTCGCCCGGATTTATAATAGGTAACGCTGTCTTTAATCTCAATGTCTTCAACGCCTACCTCCATCTTTACGCCATTTAGACGAAGTTCTTGCGCAAAGAGCCCACGAACGGCGCCGTAGTCGGCCCCTATTCTTTTGTCTTGCTCTAAAATGGTGATGTCTGCCGGCGCGAATAACGTGTTGGTAACGCCATCTCTATCGTACATTGATGTAAACTGCATTGGCAATTCACCGTAATAGGTGTGGTTTGCAAGGTAAAGCGCCGTTTCAACGCCAACCTGCCCACCGCCTAGAATAACAATGCCGCCTTTAAGAAGCTCTTCCGCCATGGCACCGCCGCCGGAGATAACCTCAACGGCTGTGTGCGCGTCAACGGTGTCTATACCCGGTATATCAGGCCTTCTAGAAAGGCTGCCAACGGCCAGATAGACGTGGTCCGGCGCAAATTCTTCAATGTAATCGCCGTCCACTTCGGTGTTAAGCTTTACTTCTACACCTAGCTCATCCAGCTCATAAGCTAATGAATCCACATAGGTAAGCAGGTCTTTTTTATCATCCAGGCAACTGGCAACAATTACTTTGCCGCCAAGATGGTCTTCTTTGGTAGCAAGGGTTACGTCGCACCCGCGGACAGCGGCAAATTTCGCCGCGTTCAAGCCGCTTGGGCCGCCGCCTACCACCAGTACTTTAGGCTTGCCTTCAACCGGCTCCATCACTTCGGGGCCCCAACCGAAAATGGGGTTTAAGGCGCAGCGTGAGGGGTTGAGGTTAAATATTTCTTGAATACAGCCAATGTTACAACCAATGCAACGCACGTACGGCTGTTTCTTTTCCATTTTAGTGGCAAAGCCTTGGTCGGTTAAAAAGGCTCTTGCGCAGCCAACAAAATCCGCCATACCGCGTTGTAAAATACCCTCAGCGGTTTCTTCGTCGTTAATGCGGTTGCAGGCAATCACTTTAGCGTCGGTTACACGTTTTACCGCCGCGGCAAGGGATGCCCAGCCACCTTTGGGTACGTGGGAGTCTATTTGTGGCACACCGGATTCGTGCCAGCCGCCGGTAACGCTGAATGCGTCAACGTCGCTTAGCGGTATCTTTTGTACAAAACGTTGGACGAAAGATACGTCGTAGCCGCCCAAAAAGTCTGCCCCGGAAAGGCGCATCAGTACCGGGTAATCCGGCCCAACGGCACGGCGCACTTCAGCCGCTACTTCAAGCGGGAAGCGCATACGGTTTTCTTCGCTGCCGCCGTATTCATCTTCACGTTGGTTGCTTAATGGGGACAAAAACTGCGTTAGCAAATAACCGGCACTGCAGCTAATTTCTACCCCTGCAAAGCCCACTTCTTTAGCAAACGCCGCCGCTTTACCAAATTCTTTCACTTCGGCTTTTATTTCTTCAAGCGTCAGCTCGTGCGGTTCCATTCTAAATATCGGGGACGCAATCGCCGACGGTGCTACCGGCTCGGCTTCGGGGTTGCCCATAATGCCTTGCACCCCGTTACGCCCGGCGTGGAAAAGCTGCGCAATTAAATGCGAGCCGCTTTCCTCAACGGTTTTGGTCATCTTTTTAAAGTCGTCGGCGTATTCATCCCTTAGAATGCCCATGTTCATGTAGCCGCCTTTATCGTTAACGCCGGCAACATAAACAATAGCTGAAGCGCCGCCTTTGGCGCATTGAGAGTAAAAGCGGGTATGCTCTTCAATGCTGTGCCCCAAGTGCATAGCCGTCATAATAATCCTATTTTTAAGTTCCAAGTTGTTTATCTTTTCAGGAGTAAATAAAATCTCGCTCATACTTGCCTTCCTTTCAATTATATTATTTTTCATCGTACGATACGCTTTTTTAATAACGTTAATCAGCTAAAATCATTATTCCATACTTTCATAGTCATTATATCATACAATTGGATATTTTGCACAAAAAACTAGTAATAAATGAAAATAATTGCATTTTTTTGATAATAATGGCCGGAGAAAACCACTGGTTCCTCCGGCCAGCATTAAAGGTTAATTAACCACCTATTAAACCAACTTCTCTAGCTTCTCTTTCGAGGTCATCACGGAAGTCTGGGTGCGCAATGCTAATCATTTCTTTGACACGGTCTGGAATGGTTTTCCAGCGCAAGTCGGCAATGCCGTATTCCGTTGCAACATACATAATCTCAGAGCGCGGGATACTTACAGCAGCACCCGGCGGCAACGCTACTTTAACGTTGGAAGAGACGGTGCCGTCGCTACTGGTATTAGTGGACGCCATGCACAAATAGTTTTGTGCTCTTTGGTCATGCGCTAAGTTGCACGCCATGGCAAAGTCCAGCTGGCCGCCCGTTGAGGAATATTGGCGGAAACCAATGGATTCACTGCAAACTTGGCCGGTCAGGTCTACC
>CAYZSR010000067.1:0-5038 GCA_964479715.1 uncultured Oscillospiraceae bacterium | reverse complement strand
CCATCAGGCAGCTGTTTACGCTGACAAAATCTCTCAAAGACATAAGGCGCATACGGTTGTTAACGTCGGTTACCGGCGCAAAGCGAACGGGGCCTTTTGAGTCAAACTCATACAGTTCTTGTGAACCGAGTGAGAAAGAGCAAAGAATGTCGTCAGTCAAGACGCCTTTTTTATACAGTTCCATCAGCGCGTCGTTAAACATTTCGCTATGTACGCTGATGTTTTTAGCGTTGGTTAAGCCCATCGCTACGGCGTTTGCCAAACCGCCAATACCGGAAGCAAGGGTGGCGCCGTCCGGAATACGCTCTACGATGTGGTCTGCAATAGCTGCTTCAATTTCGGTGGGTGTCCCGGTAGCCATGGCTTCCATGGGGTGGTCACCTTCAACAATGAAGTCTGCGTCGCTAACGTGAATGTGCATACGCTCACCTTTAACAGGCAGCTGCATTTCGTTTACTTGCAGAATAACTTTTTTCGCCACTTGGCGCATGTCGTCGCCGACCATGCCGCCAACAACGCCATAGCTCATAAAGCCGTCGTCGTCCGGTGGGGAAACTTCAGCTACCAGCGTGTCTATGCCTTCATAAAACCACAGCGCTTTGTAAGCGATGGATAGGTTGATGGAGTTGACATCAACGGTTTTTTGCGGAATGTACAGGTGCTCTGCCCCGCCGTAGAAATAGGAGCCGTAGCTGATGTGTTTTCTGTTGGCGTAATCACTTAAGAATTCATACGGATAAAGTGATAACCCAGAGCAGATTCTTACATCTTCCAGCTCTTCCATGCGGTCAATGAGCTCGACTAAAATGTCGATGGGTGCGGCAGCTGCCGGAGTCATCCAAATTTTATCTCCGCTTTTAATTTGTTGTGCAGCCACTTCTGCGGTTACAAGCTTACTTCTGTAATCTGATTTCCAACCCATTTTACTACCTCCAAAGTTTTATATAATGTCGCGGTTTTTCGTATAATATCCGCAACACGTTAACAAAATTTATTCGTTCACCATTTCATAAGCAATCACGTTGCTTAAAATTTGGTTGGTGCCTTCTAGAATTTGAAACGCTTTGGCGTCTCGCATCAGCTTTTCTACCGGGTATTCTTGTGTGTACCCGTGCCCACCGAAAATTTGAACGGCATCGGTAGATACCTTCATTGCCGCATCGGCGGCGTAACTTTTGGCTATCGCCGCTTCTTTAACATGCGGCTTCCCTCGGCTGATTAAACCGGCTGCATGGTACACGTAGCGCCTTGCCGTTTCGGTTAAAATCTCCATCGTGGAGAGCATGTGCTGTATAATCTGTAGTGAAACAAGCGGCTTACCATAGCTTAATCGCTCTTTAGCGTAACTTAGGCACAAATCAATGCACGCTTGGCACAGCCCCACGGCGGCAGCGGCCGCCATCGGTCTGGTGGCGCTAAAAGCATCTAACGCCAGAGTGTGCCCTTGCCCTTCATCGCCAATGCGGTTGGCGGCGGGCACCTCTACATTTTCAAAAAAAACATCGGTTGTATTTAATAGGCGCAGACCCATTTTGTTGTCGTCTTCACCCAGCGAAACGCCAGGCGTATTCCGTTCAACCAAAAAGGCTGTCTGCCCATTGTGCTCTTTATCTAAGTCAGTCGACGCTAAGACAACAAACACTTTTGCCTTGCCACCGTTTGAAACAAAACTTTTATGCCCGTTTAAGAGATAGCTGTCCCCCACTTTTTTGGCGTTGGTTTTCATAATGCCAAAGTTTGAGCCGGCGTTTGGCTCGGTAACACAGAAAGACGCCAAAGCACCCGGTTTAATAATAGAAACAAAGTGCTCTATTTGTTTCTGTGTGCCGGCAAATAACAGCGGCTTAAAGGCAAGGGCGTTAGCTTCCATAGCAATGGCAACCCCCGCATCAAAGCGGGCAAGCTCTTCCAACACATAGGCAGAACCCAAACTATCTGGTTGCATGCCGCCGTGCTCTAGTGGTATACCAAGCATGTGAAAGTTTAAGGCAAACAATTTTTCATAGACCTCGGTGGGGAAAATGCCAATTTTATCAAAATGCCCTGCAACCGGGCTAAGTTCTTTTGCCCCAAATTCACGCACGCGTTGTAATATGCGTGATTTGTACCCGTCGTCATATGTTTTCGCCATTTCAAACCCCATTTGTATTTTCGCACAAAATAATAGGATATTTACAAAATATTCTAAATACCCTGTCACGTATATATAGAAGCAATAATCGTTCCAACTGCTAAAAAGCCCAATAACTTTGTATAATACACCAATTAACTGCCGTATAATTGTGCAACACCACAACAATATTTGAGAAAAATATTTTATTCTCGCTTTTCAAAAGTATTTGTGCCAAAATTGTGTCAATATGACAAAAAAATCTTTGCATTTTTTGCGATTTTCTTTTTTTGTGTCTATCTGTGCCACTGTGCGCCAGTTTCCATTTTCTTTGCGCCACCTTGTGCCAGCCTCGTGCCAAAGTTGTGCCACGTGTGCCGTTTGGACACAAAAATGGCATCGACCGTTGCGTCGATGCCATTTAATCATATAAGTGTTTTAAGATATTTTATACTTTTCAAGCCGCCCATAAAAGGTTCTTCGCGGCATGCTTAAATGTTCTGCCGCTAAGGTGCGATTGTTGTTGTGCAGGCGCAGCGCATTCATAATAGCGCCCTTTTCTTCCAGCTCAATCTCAGTAAAATCAGAACCCGGCGCAGGCGGCGCCCCAGTGGAAATTTCGGCTTTTCTATCGTAGCCCAGGTAGCGGTCTATCGTTTGGCGTGTAATGGTCGGCTCATTTTGGGTGCTTATAATACCTTCTAATAGATTTTGCAATTCACGCACATTGCCGGGCCAATCATATTCCAGCAAAAACTGTTTGGCGTCTTCCGATAGCGCCACCTCCGGCTTGCTAAGGCGGGCGCATATTTGCGGAATAAAGCTTTCCGCTAAAAGAAGCACGTCTTGCTCGCGCTCTTTTAGCTGTGGTAATTGCACCCGCACAACACCTAAGCGGTAGTACAAATCTTGCCGAAACAACCCTTGCTCTATTTTTTGAGAAAGGTTCTGGTTGGTGGCAGCAATAATTCTTACATTCACATGAACCAGCTCGTTGCCGCCCACCTTCATAAAGCTGTTTTCTTCCAGCGCACGCAATAGTACCGCCTGCAAGTCGAGCGGCATGTCGCCTATTTCATCTAAAAGCAGTGTGCCATTATTGGCCAGCTCAAACTTGCCGATGTTGCCGCCGCGTTTTGCACCGGTGAAAGCACCGCTCTCATAACCAAAAAGCTCGCTGGCGATTAATTCTTTTGAAAAGGAGGCGCAGTTGACCGCCACAAAAGGCCCCTGCTCACGCTGGCTGCCGTTGTGGATGGCTTGGGCTATAATATCTTTGCCGACGCCGCTCTCACCCAGCAGCAGCACGTTGCTGTCCGACATGGCGGCAATGCGGCTTCTTTCAACAACCTCCGCCATGGCGCGGCTGTCGCCCAGCACGTTATCAAAGGTGTAGCGGGCGGTACTGCCAGAATACTGAGTTACCAAACGGCTGATGCGCTGCTGCGAGTTCATCGACAGCAGCAGCCCGTTCATGTGGAATTTTTCTTCTTGAAAGCGGGAGGTGCTGATGCTGATTACATTGGGCTTGCCGCGCACCTCTATTTTTAGCGTGCGGTCGGTCACCTTTTGGGCGCTGTTGATGATGTCCCAAAATTCTTTGTTGGAGGGTGGCGGGTCAATCAGCGTTTCAAGTTCTTCATAATAATAGGTGGTGGGCGGTATACCTAGCATCTTAAAAATTTCACTGCTCATGACCAAGATGTTGTTTTTGCCATCGCTTTGGTCGAGGTTGAGCATTCCCTGTCCGTCGGAGCAGTCGCCATACACATCAGACAAAACAAACCAGAATATCTGCAACACAATGGCACGCGCCAGTGACACCGCCAGCGAGCCAAGGTAGTCGCTCTGCCGATGTTGCGGCGTAAGCACCGCTAAACCGCCGTATAAATCGCCGTTTTCAAGCTCAATGGGCGCAAAGTAATAGGCGCCGTCTATTAAATGTTTGCAGTAGTTTTCAGCCCCGACCAACTTCGTGCACCCTTTGTTTTTAATACCTAATGAAAAAACATTGGTGCCGATGGTGTTTTCACTCCATTTTGAGCCAACACGGATGGAATGCATTGAAAGCTTTTCTTTGCAGCTTTTATCTCCAAAAATCTTTAATAAATGCCCCTGGTTGTCAAAGAGCAGTACAATAGTTTCTTCATCTTGCGCACGCTGCAGCTGAGAGTCTAAAATGCTGTTTGAATAGACAAGCAACTCTTTGTTTTCTTGCCGAATCATATCCAGCCGCTCACCCGATACGCGTGGAATTTGTGCAATTTCAGCGTCAATACCCATTTCATCGCTGCGGTGCCAGCTGTCTTGCACTTCCTGCCTTAGGGCGTGGCGCTGCTCAGGGTCGCTGTGCATCGCCCGCCACTGTGTTTCTACTTGGTTGTTGTTTTGCATGGCTCTCCTCTCATAGTGTGCTTGTTCTTATGACTTTTAGTCGCTACCGATGCGCTAAAACCGCTGATTTACGGTGTTTTACACATCGAATTGTTGCATAACTCTATGATAGTTGATATTATTATGAGTAAACCATTATATCTTAGTGTTTAATTAAAACACCTCTCTATCTTATAGTAACCAGATTGAGGCAAGATGTAAAATACTATTGTAAATGGACGGATAAAAATGAGTAAGATGATTGTTAAACAACAACCTTTAAATTGCGGCCTTAGCCCGGAGGGCACCAACGGCTATTTTGTTATGAACAAAGAAACCAAAGAAATGGTTATTGTCGACCCGGGCGGCGAAATTAACACCATTAAACGTATTGTTGATGAAATGGACGCCACGCCGGTTGCTATTTTGCTAACCCACTCGCACATAGACCATATCGGTGCGCTGGGCGATACCCAAAAAGAATACGGCGTGCCCGTTTATTGCGGTAGAGAAGAAAAAGACCTGCTCAATTTCTTCTTGGAAATGCTGAAAAGT
>CAYZSR010000066.1:3093-8285 GCA_964479715.1 uncultured Oscillospiraceae bacterium | reverse complement strand
CCCGGCGCACTGGGCGAGCCACTCTACATGGACGTGGTTACCGCACTGGCCGGCCAAACCGACGCCACCATCGTGGGTGGGCGCTATGGGCTGTCTTCCAAAGACACGCCGCCGTCTTCTGTTTTTGCGGTTTACAAAAACCTCAAACAAGACGCGCCTAAAAACGGCTTCACCGTCGGCATTGTAGACGACGTAACGCACCTGAGCCTTGAAGAAGATCACGACTGCCCCGACACCACGCCGGAAGGCACCATTTCCTGCAAGTTTTACGGGCTGGGCGGCGACGGCACCGTTGGCGCCAACCAAAACAGCATTAAAATTATTGGCGACCACACCGACCAAAACGTACAGGCTTACTTCCAGTATGACTCGAAGAAAACCGGCGGCGTTACCATTAGCCACTTGCGCTTTGGTAAAGAGCCGATTAAGGCCCCCTACTACGTTAAAAAAGCAGACTTTGTTGCCTGCCATAACCCCTCTTACATCACGCAGGGGCTTAAAATGGTACGGGACATTAAGCCGGGCGGTAAATTCTTGATTAACGCCCAATGGACACCGGAAGAGCTGGACGAACACCTGCAACCGGCATCCAAACGCTACATTGCCGAAAATGATATTGAAGTGTACCTGGTTAACGCCATCGACAAAGCCATTGAAATTGGCATGGGGCGTCGCACCAACACCATTTTACAAAGTGCCTTCTTTAAGCTGGCGAATGTCATTCCCATTGACGACGCCGTTCAATACATGAAAGACGCCGCTAAAGCGAGCTATTCCTCCAAAGGCGACGCCATTGTTGAGGCGAACTACAAAGCCATCGACGCCGGCGTAGACGCCGTGGTTCAATTTGACGTGCCCGAAAGCTGGAAAACAGTGGAAGACCCCGCTGCAGGCCCTGCCCTGAAAGGCGATGCCAAACTGGTTGAGATGGTTGAAACCATTATGCAACCCGCCAACCTGAACGACGGCGACAGCGTGCCTGTTTCCGCCTTTGTAGACCACGCAGACGGCACCTTCTTGCACGGCGCCGCCGCTTATGAAAAACGCGGTGTAGCGGTAGACGTGCCGGAGTGGGACGCTGAAAAATGCATCCAATGCAACCAATGCTCTTTTGTTTGCCCCCACGCCACCATTCGCCCCTTCGCCCTTGACGAAGACGATTTGAAAGGCGCACCGGACAACATTAAGACCGCTAAAATGAGAGGCAAAAATGTTGATCATCTGCAATTTGTACAATCTGTCAGCCCGCTTGACTGCATGGGTTGCGGCGTATGCGTAGAAGTATGCCCCGCCCCCGGCAAAGCGCTGGTGATGGAAAACAAAGAAACGCAGCTGGACAAACAGCCTATCTTTGATTACTGCGTAGAAAACGTAAGCAAAAAAGACGGCATGATGGCTGAGACCACCGTTAAAGGCAGCCAATTCAACCAACCGCTGCTTGAGTTCTCGGGCTCTTGCGCCGGCTGTGCTGAAACTTCTTACGCCCGCTTGATTACCCAGCTTTATGGCGAAAGAATGTACATCTCCAACGCCACCGGCTGTTCTTCCATTTGGGGTGGCCCGGCGGCAACCAGCCCCTACACCGCCACCAAAGAAAACGGCTACGGCCCGGCGTGGGCAAACAGCCTGTTTGAAGACAACGCCGAAAACGGCTACGGCATGCACCTTGGCCAAAAAGCCATTCGCGACCGCCTCATTAAAGTGGTGGAAAGCATTCAAGAAAACGGCGCTTCCGCCGAGCTGAAAGAAGCCGCCGCCACCTTTATGGAAACGGTGAACGACGGCGCTAAAAACGGCGACGCAGCCGACGCGTTGATTGCCGCGTGCGAAAAACATGAGGACAACGACGACTGCCAAGAACTGCTGCGCAACCAAGACTATCTGGGCAAGAAAAGCGTCTGGATTTTCGGCGGCGACGGCTGGGCGTATGACATCGGCTTTGGCGGGCTGGACCACGTGCTTGCCTCAGGCCAAGATGTAAACGTCTTTGTCTTTGACACCGAAGTTTACTCCAACACCGGTGGACAAGCTTCTAAAGCAAGCCAAATCGGTCAGGTGGCACAATTTGCCGCCGCGGGTAAAGAAATCGGCAAGAAAAACCTGGCGGAAATGATGATGGCGTACGGCTATGTATACGTAGCGCAAATTGCCATGGGTGCCAACAAAAACCAAACGTTGCGCGCCATTACCGAGGCGGAAAGCTACCCCGGCCCATCGCTTATCATTGCCTACTCACCCTGCGAAATGCACGGCATTAAAGGCGGCATGGTAAACTGCCAAGACCAAATGAAAAAAGCGGTTGACTCCGGCTACTGGTTCAACTTCCGCTTTGACCCGCGCAAAAAAGAACAAGGCGAAAACCCCTTCACGCTCGATTCAAAAGAGCCGACCGAAAGCTACATCGGCTTTATTGAAAGTGAAACGAGATACAGCCGCCTAGAGCGCGCCTTCCCGGAACGGGCCGAAACGCTGTTTGAAGAAGCTGAAGAGCAAAGCAAAAAACGGTACGAACATTTGCTGAAACTGACCGACCTGTACAGCGAAGAAGCCGCCACCGAAGAATAACCAACACTAAAACCTCCCCGCTTTGTGGCGGGGAGGTTTTTTGTTTCTTTTGAGGGCTTGTTTTTGCGCCGCTGCAGCTTGAAAGCGACGGCAAAAAGGCATACCATAGAGTAAGAGATAATTTAAACAGGAGTTATGCTATGCGTTTTGCAAACACAACCATTATGGATAAAGACACCTGCCGCGATTTTGAGGCGCTGAACTGGTCTATTAACGCCGGCGTTTTTCGCATATTATTGCTAGCGGTGGGGGCGTTTTCAATATTTTGGAGCGTCTTTCAAGTGGTGAATAAAGGGTGGATAGACCTGTTTTCGGTTGTTGGTATCTTTGTCATGGGGCTTATTGCGCTGTTTTTAGGGCAGTGGGGTTACCTGTTGCGGGTAAAACGCTACACAAAAATTCAGCAAGAGTTGTGGGGCGCCGACACGCTGAAAAAAGACGTGCTTTTCTTTGAAGATGTCTTTGTTCAAACCAGCAAACTGGGCGAGCTTACCTTTGATTACAGCCAAGTAACCAAGCTGGTGGCAAACAAGCGCTCCATTGTAATACGGCTGGGGCACAGCGCGTTGCTTTTAAAGCGCGACGGCTTCAGCGTTGGCACCGAGGCGGAGTTCATCGCCTTTATGCAGCAAAAAATTAAAGACAACAAAAGAAACGCAAAAAATAAACCTCGGTAAAAAACCGAGGTTTTCTTTTTGCATAAAAACGTTACTTGCCGCCGGGCAGCTGCGTTGGCACAAAGCCTTCGCCCACCACTTCGCTTGCTTCGGTAACCATGAAGAGCGCCCCCTCATCCACCGAGCGGGTTACGTTGCGCACCTTGTATAACTCGCTTTTAGAGCAGGCGCACAGCACCATGTAACGCCTTTCGCCGGTGTAGGCGCCCGTTACATCAATGATGGTGGCACCGCGGTAAACCTTTTCCATAATGGCGTCGGCAACGGCTTTTCCGTCGGAGGAAATAATAATGGCAAGCTTGCTGGATCCGGCGCCGTAGAGCACATTGTCCATTACCACCGTGGCCAGCATGGAGGCAACAATGCCGTAGAGCACCGCGTCGATGTCTTGGTAGACAAGACCCCCCGCAACAATGATAACCATATCAATAATAAGGGTAAGCTGCCCCACCGTGATGTGGGGTTTTTTGGTGCGTATGCTTATAACAATGAAGTCACTGCCGCCGGAAGAGGAGCCGCGCATGTAAATAATGGCCATGCCCGCCCCCAAAAAGATACCGGTAAACACCGCCGCCAACAGACGGTTGCCGCTGTAGGTGGGGAAAAACGGAAAGATAACGTCTATAAAAAGAGAGCTGATAAGCATGGTAATTAGGCTTTTGCAGATAAACTCTTTGCCGATGATACGGTAGCTTATAAGCGCCAGCGGAATGTTTATAAGAATGCTGGCAAGCCCGATGGGAAAGCCGGTCAGGTTGATTAAAAGCGCAATGCCGGTAACGCCGCCCGGCACAAAGTTAGCGTTTTTAGCAAAAATATAAACGCCTATACCGTATAAAATACTGCCTGCGGTATAGTAAAGCAGGTCTTTTAGAATGGTTTTAATGGGCCACCGTTTTAGCATAATACGCACCCCTCCCAGAGCAATTTCTGAATAAATTGTACCATTTTTAATTGTGTTTGGTCAACGTAACAATAATTTCACCGTCTCTTCTTGCCAACCGCCCGCGGCGGCACTACAATGGTATTAGAGTAAAAGAAAGAGGCGATTTAATGCAGGTTCAAATAACTAAAACCACGCAGCCGAAACCCCGCCCCGATGAGGCAAACTTAGGGTTTGGCACCTACACAACCGACCATATGTTTTTAATGCCGTACACCCAAGAAAAAGGGTGGCACAACCCGCAGGTGGTGCCTTACGCCAACTTTTCTTTAGACCCGGCGTCGCTGGTGTTTCACTACGCGCAAGAGTGCTTTGAAGGGATGAAAGCGTACCGCCGCCCCGATGGCGAGGTGCAGCTGTTTCGCCCGCGTAAAAATGCCGAGCGCATGGCGTCTACCCATGAGCGCCTTTGCATCCCGCAAATACCGGTGGAAACCTTTGTGCAGGCGGTAAAGGAAATTGTCGCCGTTGACAAAGACTGGGTGCCCCGCCTGCCCGATACCAGCCTTTATATACGCCCCTGCACCATCGCAACCGACCCTTACCTCGGCGTGCGCCCCAGCCACAGCTATCTGTTTTTTGTTATCTGCGCCCCGTCGGGCCCGTATTATGCAGAAGGGCTCGACCCCGTTAAAATATATGTTGAGGACGAATTAAGCCGCACCGCCCCCGGCGGCACCGGGCACGTAAAATGCGGCGGCAACTACGCCGCCAGCTTAGCGGCGCAAGAAAAAGCCGAAGCGCTCGGTTACAGCCAGGTGCTGTGGCTTGATGCCACCGAGCGCCGCTACGTTGAAGAAGTGGGCAGCATGAACGTTTTCTTTAAAATTAACGACACCATTTACACCGCCCCCACCGGCGATACGGTGCTGCCCGGCATCACCCGCATGAGCTGTATTGAGCTGCTCAAAGATTGGGGTTACACGGTGCGTGAAGAATACCTTGATATTAATGATTTAATGGGCTACGCCGCAGAGGGCAGCCTTAAAGAAGTGTTCGGCACCGGC
>CAYZSR010000066.1:876-3083 GCA_964479715.1 uncultured Oscillospiraceae bacterium | reverse complement strand
GAACTGCGCTACCAAGACGACACCGAGATTATTAACGGCAACCAAATTGGCGAGGTAACCGCCCGCCTGTACGACGCCTTAACCGGCATACAGTGGGGCAAAACAGCCGACGATAAAAACTGGACGGTACGCGTGTAAACCACCATTTAGTGCACCTTTTTATAAAGGGCGTTAGCCATAAATAGATACAATAACAAAGCCTGTATTCTTTGCAAAGAATACAGGCTTTTATGTTGTTTAAGTTTTATTGTTTTAAGGTTTATACTCTGCGGCAAGACGCGCCTTTTCTTGGCGGGACAGCTTTTTAAGCTGTGCTTCTTGTTGCATTGCCAGCGAGCGGCTCTCGTGGTTTTGCGCCCATACCAGCGTTACGGGGCGCCGCCCTTTGGTGTATTTGGCGCCTTTACCGGCGTTGTGCGTGTCAATACGGTTTTGCAGATGGGTTGTCCATCCGGCGTAAAAACTGCCGTCGCTGCACCGCACTAAATACGCCCAGTTGCCTTTACTCATTGGCGGCGTCTGCCTTTATTTCGGCGTTGTGTTGGTGCGCCAACTCAACCAGCTTACGCACACTTTGCTCGCTGCCGACGGTGGCTAAAAAGCCGCTGGCGTGCAGAAAGGTTATGTCATCAATACCGGTAAGCTGTTGCAGCTTTTCTTCCGGCTGGCCGTGCCACGCTTTGGGAAATGGCACCTTGTGGCTGGTTTGGTCGCGTGGGTCGCTTTGAATGCACTGCACTGAAAAGCCCCCTCGGTCAGACGGGTAGGCGACAAAAGCCGCTTTAGACGGAATAAGCACCGGTTTCCATGGCATGTAGGTGGGTAGAATAACTAGCCCGTCTTCCATTGTTTGCAGCGCTTTACCCACGGCGTCCAGCCCCCGCCCAATGGCGAGAATGCTTTTAAGGCGGTGGTAAAGTATCTGCCGCGCTACGTCAACGGCGTCTTCAAAAGCGTCGTCGGCGTCTTGCCGTGAATCCCACGACGGGTTGAACGAGCCGATAAGCGTTGCCAGCAAATGGCCGGAGCCGGTGTTGTCATCTATATCAAGGGGTTGTATAAAGTTTTCATCAAAACGTTCCGCCTCTTTTTCCGTCAAAATATGATGGCCGTATTCACGCCACAGCAAACCGAAAGCCGCGTACGGCACGCCATTTTCGCGCTTGGGACTGTCTTTTTGGTGGTGGTCAAAGGGGCCGAAGCCAATGTCAAAAACAATGCCGCTAAAGCCTTTGGGCACGTCGTACCCGCGATAGATGCGGATGTCCGGGCGCAGCAGGCGTAGCAGCGCCGCAGAAAAAACATCGTCGGCGTGAAAGCGACCGGCATGGGTAAAAGCGAGCTCAGGGATGGCAGCGTTGTTGCGAGAAAAATCCATAAATAGCCTCCAAATCATCTTCCATTCCAGTATACGCCAGCACCACAAAAGCGTCAAACCACGGCGGTGAAAGCGGCGCAGAAGCACCCGGTGAGCGTGTTTGCGTCCTTCTTTGATAATTACAATATATAGTGCTTTAGGAGTTGAATAGGCATACATATGGTGGTATAATAAATACATTCTAGAAAAATTTAACTATTATGGAGGGTACCATGGCGGTTCATTTTAGCGACAACGCACTGCAAGTATTAGAGAAACGGTATCTTGCAAAAGATAGCGAAGGTAAGATTATTGAAACACCGGAGGAAATGCTGCGCCGGGTTGCCAAAGCCGTTGCGGCGGCCGACGAAAAATACGATAAAAAAGCCGACCTTGCGGCGCTGGAAGAGGACTTTTTTGCGCTGATGAGCAACTTATATTTTTTGCCCAACTCGCCCACGCTGATGAACGCCGGGCGGCGGTTGGGGCAACTTTCTGCCTGTTTTGTGCTGCCTGTTGAAGACAGCATGGAGGCTATTTTTGAGGCGGTAAAAAACGCCGCCCTTATTCACAAATCGGGCGGCGGCACCGGCTTTTCCTTTACCCGTTTGCGCAGCAACGGCTCGCCGGTTGATTCCACCGGCGGCATTGCGTCGGGCCCTGTTAGCTTTATGCGGGTTTTCAACACCGCCACCGAGGCGGTTAAACAAGGCGGCACCCGCCGCGGCGCCAACATGGGTATATTGAATATAGACCACCCCGATATTTTAGAGTTTATCGACAGCAAAAAAGACAGCGAAGAGATAACTAACTTTAACATCTCGGTGGGCATCACCGAAGAATTTATGGA
>CAYZSR010000066.1:0-866 GCA_964479715.1 uncultured Oscillospiraceae bacterium | reverse complement strand
AAAAGGTGGCAAGCGGCGAAGATTATAATTTGATTGACCCGCACACCAAAATCATCACCGATACGCTCAACGCCAAAGAGGTGTTTGACCACATTGTCGACGCGGCGTGGCGCAATGGCGAGCCGGGCATCGTCTTTTTAGACCGTTTGAACAACGACAACCCCGTGCCGGAGCTGGGCGCCATTGAGGCAACCAACCCCTGCGGTGAGCAGCCGCTGTTGCCTTATGAAAGCTGCAACTTGGGCAGCATTAACCTGAGTAAAATGGTTAAAGAAACAGATAAAGGCACCGCTATTGATTGGCAGCGGCTGGGTGACACGGTGGAGCAGGCCGTTCACTTTTTAGACAACGTTATTGAAATTAACAACTACCCCCTTGATGCGATAAGAGACGCCACCCTTGAAACCCGTAAAATAGGCCTTGGCGTGATGGGTTTTGCCGACTTGCTGCTTTTGCTCGGCGTGCCCTACAATTCGCCCCAAGCGCTTGACGTGGCCGAGCGGGTAATGGGCTTTGTAACCGACCAAGGGCGGCAGGCATCGGCGCGGCTGGCCAAAGAGCGGGGCACTTTCCCGCAGTTTGAAAAATCCACCTACGCCGACGGTGAGCCGCTGCGCAACGCCACCATCACCACCATTGCCCCCACCGGCACGCTGTCGCTTTTGGCGGGGTGTTCATCGGGCATTGAGCCGGTCTTTGCTTACGCCTATTTTAGACTGATCATGAACAAAACCAAAATGCTGGAAGGCAACCCGATTTTAGAAAAAACGTTGCAACAACGGGGCCTTTATTCGGAAGAGCTGATGCACACCATCAGCGAAGAAGGCACCCTTGCCGCCATTGAAGAAATACCGCAAGATATCCGC
>CAYZSR010000065.1:0-8388 GCA_964479715.1 uncultured Oscillospiraceae bacterium | reverse complement strand
CGAGAGATAGTGCAGCTCGCCGCCTTCTATAATGGCGGCAACCAATGTGGTGCCCGCCCGCGCAATGCGCTCTTTTTCTAGGTGGTTATTGATGTTTTGGTTGGCGGTATACAGGTATTCCATCAGCAGGTGGCTGGGGTTGGCGCAGCTCTGTTCGGCGCTGAAAGACGCCATAAAGCTTTTTACCGCCAACCGGCTTAACACATCACCGTGGGATAAGCCGCCCATGCCGTCGGCCACCACCGCCAGCAAGCCACAGGGGCTGACCGGCAAACCTCGCTGTAGCTTAGAGGCGGCGTAGGCGTCTTCTTGGGTGGCGCGTTTGCCAATGCGGTGAATGGTGGCCACCCGTAGGCGCTGTTTGTCTTTATCGGCGGTGGTACGGCGGCTTGATGTGTTGTTTAACACCGCCGCAACCAGTAAAAGCAGCGCACAAAAACCAAGGCTGACGCTGAGCCAAAAAAGTGGGTTTGCAAGCCATGGGTAAACGGTAAAATTTGCCATTGATGAATTCTCCTGCGCTGTGAATTGATAGGTTTATCATATCAGAAAAGAAGCGGAAAACAAAGCACAAAGCGCGGCGAATGCTACGGCAGAGCGCCTTCTTGCCGCCGGTGCAAAGGATGTAAAAGAAACTCGAAAAAAGAGGGTTTACAAAACCGCCGTTTATAGGGTGGTATGATAGGTAGAAAGACATAGTAAAAGCCATTTCAAAAGTTGAAGGGAAGTGACGATACATGGCTAATTTTTATCGTTCTAAAGACGGAAAAGGGATAGTAACAGAGCTGGGTATGCCAACCGACGTTTTAAAAATAGGCGGGTACGAATTGCTGAACGCCAACACGGTGGATGCCTCGGTTGAAAAGCACGTGCCGGCCGTCAGCTTAAAAGATGATTTGGTCAATATACAGGTGGGCAGTGCGCTGCACCCCGCCACCGAAGAGCACCACATTGAGTGGATCTTTGTGCAAACTTCTTTTGGCGGCAGTTTTTACAACATTGAAGTGGGCGACCCGCCCAGCGTTTTAATGCACCTGGTGCCTGAAGAGGTGCAAGAAGTGTACGCCTATTGCAACCTGCATGGGCTGTGGAAAGCACCGACGCCGATTTTTGACGTCAGCTTTGACCAAAACACAACCGCCTGCTCGCCCGAGTTTACCGAGGGCTGTGTCGACCCTTCGTCCGAGCATTAAAGGTATCTAACGCAAACAATAAAAAACGGTTCCGTCTTGTGTGACGGAACCGTTTTGCTTTGTCCTTTATTAAGTGGCGCCGATGAACGGCTGAAAACCCGCCGTACCCGTCGTTTCTTTCAACCGTTTGCACCGTGGGTGTTGAGACATGCAGCTATTTTACAGCAAGGTGATTTCATTGATGTACCGGGTAACGGACGGCGCTTTGAAAAAGCGCCTTGGCAGATGTTTTCGGCTGCTTTCACACGGCTGTTGCCCAAAGAGCGGCGCTGTACAATGAGTAAGTTGCCCCGCAACCTGTGTAATACGGTCGTTAACAAAAGAGTGTAATGTGCCGTTTACTTACACGCACTATATCTTGTGAGAAAGAATAAAAAACCATCTTTATATGTTCTAGGCGGCGTTTGGAAGGGTGGCGCCAGCGTAGCGCTTTTGGTACTGGTCGGCAATGGCAGCCAGCGGTGCTTCATCAAAGGGTGAGCCGAGCCCGGCGCTTTTAATCAGCGTGCCGAAAGGCTGGTTTTGCTCTTGGTGTATCAGCGCCAGATAGGTGTCTGCGGCGGCGCGCCAATCGTCCAGTGCCTCGGTCCAAATTTGCAGCGCCACCACCGCGCTGGTGATGTAGCTGACGGTGTAAAAAGGCGCTTGAAAGAGATGCTCTACCTGAAACCACGTGTTGTTCAGCCCGGCGTCGCTTACAAGGCTGCTTTCCAGCCCATAGGCATCAAACAAAGCGGTGTAGGCGGTGCTTAGCGTTTCAGCGTTTATTTCTTCCATGGCGTACACGTCAAACTGAAATTCTTCTAATAGTGATTGGTAGATGAGGGCGTTTGCCATGTTGTACAGCAGTTCATCTTGCGCGTTATGCAGCTGGTCGGTGAAATAATCCGCCTTATGGTACATCAGCATTTCCAGCCCTTGCGAGTAAACTTCGGCAATGTCTAGGTTAAAGACGGTGTCTTCGCCGCTGCGCAGCCAAAAATCATAAAAATGGCCAAATTCATGCAGCATGGTGCTGGCAGAGGCAAAATCATCTTCCCAGTACATATAAGTAAAGGGGGCGTTATAACTGCCCAGCGTGGTGGTAAAGGCGGTGCCCCGCTGCTTGTTTTTAAGCGGCTCAAAATCGTATAATTCATAATAAAGCATATCTTGCCAGGCGTCTGTCAGCTCGGCGTCAACGTCCTTTAAAAATTGCGGCGCCGTTTTAAGAGCGTCGTTTAATTTAACGGGCAGGTAGCTGTAGCTGGCGCCAAAAATGGCGGGTGCCATCGGCGCAAACAGCTCTTGCACCGTGTGGCAAAGCGCCAGCCCCTTAGCAGGGGTGTAGTCTCGGTCGTAAGAAAGGTAGTACATGTCCGCTACCGTTTCAAAGCCAAGCGTTTCGGTAATCTCTTTATCCAGCGCCACCAGCCGGCTGT
Source organism: uncultured Oscillospiraceae bacterium (assembly GCA_964479715.1). GTDB lineage: Bacteria > Bacillota > Clostridia > Oscillospirales > Ruminococcaceae > JAAYCI01. The sequence continues at coordinate 5,774 of CAYZSR010000065.1, read as the reverse complement.
AAATATCTGCAAAAGCATTGACGTTGTCGTCAAAATAGCGGCCCATCAGCGTCACGTATTCAATGTATTGCAGCGTGGTGTTTTCAAGCAAATCATCCATCGTCAGTTCGGTGCCGTTGTGGGTAACGGTGGCGTCGGCAATTAGCTTGTCGTACTTTATTTCAAGCTGTTTGCGCTCTTGCCGCAGCGCCTCCACTTCTTTTGAGTGTAGCCGCAACTGGTTTTTAATACTTTCAAAAACATAATCGCCCACATGAGTTTTGTAGTCGTCGGCAAACTTGCCCTCTACAATAGCGCGGTTTAAATCCACCGTGGCGGTGCGCAGCGTTACGTTGGCGTCGGCGCAAAAAGATTTTTGTTCTTGGTAGTATTCATCGCTGTGGTCGTGGTAGCTTTTTAGCTGCGCCAGCGTGTACATGGCTGAAAAATCATCATATAGACGGCTTATTTCGTTGTCCAGCTGTATCACTTCGTCGGCGGTGGTGGCCGCCTTTACTTTTTGTGTAATGACGCCTATTTCGTCCAGCAAGGCGGCAACATCGGGCTGCTTGTATTCCATTTCAGAATAGCGCACCATTTCTTGCGGCAACGGGGAATTTGCCGACGGCGCGCCACGCTGTTTTATGGGCAAAAAAGCGCAGCTGCCTAGCAGCATAATAGCGGCAAGCACCGCCGCAACAACGGTTAGTTTTTTAGTTTTTTTCATTGTTTCCTCCGCTTACTTGGCCGGCCACAGCCGATTGGTCAGCGTAATAAATTGTTCCAGTGTCAGCGCTTCGGGGCGTACCCGCGTGTCTATCTCGGCGCCGGTCAGCGCCTCCAGCAGGCGGTCTTTATCCATGTCCAGCCCTGCCGAGGCCGCGTTGGCAAGGGTTTTGCGGCGCTGGCCAAAACCGGCACGAATCAATTTGAAAAGACGTTCTTTTTGCGCGGCGTTGTCGTCAAAAGGGCGCTTGGTACGCAGGGTTAGGTGAATAACGCCGCTGTCTACCCGCGGGGCGGGATAAAAGCTGCCCGGTTTTACCGTAAAGGCGTAGGTTGGCTTAGTGTAATAGTGCACTAAATAGCTGATGGCGCCCGATTCCCGCGTGCCGGGCGCCGCGCAAAGGCGCCGTGCCGCCTCTTTTTGCACCATCACGGTGATGGTGTCTATCGGCAGCGGCGTTTCCAGCAAGCCGGTAATAACGGGGCTGGTAATGTTGTACGGCAAATTGGCGCACACCTTAACGGGGTGCTTAAAACGCTGCGCAAACAGCGCCGCCAAATCCGTTTCAAGCACGTCGTCCTGCAGCACGGTAAAATTATCATACCCGTGCATTGTTTCTGCCAAAACGGGCAACAGCCGCGCGTCTTTTTCAACGGCTACCACTGTGCCGCCGCGGCTTGCCAGCTCCCGCGAAAGGGTGCCGAAGCCGGGGCCAATTTCAAATATTTCGCTCTCTTCGTCAATGCCCGCTACGTCGGCAATTTTGGGGCAAATGCCGGGGTTTATTAAAAAATGTTGCCCGTGGCTTTTGGAAAAGGTAAAGTCGTGCCGCTGGCAAAGGTCACGTATCGTCGAAAGGTTTGTTAAGCTATCCACATAAACGCCTCTTGTCTTTAATAGTTTGTTTGAGTATATCACAGCCGCCTTAATATTTCTATATTCGCGGCAAAACGGTGGGTGGTTGCCCAAGCAAATGGCAGAGCGTATAATAGGGTGTAACGTGCTTATTAAAAAGAGGGGGAGGGACCGCCATGCAATGGGGTAGCGACATTCAGTTTATAAAAGGCGTTGGGCCGAAACGCGCCGAGCAACTGGCGCGCCTTGACGTTGCCACCGTGGGCGATTTATTGCAGCTGTACCCCCGCGGGTACATTGATTATTCCAGCCCGCTGGCGGTGGCGTCGGCCCCGTATGACGAAGCGGTTACCCTCAAAGCTGAGGTAGAGTCGGTCGGTCCGTCGATACGCCTTTCGGGCGGGCGCACCATGCAAAAGGTCTTTTGTTCTGATGACAGCGCTTCGCTCACGCTGGTGTTTTTTAACAACCCGTACACACCGCGCAACCTGAAAGAGGGCGAGAGCTATCTTTTTTACGGCAAGGTGGGTGGCACCCTAGCCGAGCGGGAGATGATTGCCCCGCAGGTGCTGCCGCTGGACGCCGGTGTGCAACTAACGGCGCAGTACCCTTTAACCGAGGGGCTGTCGCACCGCATTGTAAGCCGCATTGTGGAAACGGTGCTCAGCGCCCTTGAAACGATACCGGAGCCCATCCCCGAAACGCTGTTGCAGCGCTACCAAATGCCCGATAGGCTAACCGCTATGCGGTACATACACCGCCCTCAATCAAAAGACGAGGTGGAGCAAAGCCGCCGCCGCTTTATTTTTGAAGAGCTGTTTGTGCTGCAAACGGGTATGTTGCAAATGCGCACCCGTGAAAGCGGCGAAACGGGCGCGCCGATGCAGGCGAAAGAGATGGCGCCCTTTGCGGCGTCGCTGCCTTTTAAGCTAACCGGCGCCCAGCGCCGCTCGATCGATGAAATACTGGACGACATGCAGCGCCCCGCCCCGATGAACCGCCTGTTGCAAGGCGACGTGGGCAGCGGGAAAACGCTGGTGGCGGCGGCGGGCGTGTATTTTGCCGCCCTCAACGGCTACCAAAGTGTGCTGATGGCACCCACCGAGATATTGGCGCACCAACACGCCGAAACGTTGCAACAGCATTTAGAGCCGCTGGGCTTGCAGCTGGCGCTTTTAACAGGCAGCGTGCGGGGCAAAGCGCGCACCGCCACCTTAAACGCCATTGAAGACGGGGTGGTGGATTTGGTGGTGGGCACCCACGCCGTTTTGAGTGACCCGGTAAATTACCACAATCTGGGTTTTGCCATCACCGATGAACAGCACCGCTTTGGCGTGCGCCAGCGCCGTTTGCTGGCGGAAAAAGGCAACCAGCCGCACCTGCTGGTTATGAGCGCCACGCCGATACCGCGCACCCTTGCGCTGATGTTGTTTGGCGATTTGGACATCAGCGCCATAGACGAAATGCCGCCGGGGCGAAAACCCGTTAAAACTTACGCCGTAACGGGGCAAAAACGGCGCGATATGTTTGGATTTTTAGCGCAGCAGATAGAAGCGGGGCACCAAGTGTACATTGTTTGCCCGCTGGTGCAGGAAGGTGAAAGCGATTTGCAGGCCGCCACCACCTACGCCGAAGAAACGGCGCGGCCGCTTTTGCCGCACGCCAACGTGGGGCTTTTGCACGGGCAGATGGCGGCGGCGGACAAACAGCAAAGTATGGATGCCTTTGTGGCGGGCGAAACCGATGTGCTGGTAACCACCACCGTCATAGAGGTGGGGGTGGACGTACCCAACGCCACCGTGATGGTGATTGAAGACGCCGAGCGGTATGGTCTTTCGGCGTTGCACCAACTGCGTGGGCGGGTTGGCCGCTCAGACACGCAAAGCCATTGTATTTTATTAAGTGACAACGCCGGCGAAGCGGTGCGTGAACGGTTGCGCTTTTTCTGCCGCACCAACGACGGCTTTGAAATTGCCCGCTACGACCTTGAAACGCGCGGCCCCGGTGACTTTTTCGGCAGCCGCCAGCACGGGTTGCCGCAGCTGCGCATAGCCAATTTAGCGACCGACACCCGCACGCTGAAAGCCGCCCAAGAGCAGGCGGTAGCCATTGTACGGGACGACCCTCATTTGCAACAGCCGCCGCACCAACCGCTGGCACAGGCTGTAAAAGATATGTTTGAGAAGAACACCGTGATGAACTAAACCAAGGAGGAGACAGATGAAGGCAGTGAAAGCAAACAGAAAGCATTTTTCACGTTTGGGCGCCGGGTTTACGGTGGTTGGCTTAATCCGTGCCGTTGGCATTAAAAAGCTGCTTATGGTAGGGCTTGGCGTGGTAATCGGCTATTTTCTGGGGGTGGCCGCCACCGCCGCTGAAAATGGCGACGCCTAACCGCCGCCGAAGCAGCGGTACGGCAAAACCAAAACCACCCGTTTTGGCAGGCACCAAAGCGGGTGGTTTTAATTTGCGTATTTATTTTTCTTTAACCAGTTGCAGGTAAAATTGACGGGTGCGTGGGCCGTCAAACTCACAAAACCAAATGCCCTGCCAGCGCCCCAACATCAGCTGCCCATTTTTTATCGGAATTGTTACCGACGAGCCGGTAACGGTGGCTTTCACATGGGCGGCGGAGTTGCCCTCAAAATGGCGAAACTCAGGGCGGTCGGGAAAGGCTTTGTCCAACGCTAAAAACATATCGCGCATCACGTCGGGGTCGGCGCATTCATTAATTGTTAAACCGGCGGTGGTGTGCGGGCAGTGCACCACGCAAATGCCTTCTTCAATGTTGCGCTGTTGCACCGCGTCTTGCACCTGCTGCGTAATAAGCACCGGTTGTTCCCTGCGCTTGGTTTCAATGCGAAAACTAATCATCTATTACTCCCTTATGTCGATAATTTCTTCGAGCGGTTTGCGAGGTGAAGGGTTTTTGGGCGGGTCGGCGTAGCCGATAGGCATCAGCGCCACCACCTGCGCGTCGTCTGGCAGGTCCAAAACACGGGCCGCTTCGTCGGCGTCAAAAAGCCCCAGCCAACAGGTGCCAAGCCCCAGCTCGGTGGCTTTTAACATCATGTGCGTCAGCGCAATGGAGCAATCAACGGTGGCGGCGGGCTGGCCGCACTGCATGGTGCGATCGTCGGTGGACCAAACGGCAATAACCGCCGGCACCTCTTGCAATATCGGTTGCACCACGCTGGCCCCTTGTAGCTGCGCCATCAATTCTTTATTGAGCACCACCGTAAAGCGCCACGTTTGCAGGTTTCTTGCCGACGGCGCCAACCGCCCGGCGTTGAGCACCTGCTCTAGCACATCGCGCTCAATGGCGTCGGGTTTAAAGTGGCGTACGCTGCGGCGGGTGGCAATAATGTTGTCTAACGTCATATTAAAAGCCTCCTAAGATTGCTGTTTTATCAAGCGGGATAACGGGTCGTCGTCGAGGTCATCCATCTCACGGATTATTTTTTCAGCCACGTAGAAGTTGCCGTAGGGGCCGATGTAGTAAAAGGTCATTTTCTTGCCCAGCACCGAGCTGATGTCAAAGCGTAGTTTGCCCTGCTGGTCGGGGCGGGGGTAGAAAAACTTTTTATAGGCGGCGTTGGGGTAGGCGATGGATTTAGAATCGGACAGCGTGTAGCAGGTGGTTACCTGGTGTAAATCACCGGGAATAAGTGATTTTTCATGGTCTTCAAGGCGTATTTCGTCGTTTTGCAAAATAAGCGTTGCCAGCTGGCGCACCGGTTTGGCGTGCCCGCTGCCCTTTTTTTGGTGCAACATTAAAAAGAGCCCTTGGTATATCTCTAAAAATTTGGTCAGCGTAATGTCCATACGGGCTTCGCTGTCCGAGGGTTGCATCGGGTCGTTAATAACAACGTATTCTTCGTCGTCTTTCCAGTAAAAACCGCGCACCACCACCAGGTGGCCAAAACTGTCCACCACCGCTTCCGGCAGTATCGGCAGCGCATCGGGTGCGTCGGCGGTTTTTTCCTCTGTATCATCAGCGGGGGTTTCGTCGGTGGTCTCTTCCGACGCCACTTCGTTATCTTTCTTTTCGTCGTCGGTTATTTCTTCGCCGTCTGCCGCCTCGTCTTCGTCGTCACTTTTTTCGCCCAGATAAGGGGCGCGGTAGCACACTTTTGCCGCCACGGCGTGCCCGCGGCGTATTTCTTTGCGAAGCAGGTTTATTAAACCGAAGCCGCCGTAACATTCAAACCCA
>CAYZSR010000064.1:899-8582 GCA_964479715.1 uncultured Oscillospiraceae bacterium | reverse complement strand
AAAGCGGGAAGGACAGTGTGACGGTGGTGCCGTGGTTCAGCTCGCTGGTAATATCCAGCACGCCGTCGTGCGCCCGCATAATTTCATCCACAACCGCCAGCCCGATGCCGCTGCCGCGGACGGTGGTTTTGCCTTTGTAAAATTTTTGTTTTACGTTTTTTAAATCGTGCGCCGAGATGCCCCGCCCCTCGTCTTGTATCACCACATTGGCACGGCGGGCACCCGTTTCAACCGCCACGTTGATAACGCCGTCTTTAAAGGAATACTTAATGGCGTTGTCCAGCACGTTAAGCAGCACCTGCCGCAGGCGGTTGCGGTCTGCAAGCACCGGCACCGGCAGCTCCGGCGCGGTGTAGTGGACGGCAATGTCCAGCATTTTGGCGCGGCTGGCCGAAAGAAGCACCGCTTCTTCCACCTCGGCGGCAAGGTCTTGCAGTTCCATCTTCAGTTCCACGCCGCTTTGCAGGTTGGAAAAATCAAGCAGTTCTTCAACCATCTCATAGAGGCGGTCGGTTTCGTAAGAAATTATTTCCATGCCGCGGCGAAAGCCCGGCTCGTCGGTATTTTTAAATTGCCCCACCGTTTCTATCCACCCTTTGATGGAGGTAAGCGGGGTGCGCAGCTCGTGGCTGACCGACGAAATAAATTCGTTCTTCATCTTTTCGCTGTAAGAAAGCTCTTCCGCCATGTGGTTTATCGTGCCGCACAGGCGCCCTATTTCGTCGTCGCTGGGGATGTCTATGCGGGTGTCAAAATCGCCGCCCGCTATTTTGGTGGCGGTTACCTCCACTTTTTGCAGCGGTTGCACAATGGAGCGGATAAAATAAACGCCCGAGATAACGCTTGCCATAATGATAACAAAAAGCAACAAAACCGATGCCAACACTAAGTTGACGATGGTTCGGTCAACTAATTTCAAGCTGGTGGATATACGCATGGCAACGATGCCGCCTGCCGAGTAGGGCGTGCGCTCGGTGATGGCCATCACCCGTTCGCCGTTGCTGTTTCTGCCGGTGTAATAGCCGGTGCCGCTTTTGTCTAATTTAAGCGCCTGCTCAATATCCGGCGCGTTGGGCTGCTCTTCCGGTTTAACGCCGGAGGAAGAAAGCACAATGTCGCCGTCGGCGTCAATAAGTGTTAATTCAAAGCGGCCTTTTTCTTCAAATTGCTCCACGCTGCGTATGAGCCGCAGCGCTTGTTCATCGTTCGCGGCGCTTGAAAACATCTGCAACTGGCTGTACACCATGTTAAACTGGTCTATAATGGCCGAGTTGGCGTAATTGTAATACCCGGTTATAGTGTAGTACAAAAACAGCGCCTCCGCCACCAGAACAACGGCCAAGGTAAAAAACAAGCTACCCTTTACCCATCTTTTGGTAATGGAGTTCAACGCGTGCCTCCTTAGACTTAGTTTATTATATACTGTTTGCGATGCATTTTAAACACAAGCAGCGGTTAATTTATGGGTTCCAGCGGTAGCCGTAGCCCCACACTGTTAAAATATGTTCCGGGTTGCTCGGCTCATCTTCCACTTTCATGCGCAGGCGGCGGATGTTAACGTCGACAATTTTAACGTCGCCGTAGTAGTTTTCGCCCCAAACCCCTTCCAGTATTTTTTCACGCACCAAGGCGGTGCCGCTGTTGCGGAAAAACAAATCCATAATTTGAAACTCTACTTGGGTGAGATTAATAGGCTCGCCTTTTTTAAGCAGAATACGGCTTTTTTCATCCAGCACAAAGTCACCGCTGATGAGTTTGCCGTCGTCTTGTTGTTGCTCTTGGCTATGCCCCACACGGCGGCAAAGCGCGTCGATACGTGCTTTCAGCTCGCTGATGGAAAAGGGCTTGGTCATGTAGTCGTCAGCGCCGATGGACAGCGCTTTTATTTTATCCGCTTCAAGGGATTTGGCGCTGAGCATTACAATGCCCACCACCGGCGAAACGCCACGGATGTTTTCACACAGGCTAAAGCCATTCATGCCGGGCAGCATAATGTCCAGCACGGCGCAATCAAAACTGTCGGGCGAGGTGTTAAAAATATCCAGCGCTTCTTCCGCCGAGGCGGCCTCAACCACATCAAATTCGTCCATGCGTAAGTTTAAGGCAATTAATTCACGGATTGAGCTTTCATCTTCTACAACAAGAATTTTTTTCAAAGCACAGTTCCTCATTTCTTTGCAGACGCCGTAAAATTCAAACGGCGTCGCTATTGAACAGTCTATAAAACAAAATTAAAATCGTCTATTTATACAAGCAGCAGCGTTCTTATTAGGCTGCGTTCCGTTTTAGAAAGAGTTTTGGAGGCGATTAAATACGTGTTGGAAAAGCCGGGTAGACGCACCACATCGTCCGACGGCATTTCTTCGTCGGCTTCCAGCGTTTTAAGCCGCACTAGGCTGCGCTCTGTTTCGCGGTCGCGCACCACCCATTCATCTTCTTTAACGCCGTCGGTAACGGTGATGTTGCCTTGCCACGAGCCGGGCAGCGATGTGTAAACACCGCGGTTGGAATCCAGCAAGCCAAAATTTTTCACCGTCGGTTCACCGGTGATAAAATCTATCCACTCAATAAATTGCAGCTGTTTGTCGCCCGCTTCCACCTGTATACTGCCCGACACAGGGATGGGAATTTCCACCACGCCGTTGCCGTCGATGTCGCGTGCTTTAAGCAGCGGGTTGGCGCGGGCGCTGTCGCCTAAAAGGCGGGTGGCGTCGTCGAGGGTATAAAAGTGCTCGCCGGAAAAATACACCAGCTGGCTGGCAAGCATGTTGTTTGCCACCACGCCGTCCACCACCAGCACGCGGCTGCCGTTGGCGCCAAGGCTGGGGTAAAGCCCGTCGCAAGCAGTGATGTTACTTTCCAGCTTAACCGGCGTGTGCGGCGCGGTGAAAGCGCCCGCTTCCACCGGCATATGCAGCAGCTGCAAATCGCCCACTTGGTCGTCGCGGGACACCCACACCAAATCGGTGCCGCCTTGGCCGGTAAAATCGCCCAAAGCGTAGCGGGAATACGGGGTGTGGTACACTTCTATCAGCTGGTTATCGCTGTATTGATACAGCGCCAGCGTTTTGTTGCTGAGGTTGGCGGCGGCGTAGCCGACGATAAGTTGCTGGCTGCCGTCGCCCAATAGATCGGCCACGTCAAAGCTGGCAACGTCGCTGCCGAGGCCTAAAGCATCTTGCGTAACAACCCACTGTTTATCTTGCTTTTCCAAAATGGCAAGGTACACCTGGCTGCCTTTATCTTGCACGCCGGCAGCGCTGTCTTGCACGCTGTAAAGCACGGCACCTTCGTCGTTGCCGTCGCCGTCTAAATCGGCAATCAAAAGAGGGCTTTGCATGCCCCCCTCTTTGGGAAATTTAAACTGCGGCTCTTGGTCAAGTGTGGCGGCAAGAGCCTTTTGAATTTCGCCCTGTTCTTCGCCCAATGCGGGGGCGCGCAACAGCTCGTTGGTGTTTTGAAAGGTGAGCGAGGCACAGCCTGAAAGCAGTAAACAAACAGCAAGCAGCGCCGCCACAATACTTTTTTTGCCCACCCGCTCATCCCCCCATTGGTTTAAAGTAGCCGGTTCAGTCGGCTCTAATCGGATGCTATTATCTCTATAATTTTACCATTTATACAAAAATATGGCAAATATAGCACACTTTCGCCGCCACGTCGGCGTAAAAGGCACCCTGCCGCCCGTCATTTACGGCGGTGTGCCACTTTTTGCCCGAACAACTTTTGTATCGCCGGTTTTATGGTATAATGGAGGTATGAAAACGACATAGCGAACCTGTTATTGTATAAGGAGGAGCTTTTATGACCGATATAATTATTATAGGCGCAGGTCCCGCCGGGTTGACGGCGGCTATCTACGCCGCCCGCGCCGGTGCCTCGGTTGTGGTGCTGGATAAACACGCTTACGGGGGGCAAGTTGCCACCACCAGCTACATAGACAACTACCCCGGCTTGCCCAACATAGAAGGCAGCGATTTTGCCATTAAGCTGTACACCCACGCCCGTGAGGCAGGCGCCGAGGTGCTTTTTGAAGAAGTGACCGGCGTGCAGCTGAAAGGCAGCGTAAAAACAGTAAAAACCACCAACAACGAATACCAAAGCCGCGCCGTTATTTTGGCGAACGGCGCCTCTCGCCGCAAGTTGGGCGTGCCGGGCGAAGACACCTTTGTCGGCCGCGGTGTGTCCTATTGCGGCACCTGCGACGCCGCCTTCTTTAGAGATAAAGAAGTGGCCATTGTAGGCGGCGGTAACACCGCTTTAACCGACGCGGTGCTGCTTTCTGCCACCAGCAAAAAAGTGTATCTTATCCACCGCCGCGACGAATTTAGGGCGGAAACCGCCAAGCAAAAAGCCCTTGAAAAGCGTGACAACATCGAGCTGGTTCTCAGCTCGACCGTTGAAAGCATTGAGGGCACCGAAACGGTGCAGCACGTGACGCTGAAAACACCCGACGGTGAAGAAACGTTAAAAGTAAGCGGTATTTTTATCGCCATCGGCATGATACCTCAAACGGATATGTATAAAGACCAAATTGCGCTGGACGAATACGGCTATGTGCCCAGCGGCGAAGATTGCGCCACCTCTATTGAAGGGGTGTGGGTGGCGGGCGACTTGCGCCGTAAACCGTTGCGCCAAATTGTTACCGCCACGTCGGACGGGGCGGTGGCCGCCGTAGCCGCCGCTGATTATTGCACCACCCAGGCGGAAGATTTAACCTAGCGCTCTTTTCCCCAAGCAAGCACCCAGTTGCCGTAGGCGGCTGCTTTCAGCTGTCTACGGCGCGCTGTGTGTAGCGCAAAACCAAAACAGCGACGAAGAAGACAAACCGATACCGAGGAGGCAATGGAATGAATAAAAGTGGGTTTTGGGGCGGCATTGAACCAAAAACACCATGGAAAAACAACGCACCACAGCTTGCCAACAGCGGCAAGCCCACCACGATACACCCGTTGCGGGTGGTGGTGCCGATGCAGCAACATATCGGCGCGCCCTGCCAGCCGCACGTGAAGGTGGGTGACAGCGTCAAGGTGGGCCAGCGCATCGGCAACAGCGACGCCTTTGTCAGCGTACCGGTGCACGCTAGCGTGTCCGGCACGGTGTCCGCCGTTGAAGAGCGCCAGCTGCCAAACGGGCGCGGCGTGACGGCGGTGGAGATTGAAAACAACGGGCTGTACCAACTGGACGACAGCATTAAACCACCGCCGCCGCTGGATGAATTGGCGCCGGCGGACATTGTTGAAATAGCCCGCCAAGCCGGCCTTGTCGGCATGGGCGGCGCCACCTTTCCGCTCTGCGTTAAACTGTCGGTCAAAGAAGACCAAAAAGTAGACACACTGCTGCTTAACGGCTCAGAATGTGAGCCAATGCTCGCCGCCGATGACGTGGTTATGCAAACCCAAGGCGAGCTGATTTTAAAAGGCGCCAAAGCCGCCGCCAAGGCGGTGGGCGCTGGGCGTATCATCATCGGCATTGAGGCAAACAAGCCCGTCGCCATTGACGTGATGGACGACGCGTGCCGCAAAGAAAGCAGCATAACGGTGCACCCCCTTGCCACCCGCTACCCTCAAGGTGGCGAAAAACAGCTTATTCAAGCGGTTACGGGGCGAGAGGTACCCATCGGCAAGTTGCCGCTGGATGTTGGGGTGGTTGTTTCCAACGTTTCCACCATGGCGGCGCTGGGCCACGCTTTAACCACGGGCGAGCCGCTAACCAGCCGTGTTTGCACCGTAACAGGCGATGTTAACACACCGCAGAACGTGCGCTTTCCCATCGGCACTTTAGCCAGCGATGTAATATCTTTTTGCGGCGGTTTTAACGGCGCCCCCGCCCGTGTGGTGGCCGGCGGCCCGATGATGGGGCTGACGCTTACCACGCTGGCAACGCCGCTTGCCAAAGGCAACAACGGGCTGGTTATTTTTAACACAGCGCAGCCACTGCCCCCGCAAGAAGACCCGTGCATACGCTGCAACCGCTGCGTAAGCGCCTGCCCCATGCGGCTTATGCCGCTTTTTATCGACCGCGCCTACCGCCAAGGCGACGACGCGCGCACCGCGCAGCTGCAAGCGCAAAGCTGCATTAACTGCGGCTGTTGCAGCTATGTTTGCCCCGCTAAACGGCGGCTGGCTGAAAACATTACGCGGGCGAAAGGCGATTTAGATAAAAAAGCACGGGAGGCAAAAAATGCGTAAACAACCTATTGATACATTAAACGGCAACGACATAAACGAAGCGTTTTTGCGCAGCCAAAACACACTGGCGTACCAAGCGTCACCCCATCTGCGTAAAAGCGGCACGGTGCAGCGCATTATGCTTGATGTACTGATTGCGCTGCTGCCGGCGGTGCTCGGCTCGCTGTTCTTTTTCGGGGCGCGGGTGCTGGCGGTGTATGCCGTCTCGGTCTTTACAGCGCTGCTGTGTGACTTTTTAGCCCACAAAATAACAAAACGCCCCCACACCGTTAAAAACATTGATTTCAGCGCGGTGGTAACCGGCGTGCTCTTTGCAATGAGCGTGCCTAGCACCGTTCCCTTGTGGATGGTTGCTGTAGGTGCGGCATTCGGCATTGTGGTGGGCAAGGAACTGTTCGGCGGCATAGGCTACAACTTTTTAAACCCCGCCTTAACGGGGCGCGCGCTGCTGCGCATTGTTTTTCCCGCCACCACCATGGCAGCGCCGCTGCCGGCACCGCTTTTCGGCTTTTCCGAGCGGGTGGACACAATAGCCAGCGCCACCCCGCTGCAAATGGTAAAAGCCCATGAAACGCTGAGCGGCACCGAATTATGGAACGCCTTTATCGGCTTGCGGGGCGGCAAACTGGGTGAAACCAGCGTGCTTCTTATTTTAATCGGCGCTATTTATCTGCTGTATCGCGGCGTTATCTCGCCCCGCATACCCACCGCCTTTTTTGCATCGGTGGCGGCAATGGCGTTTATCTTTGCCGGGCCGAGCGGGCTTTTCTCTGCCGATGCCTCAGCGGTGCTGGCGCACCTTATGGGCGGCACCACCTTGCTGGGCGGCTTTTTCATGGTGACCGACTATGGCTCGTCGCCGTCGGCGCCGTCAGGACAGGTGCTTTACGGCGTTTTATGCGGCGTGGTAACCATGCTCTTCAGGCTATTCAGCCCTTGGGCGGAAGGGTTTACCTTTGCCGTACTGATTGTAAACTTAACGGTACCGCTGATTAACCGCTGGGTGCGCCCCCGTGTGTTGGGGGAAGCAAAAAACGGTTAATTTCGCGCCGTTAAACAAGTGTAAAATAACCAATTAAAAAGGCACCCTTGGCGGGTGCCTTTTTTGATGCTATAAATTAGCTTAATTTGTTTACTTTAGGGCCGTCGCTTGTGTCTTCCACTTGGTAGCCTTTAGCGTGCAACGCGTCGCGAATTTCATCGGCGCGTTGGTAGTCTTTCGCTTGGCGGGCGGCTTCACGCTCGTCTGCCAAATCAAGAATTTCTTGCGGCACGCTGTCGGTCTCGCGGTGGTAAAGCAAGCCTAAAACGCCGCACAGCGCGTCAAAAATTTCAGCGGTGTCTTGCAACGCTTTTTGGGTGGTGTTTTTGCTTTCGGTGTTCATGTCGCGCACCAAATCAAACAGCACCGCCAGCGCGTCGGCCGTGTTGAGGTCGTCATCCATGCGCTCGCAAAAGTCTTTTTCCGCCTGCACCGCTTTTTGGTACAGCGCGT
>CAYZSR010000064.1:0-889 GCA_964479715.1 uncultured Oscillospiraceae bacterium | reverse complement strand
CGGTGCCGCTGTCGTCGGCGTTTTTAATGGCGAAATCAAGGTTTTCACGCCCGGTGTAAAGGCGCTCTAAACTTTGCTTTTGCTGGTGCATAATGTCCATTGAAAAGTTGATGGGCGTGCGGTAGTGGGCGCTAATCATAAAGTAACGTATCGGCTCGTACCCCACTTCTTCCGCCACCTCGCGCACGGTGGAAAAGTTGCCCAGCGATTTGCTCATTTTGCTGTCATCAACGTGCAAAAAGCCGTTGTGCATCCAGTAACGGGCAAAGGTTTCACCGCTGACGCACTCGCTTTGCGCAATCTCATTTTCGTGGTGCGGGAAGATAAGGTCTTGCCCACCGCCGTGAATGTCCACGGTGGCGCCAAGGTGTTCTTTGCTCATGGCGCTGCATTCAATGTGCCAGCCGGGGCGCCCTTTACTCCACGGCGAATCCCACGCCGGCTCGCCCGGTTTTGCCGCTTTCCAAACGGCAAAGTCAGACGGGTTTTCTTTGATGCCGTCGCCCAAGTTAATGGCGAGGTCTCGGTCGCCCTCCAGCTCATCTAAAGACATGTTGGACAGCTTGCCGTAATCATCAAACTGTCTGGCTCTGAAGTAAACGTCGCCGTTTTCCGCCACGTAGCCATAGCCGCCGTCGATAATTTCTTGAATCATCGTAACGATGGAATCAACGTGCTCGGTGGCACGGGGCATGCTGGTCGGCGGCATAATGTTTAAGCCGTCGGCGTCGGTTAGAAATTCCTTTTCATATTTTTCAGCAATGTCTTTGGCGGTTACCCCTTGGCGGTTGGCTTCCATAATAATTTTGTCGTCAATATCGGTGATGTTGCTGACAAAGTTAACGTCGTAGCCACGGTACAAAAAGTAGCGGCGCAGGGTATCAAACAC
>CAYZSR010000063.1:0-8818 GCA_964479715.1 uncultured Oscillospiraceae bacterium | reverse complement strand
AAGGCACCCTTTCTTTTGATAGCGGCGCCGAAGACATCCACATGTTTATTGAAGAAGCGCTGACACAGCGCATCGGTGACGCCGGCAAAAAACTGCACACCGCCCGCAGCCGCAACGACCAGGTTGCGGTGGATTTGCGCCTTTATCTGCGCCGCAAAACCGAAACAATAGAAGCCCTTGTTACCGATTTTGCCGCCGCGCTGGTAGCTCTTGCCGAACAGCACACCGACACCGTTATGCCGGGCTACACCCATCTGCAAGTGGCGCAGCCGGTTACCTTTGCCCACCATTTGATGGCGTACGCCCACATGCTGCAGCGCGACAGAGAGCGATTGCAAGACTGCCGCCGCCGCATGAACTACAGCCCCCTTGGCGCCGGGGCGCTGGCGGGCACCACCCACCCCATCGACCGCGCCTTTACCGCTGAAGCGCTTGGCTTTACGGCGCCGTGCGCCAACAGCATGGACGCCGTCAGCGACCGTGACTTTGCCGCCGAGCTTACCTTTGCCATCTCTCTGTTGATGACGCACCTGTCACGCTTTTCAGAAGAGGTGGTGCTGTGGTGCTCCAGCGAGTTTGCTTTTATTGAGCTGGACGACGCCTTCGCCACCGGCTCTTCCATTATGCCACAAAAAAAGAACCCCGACATCGCCGAGCTGGTGCGCGGCAAAACCGCCCGTGTCAACGGGCAGTTGGTGGTGCTGCTGACAATGCTGAAAGGGCTGCCGCTGGCGTACAACAAAGACATGCAGGAAGACAAACCCGCCGTTTTTGACGCCGTTGAAACGGCGATTGCCTGCCTCGAAGCCATCACACCGATGGTTGAAACGCTCACCGTCAACGTGGAAACCATGCGCGCCGCCGCCGCCAAAGGCTTTATCAACGCCACCGACTGCGCCGATTACCTTGCCAAAAAAGGGGTCCCCTTCCGTGATGCCTACGCCCACACAGGGCGGCTTGTCGCCTATTGTGTGGAGCACGGCACCACCTTGGAGGCGCTGCCTCTGGATATCTTTAAGGCGGAAAGCGACGTGTTTGACGACGGCGTTTACCAAGCTATTGATTTGATGGAATGCCTGCACCGCCGCAACAGCGAGGGCGGTCCTGCACCCGGCGCGGTAAAACAGCAAATCAAAGCGTACAAAGAGAAAATGGGGCTGTAACGCACGGTCGGTGCGGCGCACCCAGCTATAAAGTAAGCCAAGCGGCATTTCAAAAAGGTGTAACCACTTTTTGAGTGCCGCTTTTTACTGCCCACACGGCACACCCCCCGTTGTGAAAAGTTTTTATGGCACAGGTTTTGCTGTGCCGCCTTTTTTAAAGCACTCCATTTAAGCTTCGCGCCCCGTTTCTTTTTTGTGCACATATTATTTATGACGCTAATAAATTACTATAACCTCTTTGTTTCGCGACTGTGGTACGGCATTCTATACCACAGCCGCTAGAGCGGTGCACCACTTTACAGCAAAGCGCCGCAAATACTTTTTTAGTCTTGACATGTTTTTAACAACTACGTATTATCAAAGCAACCCGCCGCCGTAAAGCGGCTCATCGCACAGCGTTATGCACAAATCTACCCTCTTTTATTAGGGCACAACGCCCAGCTTTTTCCACTATAAAAAAAGTGCCTAGCGTTCCGCTTGAAAGTTTAGCCACATTGCCAAGAACAGGCGGCACACAACCCGGCAGAGCCGCCGCTCTGTTTTGAATTTCGGCTGTTTTGTGGTACTATATAGACACACATCTGTTTTGTGTGAGCTGCCTTCCATTCACGTTTTAACAGCTTGCAAAAGCAGGTTTTTACTATCTAAGCTAACTATTAAAAAGGGGTGACATCATGCGTGTTTTAGGGGTAGACCCGGGGTATGCCATCGCCGGCTACGGCGTGTTGGATAGCGCCGGCGCCACCGTTACGCCGGTTACCTTTGGCGTGGTTACCACCGAGGCGCACACCCCCTTTATAGACCGCCTTGAAGAAGTGTATGACGATTTCACCACCATTATGGAAACCACCAAACCCGACGTGATGGCGATAGAAACACTTTTCTACACCACCAACCAAAAAACCGCCATGGCGGTGGCGGAAGCACGAGGCGTTATATTGCTTGCCGCCAAAAAAGCGGGGCTTGCACTGGCGGAATATTCGCCGCTGCAAGTTAAACAAAGCGTTACCGGCTATGGGCGCGCCACCAAAGAGCAGGTGCAACAAATGATTGTGCGCCTCTTAAGTTTAAAAGAAGCCCCCACCCCAGACGACGCCACCGACGCGCTGGCTATCGCCCTTTGCCATGCGCACAGCGCCCGCAGCGCGCAGTTTGGTAAAAACACCACTCGCCGCCAACAAATGGGCTATTATTAACTCATTAAAACAGCAAAGGCTACTAGATTATGATTGATTCTTTAACAGGTAAATTAGTTGAAAAAACACCGGACAGTGCGGTGGTTCAGTGCAACGGCGTGGGGTATCTTGCCACCATGCCGGCGCCCGATGCCGCCGCCCTGCCCGCCATAGGCGACGTTGCCACCGTTTACACCACCATGCAGGTGAGCGATAACAGCGTTGCCCTCTACGGCTTTGCCGACAAAGAAAGCCGCACCATGTACCGCCTTTTAAACTCTGTCACCGGCGTTGGTCCCAAAGTAGCCATCGCCATTTTAAGCGCCCTCACCGCCGACGAAATTGCGCTGGCGGTGCACGCGTCTGATTATGACACCCTTTCCACCGCCAACGGCGTTGGCCCTAAATTGGCGCAACGGTTGGCGCTGGAATTAAAAGATAAAGTTTCAGTGGCGGAAAGTGACGGCACCCCGTCCGCCAGTGCCGCCGCCCGCACCGACGCCACCGCCCAAGCGGTGGGCGCCCTTATCAGCCTTGGTTACACCAACAGCGAGGCCGCCAGCGCCGTTGCCACCATTGACGGCACGTTGCCTGTGGAGGAAATTATCCGCCTCGCACTGCAAGGCATGGGAGGTAATTAAGTGGCCATTCAAAGCGCAGACGGCAGCCAAGAATTCAGCCAAGAATTTGAAGAGCGCCTCATTTCTCCTGAACCGCAGCCCGAAGAAGATTTTGAGCTGGAGGCGTCGCTTCGCCCACAAACGCTGGAAGAATACATCGGGCAAAGCAAAGCGAAAGACAACCTCTCGGTTTATCTGCAAGCCGCCAAAATGCGTGGCGAGCCGCTTGACCACTTGCTTTTATACGGGCCGCCGGGGCTGGGTAAAACCACCCTTGCCGGCATTGTCGCCCACGAGATGGGCGTGCAGTTTCGCATTACGTCAGGCCCCGCCATAGAAAAACCGGGCGACCTAGCCGCCCTGCTTACCAACTTGCAGCAAGGCGACGTTTTGTTCATCGACGAAATTCACCGCCTGCCACGCCAGGTGGAAGAAATACTCTACCCCGCTTTGGAAGATTACGCCATTGACATTATCATCGGCAAAGGGCCGAGCGCCCAATCGATTCGGTTGGATTTGCCACCCTTTACCCTTATCGGCGCCACCACCCGCGCCGGGCAATTAACCGGCCCGCTGCGCGACCGCTTTGGCATTACCTTAAAGCTGGAAATGTATGACAGCGACGAACTGGCGAAAATTATTCTTCGCTCCGCCGACATTTTAGACATTGAGTGCACGCCGGAAGGCGCCCGCTCGCTGGCGCATTGCAGCCGGGGCACCCCCCGGGTGGCCAACCGCCTGCTGAAACGGGTGCGAGACTTTGCGATGGTCTCCGGCAGCGATTTAATAGACAGCGAGCAGGCCGACCACGCCCTCGCCAAAATGGAAATTGATGACAGCGGGCTGGATAACCTTGACCGCCTGTTGCTGCGCGCCATTATTGAAAAATATGGCGGCGGCCCCGTCGGCGTTGAAACGCTGGCGGCGGCGCTGGGTGAAGAAGCCATCACGCTGGAAGACGTTTGCGAGCCCTACCTGATGCAACGCGGCTTTTTAGCGCGCACCCCGCGCGGGCGCTGCGTTACCCAGCTGGCCTACCAGCACCTCGGCATCGCCCTCCCTGAATCACAAGATGAAACACAGCAAACGCTGCAACAATATTTGCAGGACGACGCATTATAAACCCCACAACGGGCATTTCTCTTTTTTATCTGCCGCCGTATGTGTTATACTAGAAGATGTTCTTATAAAATGAGCATCGCTATCGATTAAAGGATTTATGCCATGGCACTAAAAATACAAAAAGCACAGCTGCTGGACGCCGAACGCGTCGCTCTTTTGCAAACGCAAATTTGGCAAGAAATGTCTGAGCAACTGCTGCCTAAAACTTTTCTTAAAACGGTGGATACCCACAAAGTGGCCGACCATTTTACCCGCAAAAAGCACGAGGCAAAAACCGAACAATACATCGCCCGTGCCGATTCTAAACCCGTTGGTTACATGGTTTTCAGCGCCACCTCAAGCTATGACCCCGCCGCCAACACCGGCGAAATTTGCTCCCTCAGTATGCTGGGTGCCTACCGCCGCCATGGCTACGGCACGCAGATGGCGCATTTTGCGCTAGAGCGGCTGTGGGCGCTGGGTTGCAAGCGCGTTGTGGCGCGTGTGTTGGCGCAAGACGCGGACACCATCGCTTTTTACAAACAGCTGGGCTTCACCGTTTATGACAGCGGCGCCACCATGCCCATCGGCAACGAGCATTACCCCGCGTTGCTGCTTGAATTGATGAAACCCAAAAGCGAAGCCGCCCCACCGGTGCGCCAAGCCACCAGCAGCGACAAAGACGCGGTACTTCGTCTTTTTACGCAACTGGAGCAAGAGCCGATACCCAACCACGCTAAGCTGGAAGCGCTTTTCGACCATGTGCTTTCCAACAAAAACCACTATCTGTTGGTGGCGGAGCAAGACGGCGCCGTAGCGGCGCTTTGCATTATGCTCATCGTTACCGGCGACGCAGAAGACCAATCTTTTGCGCTTATCGAAGCGCTGGTTGCCGACAAGCGGCTACGCCACCAAGGCTACGGCAACGCCGTGTTGCAACAAGCGGTGCAGCTGGCAACGGTTAAAAACTGCTATAAAGTAATGCTTTTAGCCAACCACCCCCAACCGGAACTGCAACCCTTCTATGATAAAGCAGGGTTTTCTAAAATAAATGAAACAGCGTATGTTCGAAACCTTTAATTAAAATAAATTACTCCGCGAGGTCCGCCATGCCCGATATGATTAAAACAGAAGACATCACCTTTCGCTACGACGAAAACTGCCCACCTGCGATAGACGGTATTGATTTAACCGTTAAACAGGGGGAATTCGTGGCGATTTTAGGGGCTAACGGGTGCGGCAAATCCACCCTTGCCAAACACTTAAACGGTATTTTGCTGCCGCAACGCGGCACCGTTTGGATTGAAGGCATCCCCACCAGCGACGCCGAGCGTATCTATGAAATACGCCAAAAAGTTGGTATGGTTTTTCAAAACCCCGACAACCAGATTGTCGCCACCGTGGTGGAGGAGGACGTCGCTTTCGCGCTGGAAAACTTGGGTGTACCGCCCGATGAAATGCGCAAAAGCATCGACCGCGCCATGCAAGCCGCCGGCATTTATAAATACCGCGACCGCCAGCCGCACAAGCTAAGCGGTGGGCAGCGCCAACGGGTTGCGGTGGCAGGCATTCTCGCCATGAACCCTGATTGCATCGTCTTGGACGAAGCCACCGCCATGCTGGACCCCAGCGGGCGAGACAACATCATGTGCACCGTTAAGCGCCTCAACGTCAACGAGGGAATAACGGTGGTGCACATCACCCACTACATGGAAGAAGCCGCCGAGGCGGACCGGGTGCTGGTGATGGACAAGGGCAAAATTGCCTTTGGCGGCACTCCCAAAGAGGTGTTCAGCCGCGTTGAGGAAATGCGCGCCCTGCGCCTTGACATTCCGCAATCGGCCGAGCTGTGCGAAGCGCTTACCGAACGCGGCTTTGAAATGCCCCGCGGTGTGATTACCGAAGAAGAATGCGCCCAGTTGCTGTACGAAAAGCTAACGGGCGAGCCATATCAGGGAAAGGGTGGTCACGATGGTTCCGATCATTAAAGCCGAAGGCCTTTCCCACACTTACAACCCGGATATGCCCTACGCCGTTGAAGCCATCCGCGACATCAGCTTTGAGATGGAGCCCCACTCATTTTTAGGTATCATCGGCCCCACGGGGTGCGGCAAATCCACTTTAATTACTCATTTTAACGGGCTGTTAAAACCCACCGAAGGCACCCTCTACATAGACGGTGAAGAAATGTGGGAAAAACCCAAAGAAATCCGTAAATTTCGCTTTTTAACCGGCCTTGTCTTTCAATACCCTGAGTACCAACTGTTTGAAGAAACGGTGGCCAAAGACATCGCCTTCGGGCCTAAGAACATGCGCCTTACCCCTGAAGAAGTGGAAGAACGCGTCTACTGGGCGGCAAACTTTGTGGATTTGTCTGAAAAAGTGCTGCAAAGCAGCCCCTTTGATTTATCGGGCGGGCAAAAAAGGCGGGCCGCCATTGCCGGCGTGCTGGCCATGCGCCCCAAACTGCTGGTGCTGGACGAGCCCGCCGCCGGGCTGGACCCCGACGGACGCGACCGCATTTTAGAGCAGATACGCCGCTTTCACGAGGAAACGGGCACCAGCGTTGTACTGGTGAGCCACTCGATGGAAGACGTGGCAAAATACGCCGACAAAGTGCTTGTGATGAAAGACGGCGGCATCGCCATGTACGACGACACGCCCACCGTTTTCAGCCACTCTGACAAGTTAATAGACATGGGGCTTGACGTGCCCCAAATTACCCGCATCTTTTTGCGTTTGAAGGCAATGGGCTTGCCCATACCCACCGACGCTTACACCATAGAGCAAGCCGCCGAAACCATTGTCAACTTTGCAAAAGAGAGGAAGCAAAGCCATGATTAACGACATCACCATCGGGCAGCATCTGCCGGGGGATTCCGTTATACACCGCCTTGACCCGCGCATTAAAATTGTGCTGGCCGTGGCGTACACCATTATTTTGGTCATAGGCACCAACCCGTTTGGTCTTTTTATTTCGGTTGCGTTTCTACTGGCCGTCTACCACAGCGCCAAAATACCCTTTAAAATGTTGTGGAAAAGCTTTAAACCGCTGTTGCCGGTGCTGGCTTTTACCACCGTTTTAAACGTGTTCTTTATTTCCGGTACGCCCATCTTTTCGTGGCGGTTTATCACCATCACGCAAGAAGGCATTTATTTTGCGGTGCTGATGGTTATTCGTATCTTTTGCCTTATCGCCGGCATCAGCCTGCTCACCTACACCACCAGCCCCATCGTTTTAACCGATGCCATCGAACGGCTCTTGAAGCCGCTCTCCAAACTGCGTTTCCCCACCCACGAGCTGGCGATGATGATGACCATTGCGTTGCGGTTTATCCCCACCTTGATTGAAGAAACACAAAAGATAATGAACGCGCAAAAGGCCCGCGGCGCCGAGATGGATTCCGGCAACTTTTTACGCCGTATCAAAGCGCTGGTACCGGTGCTGATACCGCTTTTTCTTTCTGCCTTTCGCCGCGCCGATGAATTGGCTATGGCGATGGAAAGCCGCTGCTACCAAGGGGGCGACAACCGCACCCGCCTGCGCCAGCTGAGCATCACTTCCAACGACGTGCTGTCGCTCTTTGTCAGTGTGGTTATCTTTACCGCCATTGCGCTTTCCGGCTTTTTGTTTTCCACCGTCTTTCCCACCTTGGCCACCTTCCAACGGTAGCGCCACGGTATGAATATATTAATACGTTTTGCTTTTGACGGCAGCCGATACCACGGTTTTCAGGTGCAGAAGAACGCGATAACGGTGTGTGAGGTTGTACAAGACGCAATGCAACAAATCTTTGGCAGCCGCCCCGACGTTAAAGGGTGCTCTCGCACCGACGCGGGCGTTCACGCCGAAGATTTTTGTTTAAGTTTTAAACACCGCACCACCATCCCAATGAAGCGGTTGCCGCTGGCGCTGAACAAACACCTGCCGAAGGATATCCGTGTCTATTCCGCCCACACCATGGCGCCGAACTTTCACGCGCGGTACAACTGCCTGTCCAAAGAATACCATTATCACATCCGCAACGCCGTTATTGACTGCCCCTTTACCGACCGTTACTATTATCGGTACAGCCCGCCCCTTAACGTGGCGGCCATGCAGCAAGCGGCACAGCATTTAATTGGGCGGCACCACTTTGCCTCTTTTTGCAGCCGCTACACACCGGGGCAAGACGCCGTGCGGGAGATTCAAAGCCTTACGGTAACCCGCCACGGCGACATGGTAACGCTTGCCGTTACCGGCGACGGTTTTCTTTATAACATGGTGCGCATTATAGCCGGCACGCTGCTGCAGGTTGGCAGCGGCGATTTAAGCCCCGCGCAGATACCCGCTATTTTAGCGGCGCAAGACCGCCGCCAAGCCGGGCCGACGCTGCACGCCAACGGTCTTTTTTTACACGCTGTCCGTTACGCCGACGGCGATTTTATGAATGAGGAAACAAGGTGATGACATGGCTAAAAAACCAAGGAGACGGCCAAAACACACCAATTTAGTGTTGCCCGGTGAAGAAACCGGTGCCCCCACCCCCCGTGGCAAAAATCAAAAAGAC
Source organism: uncultured Oscillospiraceae bacterium (assembly GCA_964479715.1). Taxonomy (GTDB): domain Bacteria; phylum Bacillota; class Clostridia; order Oscillospirales; family Ruminococcaceae; genus JAAYCI01. The sequence goes on along the minus strand of CAYZSR010000063.1, from coordinate 209 downwards.
CGCTTGGGGCGCACCATTCTGCAAGACGCCGAGGTGGCTAAGAAAAAATCCGCCGAAGCAACCTTTAAAGACCCACAAGAAATACTAGACAACCCCGGCTTAAAGCAAAAAGTTATCTACACCGCCGCCAAGAAAAAAGAGGCGGCCCCCGCCACGCCAAAAAGCCCGCCGCAAAATCAGGCACAGCGGCCAAGGGTGCCGCCGCAGCC
>CAYZSR010000062.1:8245-9025 GCA_964479715.1 uncultured Oscillospiraceae bacterium | reverse complement strand
ACTGAAAGGGCAAAATACACCCGGTATTGTTACCGGCAAACCCGTTGAGGTGGGGGGCATTGCCAGCCGCCGTGCCGCTACCGGCAGAGGGGTAACACTCACCACCGTCAACCTGCTGAACAAGCTGGAAATCCCCCTTGAGGGCACCTCTGTTGCCATTCAAGGCATGGGCAACGTGGGCAGCGTAACGGCGCAGTTGCTGCACGAACTGGGCATGAAAGTGGTGGCGGTAAGCGACGTATCGGGCGGCATTCACAGCGCCGACGGGCTGGATATTCCTGCCATTACCGCCTTTTTAGAAAGCGACGCCAAACACCTGCTTAAAGACTACCAAAGTGACGGCATTGCCCGCATAGATAACGCCGAGCTTTTAGAAATTGACACCACCGTTCTAATTCCCGCGGCGCTTGAAAACCAAATTCACAGCGACAACGCCGACGCAGTTCAAGCCAAAGTGATTATTGAGGCAGCGAACGGCCCCACCACCGCCGATGCCGACGCTATTTTGGCGGAAAAAGGTATTACCATCGCGCCCGACGTGCTGTGCAACGCCGGTGGCGTGGTTGTGTCTTATTTTGAGTGGGTGCAAAATCTGCAACACTTAAGCTGGGCAGATGAGCGCGTCAACACCGAGCTGGAGCAAATTATGAACGCCGCCTTTAACGCGGTGTGGGACATTGCCGAAGAAAACAATTGCACGCTGCGCCTTGGCGCTTACCTTATTGCGGTAAAACGTGTTGTAGAAGCGCAAAAAATGCGCGGCTACGGGCTGTAAAACAG
>CAYZSR010000062.1:0-8235 GCA_964479715.1 uncultured Oscillospiraceae bacterium | reverse complement strand
ACTAAAGCAGATAACATACAAAACGGGCTGCGGCAAAACGCCGCAGCCCGTTTGTTACGCCCATTTTTTGTGACTGAGAATAAATTTTGGACTGATTTTTTGCAAAGATATATTGATAAAGAAACAGTGAAAACCACCATAAAACCAGCTTAACCGCCCCATTGTAAGAGGGAAAAAGATTTTTTGGGTTTAAATTATAAAGAGCTTTAATAAGACGATAAAATGGCTTGAATTTTAGCTTATTTTACGCTTTGATAGCGCAGCAAACAGCGCCCTAAATAAAGGTTTTAATGCCGCCTTTAATCGGCTCAAAACCACAGTAAAATTAGATTTGAACGGGGTATTTATTTCAAAGCGGTGGTGTTCAAAATGTTTTTTTTGGCAAAAAATCCGCTTATTTTCTCCTGCTTAACAGAGGTGGTCACCTAAAAACAGCCTCTTTTTAGAGAGAAAAGCAATAAAAAGAGGTCGAAAACCAATATTATATATACAATGTGTAATATTTAAAAATGATATACACAGTTCAAGCAGAGTTTTTTGTAAAACACACAAGAACCCAAAATATTAACAAAAATCAAAGCACCAAGAAACAATAATTTCCAAAAAGGGAAGACATATAAACAATAAAAATAGGGAGGTGCTAAAGCACCTCCCTATTTAAGTTTTACACAACCTCAATGCTTTCAACACGAAACTCGCGCCCGGCTATCAGCTTCACTTCACCGCTTTGGCAGTGCCCGCATTTGTAAACGGCGGGGTTTGTCTCAATGTCGCTGGTTTTGCCGCAGTCGCGACAAATAACGGTGGCGGGGGTTTCAATAAATTCTACTTCAGCATTTTCTGCGATGGTGCCTTCCGAAATCATCTTGAAAAAGAGACCCGCCCAACGGGGGACAACGCCGGAAACACCGCCGATATGTAACGTAATTTTGCGGATTTCCTTGACGTCGTTTTCTTTGGCAAAATCGACAACCAATGTTAAAACTTCTTCCATAATTGGAAGCTCATGCATGGTATTACTCCACTAATTTATTCCTGCGCTTCTTCTGGGGTGTATTTCGGAATCAGCACGTCCAGGTCGAGTGGCTCGCAAACCGAGGGGTCGTCCCGGCGCATAGAGATAGCTTCTTGGTCGCAGAAGCCTTCGCAAACGCCGCAGCCCATGCATTTTTCCTCGTCGTATTCCAGCATGCCGCTGTCACACGATAAGGCACCAAAATTGCAAACTTCGGCGCAGGCGCCGCAGTCTATGCAGTTGTCTTCATCAATTTCGGCTTTGTAGCCGGAACCGGAGAACATGGGGGAAGCCGCGTATGTGTACGCTTGCATAGCGGTGCAGCAGCAGCCGCAGCAGTTACACATGGCGTAGGTTTGGTTGTTTTGCGATTCTTTCCAGAATAACGTTTGAACCAAGCCGGTTTTGTGCGATTGTTCCACAATTTTAAGCGCTTCTTCTTGCGTTACAAAATGCGCGTCTACGTCTTCACCGTAGGCCACGGCAAAGCTTGCCCACGGCTCGCCAATTACCAGGCAAACGTCACGCGGGTAACAGCCGTCCTCGCCTTTAACTTCACGGCAGGGGCAGTTGATAACGGCAATTTTGTCCGGGTTGTTGATAATAGTCTTGTTGGCTATCTCAAACGGAACGATGGTTTTAGGCAGTTCCGGCAGATTCAAATCTTCTTCAAGCGTAAAGATTTTTTTGGAATCTTCAAGCGCCATTATTTTTGCATGATAGTCGTTCGTTTCAGGCAAAATAGAGTTAAAGCTTGTTTGTCCGGAGTACATTCTTACCACTTCGTCGGTAATTTTGTACTGCTCCCCTTCAGGGTAGTGCAGCGTTTCTTGCTCTTCTTCCGGCATAATGCGGTTTAAGAGGCTTTTCATGTGGTAGATATAAGACATAATGTACTTGGTGTAGTGATAGCCGTGTACACGGTTTGCGTTATCCGCGCTGGTTCTGGGATAATGGCGGGTAAAGGCTCTTAGAGCGTCCCGCTGCATGCCTTCTCTTTCTTCAGTGCTGAGTTTCTTTTGAGACATTGTTTTCTCCTCTCTTGGTGCGTAGGGCGTATAAAATGGGTTTAGCTATCGTAATTAACTGCGAATGGGGTATATAAACGCACCGTTTGCGTTGTTCCGGCAGCTGCCGAAACAACGCAAGATGCGGTGGCAGTGTGCTAGGTTTAGCGCAGCGCCTGTTTAGAACACGCAGTGCGGCTTGCTTTTAGCGGTTAAAATATTCTTCGCCAATTTCCAATTTTTTCTCTTGTGGTTTGTCTTCTTCCGTTTCGCCGGGGTAACCGTATTCTTTTTTAATTTGGTTCAAGTCTTGCTTACCGACGTCGTTCACCGGAATAACGCTGACAAACTGAATGTACTGAGGTGTTTTAATGCTGGAAATTTCGTCGCGGACATATTGTTTAAGCTCTTCGCGTTTTTCTTCGGTTGGCTCAACGTTGTAGTTTAACATAACAAGCGCTTTGCCCACTTCGCCCCAGTGGTCGTCCGGAACGCCGATAACGACAGAGGTTTGTACCTCGGGGTGTGTTTCAAGCATTTGCTCAATCTCGATGGGGTAGATGTTCTCGCCACCGGAGATAAACATGTTTTTCTCACGCCCAGCAATGTACACAAAGCCGTCATCGTCCATATAACCGACGTCGCCGGTGTGTGCCCAGCCGTCTTTCATCAGTTCTTTGGTGTTTTCTTCGTCGTTCCAATAGCCGGAGAAAAGCAGGTTGCCTCTAAAGAGCAACTCGCCATGTTCGTTTGGCTTAACGTCGTTGCCGTCTTCATCAACAATGCGCAATTCGTTAAAGATAAGTGGTTTGCCGGCGGCGTTCCACTTCAGGCGCATGTCTTCAAAGGTCATCGCCTCAACGGGTGAAAATAGGTTGTTGGGGCCCACTTCGGTCATGCCGTAGGCGTTGCCCAAACGGATGCGGCGGCGCCAGTATATTTCTAGCGTTTCGCGGCTAAGCGGTGCGGCGCCGCTAAGCATGAAGCGGAAGCAGGAAAAGTCGGTGGTTTCAAAATCGGGGTGCATAGCAAGGGCTTGATACATCAGCTCAATGCCAAGGGCCAGCGTTGGGCTTTCGTCACGGATAATTTGCAGCGTTACCTCGGGGTTAAACTCCGAGGTTAGAATAACGCGCCCGCCGCAAAGCAGGCACTGCAACATCAACACGTTCCAGCCGGCGGTATGGAAAAACGGCAGGTAAACGTGCACCGTGTCGTCCGGCTTAACGCCTTGGTTGACAATACCGGCTAAAGCGTTATACATAATGGCACGAAAGCTCATCATGGCGGCTTTTGGGGCGCCGGTGGTGCCGCCGGTGTGTATCAACATTTGAATGTCTTCATACTCCGGCAAATCGTAATGAATGTCGCCTTTCGGCGTGTAATTAATGGCTTCTTCATAGGTGTATTTATCGCGTTCGTCGCGCTCGCCAAGAATACATATGTAGTCTCTTGTCGGGTCTTGCTCACGGTAGTATTCCATGACCTCGGGCCGGTTGCCGGAATAGAAAAAGACGCGTGGGTCTTCATTTTCGGCAAGGGCGAGCAAGCTGGTTTTACCCATCATGCAGTTGTACGTTGTCATGATAATACCGGTTTTATAGGTAGCAAAGAAAGCATCTAAAAAAGCGATGTTATTTTCGCAGACAAAGGCAACACGGTCACCTTTTTTTAACCCAATTTCCTCGGTTAAAAAGGCGGCCAATGACGTTGCGCGGCGGTCCATTTCTTTAAAGGTATAGCGTTTGTTTGCATCGTAATCATAAACGGCTTCGCTGTTGCCCGTAGAGCGGGCACGTTGCGCGAAAATATCGGGCATTAATTTACTGGGATGCATAGGTAACCTCCCGTCTTGAGAAGTGAATCGCTGGATAATCAAATTAGTGAACCATTGGGTTGGGTTGGTAATTGGTTGGGTAACTGGTTTGAAGCAAAAAGCGCAGAGTATTAGTGACGTTAGTATGCGCCATTTCCTTGGTGAATAGACGGGTAAAAACTAAAAAAGGTTATTCTTGCCGAGCAAGAATGCTCGGCAAGAATAAGTCATATCACAGTGATATTATTGCAGATTTTCGATGATTGCGGCTGAACCTTGCCCGCCACCGATGCACATGCTGATAAGGCCGTATTTGTCTTCACGGGCTTTCATTTCATGAATCAGTTTAGTTAGCAGGTAAGAGCCTGTGCAGCCAAGGGGGTGCCCTAAAGCAATGGCGCCACCGTTGACGTTGCAGACATCTTCGTTAATGCCCAGCTCGTCAATGCACGCGATGGATTGCGAGGCGAACGCTTCGTTTAATTCGATGAGATCTATGTCGTCCAGCTTCATGCCGGCGTTTTTAAGAACACTCGGAATGGCTTTGATAGGCCCGATACCCATGTAGGCTGGGTCGACGCCTGCCGAAGCGAATTGAACAAATCTTGCCAAAGGTTTCAGGCCGTATTCGTCGGCTTTTTCTTTGCTCATCAAGAGCACCATGGCCGCCCCGTCGTTGGTGGGGGAGGAGTTGCCTGCCGTTACGCTGCCGCCTTGTTTAAAGACGGGGCGCAGTTTGGCGAGCGCTTCCATGTTGGTGTCCGGACGAATGCCTTCGTCTTCGTCAAATACAACCGTTTCAACGGTTGGGTTACCATCTTTATCAACGCCGGCTTTAACGGCATCAATGGGGATGATTTGGTCTTTAAATTTGCCTGCGTCGTTCGCTTTGGCCGCCTTTTGGTGGCTCTTCATGGCAAATTCGTCTTGTCTTTCGCGGGAAATGTCGTATTTGTCGGCGACATTTTCAGCGGTGAGACCCATGCCCATGTAATACGACGGCAGGTTGTCACCAAGCCATGGGTTGGGGGCGGGGTTGTTGCCGCCCATGGGGACCATCGTCATAGATTCCATACCGCCGGCAAGAACAACGTCTGCCTGGCCGCACATAATAGCGTTGGCGGCGCTGGCAACGGATTGCAAGCCGGAGGCGCAGAAACGGTTGACGGTTTGCGCCGGAACGCCCTCAGGCAGGCCGGCACGCAGGCCAATAGCACGGGCTACGTTAACACCTTGTTGTGCTTCTGGGAACGCACAGCCAAGAATAAAGTCTTCAATATCTTCGGTCTTAAAATCGGGAACTTGGGCCAGGACGCCACGGATAACCTGGTTTGCAATTTCATCAGGACGGGTATCTTTAAGCGTTCCTCTTCTGGCTCTGCCAATAGGCGAGCGACCACACGCTACAATTACTGCATCTCTCATATTTATGGACCTCCTCAGTTTCTTAACGGTTTGCCTTCAACCATCATGTGTTCGATTCGGGCCATCGTTTTGTCCTCGCCGCACAGGCTGAGGAAAGCTTCTCTTTCAAGATCAAGCAAATATTGCTCACTTACGATGGTGCCGGGGACGACGTTACCGCCGGTAAGTACCCAAGCGATTTTACTGGCAATGTGCTTGTCATATTCGGATACGAAGTTACCGACGAGCATGTCGTTAAGACCAACGGCTAAAGCGCCACGACCGAAGTCGCCAAGAACTTTAACTTGCGCTTTGGCAGGAGGCATGTAACCGTCTGCGTCTAACTGAAGTACTTTCTTTTTGCCTTCTTCAAATCTGGCGTTGGGGTTCATAATAACTTTGGTGTTTTTGGCGTTCATATAGTTCTTATCAATGGCGTCAAAGCCGTTGGTTGCTACGGTGGCCGTGGCAATGGCTTGGAAGGCGCCGATAAGTGCTTTCAGCATATCGTTGTTGTCTGTGCCGTTCACTTGTTCGTTGTATCTAATAAGCAGTTCTTTGTTGCCGCCCGCGCCAGGCAATAAGCCAACGCCAACTTCAACCAGACCGATGTAAGATTCAACGCACGGTGTAACCGCGTTTGCGTGCATAACAATTTCACAGCCGCCGCCAAGAATTTGGTTGTGCGGTGCCGCAACGATAGGTTTGCGGGAGTATTTCATCGCCATGTTGGTGTCTTGATATTTCTTAACACCGGCTTCAATTTGACCCCACTCTTTTTCTTGCATACCGAAGGCGATTTCTACAACGTTGGCGCCAACTGAGAAGTTGTTGCCGTTGTTGCCGATAACCATGCCGCGGTAGTCTTTTGCGTCTAGTTCTTCAAAGGCCATGTCAAAGACTTCCATGGTTTTTTGAGAGATGGAGTTGCCCATTGAAATAAATTCAAAGAACAGAACACCGTCGCCCATATCACGGATTTGTGCGTCTTCGTTGCCTTTAAGAATTGGCATTTCAGTGTCGTTAATTTCGATGTATGGGATGGATTTGTAATCTGGTTCGTAGAAGGTTTTCTTGCCACTTTCTACCCGTTCCAGTACCCAGGCAGGAATGGTGCAACCGTCTTTTTGTGCTCTTTCGATTACTTTTTCAACGCCGATGGCATCCCACGTTTGGAATGGGCCGGCTTCCCAGTTGTAACCCCAGTTCATGGCTTTGTCAATCATCGTGTAATCTTCGGTGATTTCCGGTACCATTTCTGCGGCGTAAAGCATAATGTCTCTTTGCAGTTCCCAAGCAAATTCGTGGAATTTGGTGTCGCCTTCAACAAAAGCGGCGTATTTATTGTCGCTTCTCATGGCTTCGCCAACTTCGCTGAATTTAGGTCTGTCAAATTCAACATAATCTTTTTTGTCTACGTCGTAAACTAAGAAGATACGTTTGCCGTCTTCGCCACGTTTTCTTTGGTAGAAACCTTTTCTGGTTTTGTCACCCAAAGAGCCCATTTCCACAAGGTCTTTGACGAATTGAGGCATTTCAAAGCGCGCTCTTTCTTCGTCTGAGAGATTTTTATCTTCAGAAACGTTGCCAGCAACGTTGGAAAGAACGTCTAGGCCAACCATGTCACCTGTGCGGAATGTGGCGCTTTTGGGGTGCCCCATAACCGGACCGGTCAATTGGTCGATGGTGGGAATGTCAAAGCCGTATTCAAGCATCAGGTTAAAGGTTTTAACCGACGCGTAAGTGCCGATACGGTTGCCGATAAAGTTCGGTGTGTCTTTTGCAAATACAATGCCTTTACCCAGTTTGGTCTCGCCAAAGCGGGCCATTTCTTCCATTACTTCAGGCAGTGTATCGCTGCATGGAATAAGTTCAAACAAATGCATAAAGCGAGGCGGGTTAAAGAAGTGAGTGCCCAAGAAGTGCTGGCGGAACTCTTTGTCTTGCCCGTCTGCAATGGCGTTGATGGAAATACCAGAGGTGTTGGAGGAAACAATGCTGCCTTTTCTGCGATACTTGGCAATTTGTTTCATAACACTTTGTTTAATGTCCAAACGCTCTACGACAACCTCTAAGATCCAGTCATATTCGGCCAGTCTTTCGATGTCGTCTTCTAAGTTGCCTGTTTCAATGTAGGGTAGTTGGTTTTTGGAAAACAACATACCGGTACGTTTGTCTTGCAGGCGTTTAATGCCTTCGTCAGCCAGTTTGTTACGGAATGCTGGACTTTCTTTCGTTAAACCTTTTGCCTTGTCTTCATCACTTAGTTCCGGCGGTACGATGTCAAGCATTAAAACTTGAGCACCTGCACCTGCAAGCAATCCGGCGATGGTACTGCCCATGACGCCTGCGCCCAGAACAGCGACTCTCTGCACGCTTTTTACCATATGTGTTTTTCATCCTTTCTAATTGTTCACAGTTTACACTTTTATATCTTTCACGGCGGTTTGGTAAACCCGCCGAGACGAACAAAATAAAACTGAACAGCCGGCACGCAGGCCGGTGGCTAGGTACCGGCTGTATGGTGCTTAAATTAGAGCATAGAACGAGGAACAACGAACATGGAACGTGAATGAATGCATTTTATAAAAGGCAAGCTTAGGGAAGTAAGCTGGCTTCTTTAGCTTCTTTACGCAGCTCATCGCGGAAATCGGGGTGGGCTACGTTAATCAGTGCTTCAATGCGGTCTTGCACCGGTTTGTTGTATACGTCGGCGATGCCGTACTCGGTAACGATGTACATCACGTCGGTACGTGGAACGGTTACCGGAGCGTACGGAGGCAAGGTAGCAACGATGTTGGAAATGGTTTCGCCGTCTACTTCTCTGGTGGATGACACAGCGATAAAGCTTTTGCCGCCTTCAGAGAGCAGCGCGCCGCGGATAAAGTCGTTGGAGCCGCCGGTGCAGGCAACAACGCGCGAGCCAACCGCTTCAGAACATACCTGGCCGGTCAAGTCGGTCATGAGGCAGGTGTTGATGGAAATCATGTTCG
>CAYZSR010000061.1:1695-9053 GCA_964479715.1 uncultured Oscillospiraceae bacterium | reverse complement strand
AACTAGGGGGCAACATGGTGCGCATTGGGCTGACGGATTTTGCCCAAAGCGAGCTGGGGGACATTGTCTTTGTCAACCTGCCCAACGTGGGAGATACGCTGGTTTTAGAAGAAAGCTTTGCCGACGTTGAATCGGTCAAAGCGGTTTCAGATATTTACAGCCCCGTTTCGGGCGAAGTAACCGACGTGAACGGCGATTTGGAAGACGAGCCGGAACGCATTAACGATGATTGCTACGACGCGTGGCTGATTGAGGCGGAATGCAACGTACTGCCCGACGATTTGCTGACGGCACAAGAATATGACGCCTTCACCCAAGAGGAGGAGTAATATGCGTGGGTATATGCCGATAACACCCGCCCAGCAAAAAGAAATGCTCGGGCAGCTCGGCATGCAGCACACCGATGATTTGTATGCCGACGTTCCGGCGGAGATAGTGTGCGACGGGCTGGCGTTGCCGAAAGCAAAAAGCGAGCTTGAAGTGCAGCGCCTTGTCGGCCAAATGGCGGCACAAAACCATGTGTACGGCGCCGTTTTCCGCGGGGCGGGGGCATACCATCACTATATCCCGTCCATCGTTAAACAGGTGGCAAGCAAAGAGTCTTTTGTTACGGCGTACACGCCCTACCAAGCCGAAATGAACCAAGGCATTTTGCAGATATTTTTTGAGTTTCAAAGTGAAATTTGTGAATTAACAGGCCTTGATGTTGCCAATGCCTCGGTGTATGACGGCGCTTCCGCCGCGGCTGAAGCGGTGGCCATGTGTAAGGACAGAAAGCGGCAAAAAGCGCTGCTTGCCGGCGCCTGCAACCCTGACACGGTGCAGGTGGTGCAAACCTACGCCAACGCCGCAGGGGACGTTGTAGAGGCGGTGGCGTCGCAACCAGACGGTACCGTCTCACTTAAAGCGCTCAAAAAACAGCTGGATGACAGCGTCGCCTGTGTTTATGTGCAGTCGCCCAACTATTTCGGCGTTGTCGAAGACGTTGAAGCCATTGCTGAACTGTGCAAAGAGGCGGGCGCGAAACTGATTATGGGGTGCAACCCCACCGCCCTTGCGCTGTACAAAACCCCCGCCGAGCTGGGCGTTGACATTGCAGTGGGCGAGGGGCAACCTTTGGGTATGCCGCTTTCCTTCGGCGGGCCGTACCTCGGCTTTATGGCGTGCACACAAAAGTTAATGCGCCGCCTGCCCGGCAGAATGGTGGGGCAAACGCAAGACAAAGACGGCAAACGCTGCTTTGTGCTTACGCTGCAAGCGAGAGAGCAGCACATTCGCCGTGAAAAAGCCACCAGCAGCATATGCACCAACCAAGCGCACTGCGCGCTTACCGCCACCGTTTATTTGGCGGCGCTGGGGGCAAAGGGCTTGCGCAAAGTGGCGGAGCAAAGCTACGCCAAAGCCCATTACCTATGCGACGAGCTTCAAAAAATCGGCTTTACCCGTCCGCACAAAGCGGATTTTTACAATGAATTTATAACGACGTGCCCCGCTGACAGCGAGGCGCTGCTAACCGCTTTGCATCAAGCGGACATACTGGGCGGTTTGCCGGTGGACGGCGGCATACTATGGTGCTGCACCGAACTGAACAGCAAAGAGCAGATAGACACGCTTGTTAACATTTGCAGAAAGGTGGCGGCATGAAACTGATTTTTGAAAAGAACATCGACGGCGTAGAGAACAACCTGCTGCCGGCGTGCGATGTGCCCGCCGTTTTGCCGTCACAGCAACAACTGCGTGACACACCGCCTTTATTGCCGGCGTTGACCGAGGGCGAAATTGCGCGCCATTACTCGGCGCTTGAAAGACGCACCCATGGCGTAAACAACGGGTTTTACCCGCTTGGGTCCTGCACCATGAAGTACAACCCTAAAGTGAACGAAGAAATGGCGGCACTGCCCGGCTTTACCGATGTGCACCCTCTTCAGCCGATAGAGAGCGTGCAAGGGGCGCTGCAAGTTTACGCCCTTGCCGATGAATTGCTTAGCGAAATTACCGGCATGAGCCAAATGTGCTTTGAGCCGGCGGCGGGTGCGCAAGGGGAGTTTACCAGCATTGCCATGATAAAAGCCTACCACGCCCAAAACGGCGACGGCGCCACCCGCACCAAAGTGTTGGTGCCCGACGCGGCGCACGGCACCAACCCTGCCTCTGCCACCATGAACGGCTACCAAGTGGTAACGATACCCAGTGACGAAAACGGCTGTGTGGATGTTGGGGCGTTGCGGCAGGCGGCCGACGAAGAAACAGCGGCGCTGATGCTGACAAACCCCAACACGCTGGGTCTTTTTGAGCCGAACATAACCGAAATTACCGCCATTGTTCACAAAGCGGGCGGGTTAAACTATTACGATGGCGCCAACCTCAACCCCATTATGGGCGTTGTACGCCCCGGCGACATGGGCTTTGACATTGTGCACCTGAACTTGCACAAGACCTTTTCAGCGCCCCATGGCGGCGGCGGGCCGGGCAGCGGGGCCATCGGCTGCAAAGCGCTGCTGAGTGACTTTTTGCCGACGCCGCTGGTTGCAACAGAAGACGGGCAGTTGTTTTTGGATTACAACCGCCCGAACAGCATTGGCAAAGTGCGCAGTTTTTACGGCAACTACCTAGTCGTATTAAAAGCGCTCTGCTATATTTTGTCTCTCGGCGGCGACGGACTGAAAACCGCCGCCCACGGTGCCACCTTAAACGCCAATTATCTAATGCGTCAGATGGCAACTGAGGACAATCTTCCGTACGATAAAACCTGCATGCATGAGTTTGTGCTAAGCATGAAAGCCCTTAAAAAAGAAACGGGCGTTTCAGCTGTTGATGTGGCAAAAGGCTTGATAGACTACGGCATTCATCCACCCACCATGTATTTCCCGTTGGTGGTGGAAGAGGCGCTGATGTTTGAGCCGACCGAAACCGAGACAAAGGAAACGCTCGACCGAGCGGCGAATGCTTTCAACGCCATTGTGGCGCTGGCTAAAACTGACCCCGAGGCGCTTAAAACCGCGCCGCACACCACACCCATCAGCCGCCCTGACGAAGTGCAGGCGGCAAGAAAGCCGATTTTGCGCTTTGTTGCTGAAGACGCCTAAACCTTTTTAGCTAGTGGTTGTGGTGGTTTTGTAGCTCTTCTATACTGTTGCCGCAATAAGGGCAATAAGACGGCACGGGCGGTGACGCGTTTTCTTGGGTGTCACCGTGCTGGCGGTCGATAATTTTTTCGTCGGTTTTACTCGCTTCAATAAAACCGGCACTGATAATACCGGTTGGCACCGCTATCAGCGCAACGCCCAAAAGCGCTATGACGGTGCCAATTATTTTGCCCGGCGTTGTGATGGGGTACAAATCACCATAGCCGATGGTTGTAACGGTGGACACCGCCCACCAAAAGGCGGAAAAGGCGTTGTCAAACCGTTCGGGCTGTACTTCATGCTCTAGGCTGTACATCACCACCGAGGCGATTATCATTAATATAAGCACCACCGCGGTGGATGAAATAAGCTGGCGTGCTTTGCTTTTCAGCACCCGTGTTAGCAGCGTTCACGTATCGGTGTAGCGACTCAGTTTGAAAATGCGCACAAGGCGTATAATCCGTAGCGACATCAGCACCCGTAAATCCACCTTAATGAAAAAGGGCAGGTAGATAGGCAGTATTGAAAACAGGTCAATCAGCGCCATGAAAGAGAAGGCGTACCGCAGCCGTGCCCGCCACGGCTTTTTTTCCGGGTAAAGCAGCGGCGCAGTCCAAAGCCGTAAAATGTAAACGATGGTAAAATAACCACCGCAACAAATTCTATAACGCGGGACACCGCCAAATAACCTGCCGGCATGTCAAACGTGTCTAAAATTACAAATACCACGTTTATAACAATAAACACAATGATAACGCTGTTAAAAATGGTGCCGCTCCAGCTGTTTCTTTCGTCATCTCTCACTAAATTAAACACTCTTTTTTGTACATTTTTCATGGTGATGCTCCATCATTTTTTATTTTACTGGCGGACAGTATCTTAAAAGTAATTTGTCAAAACCTGTAAATATGCTATAATAAAGGGCAGGTCTACCCATGCATTAACACTGAGTATACAGAGAATTGAGTGAATTGTGGTTACTGAAATATATAAAACAAACAAAAAAGCAAAACAAATTGTAAAAGAAAACTACAAGCACACGCCAAAAGCGTATGTGCGTACCTTTGGTTGTCAGCAAAGCGTGCACGACGGTGAGCAATACAAAGGCGTCTTGCAAGACATCGGTTTTGATTTAACCGATTCACCCGGCGAGGCAGACGTTATCATTTTTAACACCTGCGCCGTGCGGGAACACGCCGAGCAACGGCTCTACGGCAACTTAGGTGCACTAAAAGCACTGAAAGAGGCGCGCTCCGGCGTGCTGCTTGGTATTGCCGGCTGCATGCCGCAACAAAAGGATACCATCGATAAATTAAGAGCCAGCTACCCTTTCGTGGATATGGTTATGGGCAGCAACGCTATTGACGAGCTGCCGGACTTAATTGTTGAGAAACTAACCACCCGTAAAAAAGCGCTGCGTCTACCCCCGATTAGAGAAACGGTGATTGAATCGATGCCGGCCGAACGGGAAAGTACCTTTAAAGCGTTTCTGCCGGTGATGTACGGGTGCGACAACTATTGCTCTTACTGCATTGTACCCTATGTGCGCGGGCCGGAGAGAAGCCGCTCGCCGCTGTTTATAGAAAAAGAGTTTTCTTTGTTGTTGCAGCAAGGCTATAAAGACATTACGCTGCTTGGGCAAAACGTGAACTCTTACGGCAAAGGCTTAGAAGAAGACATCGATTTTAGTGATTTGCTTGGCCGCCTTGCTGAGACAGAGGGCGACTACCGCGTACGCTTTATGACCAGCCACCCCAAAGACGCCACGCGTAAAATGATTGATACCATTGCCCAGCACGACCGTATCAGCAAACATTTGCACCTGCCGATACAGTCTGGTTCTGATGATATCCTAGCGCGCATGAACCGTCAATATACCGTGGAAGAATATCTTAACTTTGTTGAGTACGGCCGCTCCGTTTGCCCGGAGATGACCTTCTCGTCCGATGTGATGGTCGGCTTCCCCGGTGAAACCGATGAAGACTTTGAAAAAACCCTTGAAGTGGTTGAAAAAGTTGGGTTTACCCAGCTGTTTACCTTTATTTATTCACCGCGTATCGGCACCCAAGCCGCCGATTTACCGGACGGCATGCCGCACAAAGACAAGGTAAAACGCCTTGAACAGCTGATGGCGCTACAAGATGAACAGTCTGAAAAAGTCATGGCACCGTGGGTGGGGCAAACCTTCCGCGTGCTGGTTGAAAATGAAGGCCGTGAAGACGGCACTGTCGTTGGGCGGCTAGACAACAACGCGCTGGTTGAATTTGCCGGTGACACCGATTTGATTGGCAAATTTACCGACGTAACCATCACTAAAGCCCGCCTTGCCATGCTGGACGGCGAGCTGGCCAAATAAAACGCCGCAAGCGTTGCCCGCGGCACGCTTTAAACCAATGTATACCTGCCCCGCTGAAGTTAAGTAGGCGGGGCTTATTTTAATAACTAACGCTATAGGATACCATTAAAACTCGGTAGGTGAGAATGATAGATACCTTAAGCCCCATGATGCAGCATTATATGCAGGTGAAAGAAAAAAACAAAGACCGCATCGTTTTTTATCGGGTGGGGGACTTTTATGAAATGTTCTTCGACGACGCCGAGCTGGTGTCGCAAGAATTGGATTTAACGCTAACCGGCAAAGAGTGCGGGCGGGAAGAGCGCGCCCCGATGTGCGGCGTGCCGCACCACTCGGCTGAAGCGTACATTAAACGCCTGATTGATAAAGGCTATAAAGTGGCGGTGTGCGAGCAAACGGAAGACGCCGCTCTGGCCAAAGGCCTTGTCGAGCGGCAGGTGGTGCGGGTGGTTACGCCCGGCACCGTTATTGAAGACAGCATGCTGGTTGACGACCGCAACAACTTTTTAGCTTCCATCTGGCTTAAAAGCGGCACGGCGGGGCTTTGCTTTGCCGACATTTCAACGGGGCGTGCTTACGCCACCGTGCTGACGGGCGATAATTTAGCGCAAGCCATTAATTCGGAGCTGGCGCGCTTTTCACCCAGTGAAATTTTGCTTAACGACGCCATGCTTGATTACACCGACGTGGCGGATTTTATAAAACATACGTTGCAATGCTCGGTGGAACTGCTTGATGACAGCGAGTTTGCCGAGAGTGAAGCAAAAACCCGCTTGCAAACGCAATTCGGCGTGCAGGCACAGGGCTGGTTTGACGTGCCGGCACAGCGCCAAGCGCTGCAAGCCACCGGCGCTCTTATCGGCTACCTTGGCGCCACGCAGGTAGGCGGTGTGCAGCGCATTAAAACGCTTAACTGGTACACCACCGAAGAATACATGGATTTGTCGCCCACCTCGCGCATGAATTTAGAGCTGACTGAAACAATGCGCACGCGGGAGAAAAAGGGCTCGCTCCTTTGGGTGCTCGATAAAACCAGCACCGCCATGGGCAAGCGTATGCTGCGCCAGTGGATTGAAAAACCGCTGATGAATGCCGATGTTATCAACCAGCGCCTTGACGGCGTTGAAAGCCTTTTCAGCCACACCGTGCCACGCCTTGAATTGGTTGAAACGCTCTCGCCGATGGCCGACCTTGAACGGCTAATGACGCGGGTTATCTATGGCTCTGCCACGCCGCGCGAATTACGCGCGCTGGAAGCCACCTGCGCCAGCCTGCCGGCACTGCAGCAACAGTTAAAAACATTTGAGTGCGGCACGCTGCAACAGCTGAACGACTGGATAGACCCTTTGGAAGACCTGCAGCGCTGCATTGACGAAACACTGCAAGATGAATTGCCCGCCGCCGTGAGCGATGGCGGCGTTATCCGTGACGGCTTTAACGACGAAGTGGACGAGCTGCGCTGCCTGTTAACAGGCAGCAAGGAAACGCTGGCTAAAATGGAGCAAGAGCTTAAAGAAGAAACCGACATTCGTACCTTGCGCATTAAGTTTAATAAGGTGTTCGGCTACTTCATAGAAGTCAGCAAATCATATATGGACGACGTGCCGGAGCATTTTATCAGAAAGCAAACGCTCACCAACGCCGAGCGCTACTTTACCGAAGAGCTGAAAGAACTTGAAAATAAAATTCTCGGCGCGGGCGAGCGGCTCAACGTGCTGGAACGCACCCTTTTTGATAAACTGCTGGGCAAAGTGCGTGAGCAGGACGACCGCATTCAGCGCACCGCCGAAGCGGTGGCGACGCTGGACGTTTATTGCTCGCTGGCGCAGGTGGCGTCGGTGAATAAATACGTCCGCCCTCTGGTGGACAGCGGCGAC
>CAYZSR010000061.1:0-1685 GCA_964479715.1 uncultured Oscillospiraceae bacterium | reverse complement strand
GGTGGTAGAGCTGACGCAGCAACACATTCCCTTTGTGCCGAACGACACCAAGCTGGACGGCAACGACAACCGCATGCAGGTGATTACCGGGCCCAACATGGCGGGTAAATCCACTTATATGCGGCAGGTGGCGCTCATTGTGGTGATGGCGCAGCTGGGCTCTTTTATACCGGCAGACGCCGGGCACATCGGCGTGTGCGACGCGGTTTTCACACGGGTCGGTGCGTCGGACGATTTGTCGCAAGGGCGCTCCACTTTTATGGTGGAAATGACCGAGCTGGCTGAGATATTGGATTTAGCCACCGACAAAAGCCTTGTCATCCTTGATGAAATTGGGCGCGGCACCTCCACCTTTGACGGCATGAGCATCGCCCAAAGTGTGATAGAATACATTACCGATAGAGACCTCGGCCCCGGCTGTAAAACGCTGTTTGCCACCCACTACCACGAGCTGACCGATTTGGAAAACTCGGTAGACGGCGTAAAAAATTATAACATCATCGTTAAAAAGCGGGGCGACGAGATTATCTTTTTGCGCCGCATTGTGCGCGGCGCCGCTGACGACAGTTACGGCATAGAGGTGGCAAACCTTGCCGGCATACCCGCCACCGTGCTTGACCGTGCAAAGCAGGTGCTTAAAACGCTTGAGCGCTCTTCAATGGGGGTTAACAAGGTGGCGCAGCTGGATTTTGAAAGCTACGAAGAGATGCAAACCACTGAAACACCTCTTGAGCTGGTTGAGCGGCTAAAAACCCTCGACCCGGAGACGCTAACGCCGATTGAGGCACTTAATTTAGTGTACGAATTGAAAAATATTGTTGATGAATCGTAGCTTGATAGCACGGTTTGTTATATAATTAAATACTATAAATGATTGAATAGATTTAAGATAGGAGGTGCACCATGGCAATAAAATTACTTGACGCGCATACGGCGGAACTGATTGCCGCCGGCGAAGTGGTGGAACGCCCCGCCTCGGTGGTGAAAGAATTGGTTGAAAACGCCATCGACGCCGGCGCCGCCACCGTTGTGGTAAGTATAGAGCAGGGCGGCATTAAGCGCATACAGGTTGAAGACGACGGGGGCGGCATCGCCCGGGACGAGCTTTCCACCGCGTTTATGCGCCACGCCACCAGCAAGGTGCGCACCCAGCAAGACCTGGTTGCCATTGGCACCTTGGGCTTTCGGGGCGAGGCACTGGCCTCCATTGCCAGCGTTTCACGGGTTGAATTGTTAACTAAAACGGCCGACGCTAAAGACGCCAGCCTCTACCAAATAGAAGGCAGTAAAGAGATAGGGCAGCGTCCTGCCGCCCGTGCCGACGGCACCACCTTTATTGTTAGCGATTTATTCTATAACACACCCGCCCGCATGAAATTTTTGAAAAAAGATGTCAGCGAGGGTACCTTTGTGGGTGAAACGATGACACGGCTTGCGCTGTCGCACCCCGCCATCTCTTTTCGCTTTAGCCGGGACGGCAAAGAAATTTTCCACACCCCCGGCGACGGGCAGCTGCAATCGGCCATTTACGCTGTGCTGGGGGCAAGCTTTGCCCGCGATTTAGTAGCGGTACAAGGCAGCAACGCCCCCTACCATGTGGAGGGCTGGGTAACGTCGCCGCTGCACGCACGCGCCAGCCGCTCGATGCAGTATTTTTTTGTGAACGACCGTTTTGTAAAAAACAC
>CAYZSR010000060.1:0-9120 GCA_964479715.1 uncultured Oscillospiraceae bacterium | reverse complement strand
CAAAGAACGTGTTTTTCATGAGATAGAGCGCATTCAAAAAGAATTGTTATAACATAAAAATAAGGGAGAGTATGCGGCGATGTATGAAATTAGAGATATTAATTTAGCGGCCAGCGGCGAACAAAAGATTGAGTGGGCTAAAAGCCACATGCCGCTGCTGAACGGCATTCAAAAAGATTTTGAAAAAAACCGCCCGCTGGAAGGGCTGCGGGTGGCGCTCTCTGTTCACCTAGAGGCGAAGACCGCCTATTTATGCCGGGTGCTTGCCTCTGGCGGGGCAGACATGTACATCACCGGCAGCAACCCGCTGTCCACCCAAGACGATGTGGCGGCGGCGCTGGCGAAGGGCGGTTTGCGCGTCTACGCTTGGCATGACGCCACCCCCGAAGAATACAACCGCCACGTGCGGATGGTGGTTGAAAAAGGGCCGCACATTGTCATTGACGATGGTGGTGATTTAGTGAACATGCTGCACAACGAGTTTCCAAACTTATGCGACGATGTGCTCGGCGGCTGTGAAGAAACCACCACCGGCGTAATGCGCCTTGTGGCAATGCACAACGACAATGCGCTGCGCTTCCCGATGATTTTAGTGAATGACGCCGAGTGCAAACACCTGTTTGACAACCGCTACGGCACCGGGCAATCGGTGTGGGACGCCATCAACAAAACCACGAATCTGATAGCCGCCGGCAAAACCACCGTGGTAAACGGCTACGGCTGGTGCGGCAAGGGGGTGGCCATGCGCGCCAAAGGGCAGGGCTGCCAAGTGGTGGTTACCGAGATAGACCCGGTGCGCGCGCTGGAAGCGCACATGGACGGTTTTGCGGTAATGACGATGGACCAAGCCGCTCCTGTTGGCGATATTTTTGTAACCGTTACCGGTAACCGGGACATCATCACCAAAGACCATTTTGCTAAGATGAAAGACGGCGCTATTTTATGCAACGCCGGCCATTTTGACGTTGAGATTGATATGGTTGGCATTCGTGACATGGCCACCGAAACGAAAGAACAACGGCACAACATTGTCGGCTACAAAATGCCGAGCGGCAACTGGCTCAGCGTTTTAGGGGAAGGGCGCCTTGTCAACTTGGCGGCAGGCGACGGGCACCCTGTTGAAATTATGGACATGAGCTTTGCCATTCAAGCGCTGAGCGCCCAATATTTAGCGCAAAATAAAGTGACGGAAAAAATTTTGCCCGTACCCAAAGCGATAGACCACGACGTGGCGCGCCGCAAATTGGCGTACACCGGGCTTGATATAGACACCCTCACCAAAGAACAACAAGACTATTTAGAAAGCTGGCAGGTGGACTAGCGCCTTTAAGCCACCACACAAACGAGAGGACACAATATGTTTAGAACGATTTTTTGGGGCCTTTGGGTTTTTATTTATTTGCTGCGTAAATTGCCGCTGTATTTCAAAATAAAGCGGCTTAGAAAAAAAGGCGAAGATGAAGAACGGCGTGTTTTATTAAACCGTGAAATTGCGCTGTGGACCGAGCGTATGATGAAGCACATTAAGATGGATTTAACCGTTGAAGGCAAAGAAAACCTGCCCGATGTGGGCGAGCCGGTGCTGTTTGTGGCAAACCACCAAAGTTACTTAGATATTCCTATTGTGCTTTACGGTCTGGGTGAGCCGTACCCGCTGATGGCGAAAAAAAGCATTACACGGGTGCCGCTTTTGCGGCTCTGGCTGAAAGAACTTGGCTGTATTTACGTTGACCGGGACAACGTGCGTGAAGCGCTTAAGACAATGCATGAAGGGGAAAAGATTTTAGAAACGGGCGAGTCGCTCATTCTTTTCCCGGAGGGCACCCGCTCGCAGTCCAACACCATGGTTGAGTTTAAGATGGGCGGCATACGCATGGCAAAGCAAGCGGGCGTACCCATTGTGCCGCTGGCAATAGACGGCACTTACCTTGCGCTGGAGGGCAACAATTACCGCTTGCAACCCGCCGATGTGCGCCTTGTTATTTTACCGCCCATCCCCACCCAAGAGATGAGCCGTGAAGATTACCGCGCCCTGCCTGAAACGCTGTATGAACAGATAAATACCGCCAAAGAAAATAGGCCCGACGGCTTGCAGCCGCCGAGAGAATAAACAAAAAAGACCCATCCTCTAATCGGGATGGGTCTTTGGTTTTTCAAGAAACTATTTACGCTTGTTAAGTGGAACGTAAACGTTGCTTGGTGCAACACTTTTGTAAGCAGGGCGTATAATTTTGCTGGAGTTTACCAGCTCTTCAATGCGGTGGGCACTCCAGCCGGAGATGCGGGACATCGCAAAGATGGGGGTGTACAGCTCTTTGGGCAAGTTTAGCATATCGTAAACAAAGCCGCTGTAAAAGTCTATGTTGGGCGAAACACCTTTGTACATTTTGCGTTCGTCGGCAATGATTTTGGGCGCCAGCTCCGCCACTAAAGAGTAGAGCTGATATTCTTCTTCGCGTCCTTTTTCTTTGCTGAGCTGTTGCACAAAAGATTCAAAAATACGCGCTCTCGGGTCGCTTAGTGAATACACCGCGTGCCCGATGCCGTAAATTAAGCCGGAGCGGTCGTACGCTTCTTTGTGCAGTAATTTTTTAAGGTAGGCGCTTACTTCGTCGTTGTCTTTCCAGTCGCCCACCTTATCCATCATGTCATCCATCATGTCACACACGCGGATGTTGGCGCCGCCGTGTTTGGGGCCTTTCAGGCTACCCAGCGCCGCCGCCATGGTGCTGTAGGTGTCAGTGCCGGAGGACGACACAACGTGCACCGTAAAGGTGGAGTTGTTGCCGCCACCGTGCTCCGCGTGGAGCACCAGCGCAAGGTCTAGAATTTTAGCTTCCAGCTCGGTGTATTGTTGGTCTTCCCGCAGAATGTGCAGGATATTTTCCGCCATTGAGAGCGATAAATCCGGCTGGTGAATCACCAAGCTGTCGCCCATTTCATAGTGGCGGTAGGCGTGGTAGCCGTACACCGCCAACAGCGGAAAGCGTGAAATAAGCTGCAAGCATTGGCGCAGCACGTTGGGTATCGATGTATCGTCGGCGTTGTTGTCGTAATAATAAAGCATCAGCACGCTGCGGGCCAAGGTGTTCATCATGTCGGTGCTGGGGGCTTTCATAATAATGTCGCGGGTAAACTTAGGCGGCAAAGAGCAATAGTCGCTTAGCAGTTCTGAAAAATCATCCAGCTCTCTTTTGGTTGGCAGGTGCCCAAACAAAAGCAGGTAGGTGGTTTCAGCAAAGCCAAAGCGGTCTTCCTGCATAAAACCGGCCACAATGTCTTCAACGTTTATGCCTTGGTAAAACAGCTTGCCGTGCATTGGCATCTCTTTGCCATCCACCATTTGTTTGGCGGTTACTTTGGAAACGTTGGTTAAGCCGGCCAGTACCCCGTTGCCCTGCAAATCACGCAGGCCGCGGTACACTTTGTACTCGGTGTAGAGGTCACTTGGAATTACGCGAGACGTGCACATCTCGGATAACTTACGTACCTCCGGTGTAATAGCGGAATAGTCTCTTTCCTTCGTCATACATTCTACTCTCCTTTATATCCTCTATCGTTCATTCCCTCTCTATTACGGAATAATAAAATAGTATTTTACGGATAAACACAATTATAGCATAGAATTCACCATGTGCCTATCCAAAAAAGTCAAAATTCGATTGATAAAATGTAAAAAGAAAAGTATAGTATAGAAAACAATATGTTTAATAAATGGATAAAAGCATTACGCTATTTTTTAACAGTCAATTGGGAGGTTGCACAATGAAAACCAAAGATATTCGTAAAGTTGCTATAATTGGCACCGGCATGGTCGGCATGAGTTACGCCTACGCGCTGCTTAACCAAAACGGCTGCGACGAACTGGTGCTGGTGGATTTGGATAAAAAACGCGCCGAGGGCGAAGCGATGGACTTAAACCACGGGCTTGCCTTTTCGCTTTCGCACATGCGCATTTACGCCGGCAGCTACGAAGACTGCGCCAACGCCGACATTGTGGCCATCTGCGCCGGTGTGGCACAGCGCCCGGGGGAAACCCGCCCCGAGTTGTTGCAACGTAACCAAGGGGTGTTTCGCTCTATTATAGAGCCGGTGGTGGCGGCGGGGTTTACCGGCGTTTTTCTGGTGGCAACCAACCCGGTGGATATTATGACACGCATTACGCTTAACCTTTCCGGCTTTGACCCCGGGCACGTTATTGGCACCGGCACCGCGCTTGATTCGGCGCGGCTGCGCTACCTGCTGGGCGATTATTTCGGCGTTGACCCACGCAACGTGCACGCCTATGTGATGGGTGAACACGGCGAGTCGGAGTTTGTGCCATGGAGCCAGGCGCTGATTGGCACCAAACCGGTGCTTACCATTTGTGAGGACAACTGCGAGCACTTCGGTGTTGACCAGCTGGAGCGCATTGAAACCGACGTGCGCACCGCCGCCCAGAAAATTATTAAAGCGAAAAACGCCACCTATTACGGCATCGGCATGGCGATGGTGCGCATTACCAAAGCGATACTGGGGGATGAAAACAGCATTATTACCGTTTCTGCCTGTTTGAATGGCGAATACGGAGAAAAGGGCGTTATCGCCGGTGTGCCCGCCGTGGTAAACCGCAACGGCGTAAAACATTTGGTGAAGCTGACGCTGACAGAAAAAGAAAACGCAAAATTTCACCATTCCTGCGAAATTTTGCGTGAGTATTATCATTCAATTGAATAAGCGTGAGCCGCCCAAGTATCAGTCGTCAATGCTGGCCAGGTCGTCGGCAGCGCCTTGGCTAAAAGGCATGCGCTTGGGGCGACCTGTACGTACCGTTGCCGGGCCCAGCCGACGGGATTTGTCCAGCGTGGCTTGCGCCAGTGAATCTTCAACACGCCGCATCTCTTTCTGAGAGGGCGGCGTTTCTATTACCTCAATGGGGCGCGGCACCAATTCATCGATGGTGCCTTTAGCTTTAGCCGGCTTTTCAGGTTCTGCATGGCGAGGTCTTTCTTCTTGTTGTTGCAGCTGCTTTTGAATGGCAGGGTCTTTGAAGGGGTCTTTTTTAGGAGGCTGCCACGGGATAACCTTTTTGTCCGCCACTTTGCGCGGTTCGGCAACCGGCTTAGGTGGTTTGGTGGGAATAGCGCGCGGCGCCGCTGGCTTTTTGCGGGGCTCGGCGGGCTTTTTAACAGGTTCGTGCGGCTTCTCTTTTTCTTCTTTTTTTGTTTCTTCATCGTCTTCAGGCGCCGGCTCAAAATGTATTTCAGCGGCTGTTTTTGGCGCGGTGGGGGCGGCTTCTGCCGCCGCCGTAACAAGCGGCACCTTTTCCGGTTCGAGTTCCGGCTCTGGCTCGTCGGGTACAGCCAATATGCGTTCTTGGCGTTTTTTGTAACGCACCGCGTCGTCCAGCGCTGAGATGTAGCGGATAAAGACGACGATAAGCATGACGGCAAGTAGCAACATTAACGACGGACCGAGGCTGGCGTTTTCCAAAAAGCTGATGTTAAACGGCAGCTGCGGGTTGAAGGTGGTTTGTTGCGGCGCATCAAGCAGCGGCGCTGAAATGTCGGTGGCGCCTGATTCGGCGCCATTTTCCGCGGCGGTGTCCACAAAAAAGTTATCAATGGTGCTTAAATCTTTATCTTGTACCCTGTAAAGCCCTTCAAAATAGGCGCGCAAATCGGTGCTTTGCGCCGGTGTGAAGGCGGCTTTTTCGTCGCTGTCACAGCGCAAGTAGGCGTCCAGTAGCGATTCAACCGCCGCGACGTTGTCTGCTATGTCGTCGTCGCTGCCTGGCTCCACAGGGGCTTTTTGTAGCGCCTCCAGCAAGATAAGGGTGTCTTGTATGTTGTCGCTCGCCGCCATAACAGGCAATGCAAAAATCGCCAGCGACAACAGCACCACTAGCGATACGCATAATACCGAACGACGAAGTTTAAGAGCCATGGACAAGTCAGCCTTTCTTGTAGGGGTATTTTTGGCGGTAGGCAATAAACATGCCGTCTAACAGCAACGTGTCGCTGTAGGCCACATCGTGCCGGCACTGCTTGGTGATGATGGAGGCGGCGCCGCCGGTGGCGACAATGGTTTTAACGTTGCCCATCTCTTCTTTAAAGCGGTCTATCATGCCGTCCAGCATTGAGGCGGTGCCCAGTACCACACCGCTTTTCATGCTTTCAGAGGTGTTGCGCCCAATGGGGGAAACAGGTGGCTCCAAAGCGATGCCACCCAGCGCCGATGCTTCGCTAACCAGTGCGTCGAGCGAGACATACAGCCCCGGAGAGATAGCAACGCCGCGTAAAATACCGCCTTCATCCAAAGCGGTTATTTTGGTGGCGGTGCCCATGTCTATAATAATGGCGGGCAGCGGCATGGTGTGGCGCACCGCAATGGCCGACGCTAAAATATCCTGCCCCAACTCTTGCGGGTTTTCAATATCTATTGTTACACCGTAGGTATCATCGGTGCTTAATATCATCGGCTCTTTGTCATAAAAATGCGACAACGCCTTTAAAATAACGGGGGTCAGCCCCGGCACAACCGATGAGAGCACAATGCCCTCAATGTCGTCTTCAAAAAATTTGTATAAAGATAAAACGGCACGCAGTTGAAAAGCGTATTGGTCACTTTCAAGGCGGGTGTCGGTTGCCATGCGTGCCACAAAACGAAATGTCTCATTTTGATAGGCACCCAGTACGATATTTGTGTTGCCAACATCTATAGCTAAAATCATGCGGTGCACTCCCTTATAAACAATACCGAACCAGCTTATAACTCTAAACCGGCTCTTTGCGTATCTATTATAGTAGTAAAAGCGTAAAGCTGCAACAAAAAAATCGGATTTCATCGGCATTTTGTAGCATAATTCCCAACTTTTCGTGTAATTTTGCTTTACAATTAATAAATGGGGTGCTATACTATTTGCAGTGTTTTGAATGTACGACCTGATTTCACATCGTATGTAAATCATGAGTTCGTTTTCATGACTTACGCTGCGTTGTGATTTTTTTCATGCTCGACAGGAAAAATACAATATATTACAGGAGGTATCTTTAATGCATAAAGGTACTGTAAAATGGTTTAACGAAAGTAAAGGCTACGGGTTTATCTCTAACGATGAGGGTGGCGACGATGTTTTCGTCCATTACTCCAGCATTATGACGGAAGGCTTCCGCACCTTAAATGAAGGCCAAGCGGTTACCTACGACGTAGAGCAAGACCCTAAAAACAGCGATAAACTTCGCGCTATTAACGTTCATCCTGTCGAGAGCTAAGGAAAATCCTTTAGGGTGATAAAGCAAGCCCGGGTTGATGCAGCGGCATCAACCCGGGCTTTTTGTGCTGTAAACACGTTTTAGAGTGGCACATTATTAGGTTTAAGTAAGAGAGCCGGCGGATTGTTCGTTTTTAAAGACGAAAGGGGTACCGCACCGGTAACATAAGTCACGGTCGGAGCGTTGTTCGGTCCAGCAGTTTTCGCAGGTGAGGGCAACAGCTGGTCGTTCTTCAAATAAAAGGTGGCGGCGCTTGCTTGTTGTTACTTCTTTTATCATTGCCATTCCCTCCTTTGTACCTTTATTGTAATAAAGCCCCTTGTATAAATATATGACATATGTCACAATAAAGAGGGTGATTGCAATAAAAAGAGAAAATATCACAGAGCAACACATAAAATACCTTAACCAATTTGGTTTAGAAGGTCTTAATCCGGAGCGGCTTGCCCTTGAAACCTACCAAAAAGGAGAGTTTTTAACCCACGAAGGGGAGCCCATCGAAAGCCTTTTATTCATTATCCATGGTGAGGTGCGCGTTTCGGTTACGGGGGAAAACGGCAAATCATTGCTTATCTGCTTTTACAGCACCGATCAAATCATCGGTAACATGGAGCTGATGGCAAACATTCCCGCCGCCGCCACTTGCGAAGCCATCTCTGAAGTAACCTGCGTGGCGGTGCCGATGGATTTTTACGAACAGGCGCTACGCAGCAACCTGTATTTTGTTAACTTTGTCGGCTCGCGCATTGCCGAGATGTTGGCGCAGTCATCGCGCAACAACGCCTTGAACATTTTGTACCCGCTCAAAACACGGGTTTGTTCTTACATTGCCGTTATGCAGCAAGACGGTGTCTTTACCGCCCCCCTTACCGAAACCAGTGAACTGCTGGGCAGCAGCTACCGCCATTTGCTGCGCACCTTAAACGAGCTGTGCCAAGACGGCGTGCTGCAAAAAACAAAGGGCGGCTACCTTATTAAAGACGAGGCTAAGCTGGAAAGCACCGCCGCCGACTATTACATTCCTTAATAAAACAATAAATACCCCGGAAAAATACCACTTGCTGTGATACTTATCCGGGGTACTTAGATGCTATTTTATACCAGTTCGATAATAGCCATTTGGGCTCCGTCTCCACGGCGGGGTCCAATTTTTGTTATACGCGTGTAGCCGCCGGGGCGGTCTGCGTATTTGAAAGAAATTTCATCTATCAGTTTTTTTGCAACGTCTTTCTTGGTGACATACGAATACACCTGACGTTTTGAATGCAAATCACCTTTTTGGCTAATGGTAATCATTTTTTCAGCCATAGCGCGCACTTCTTTGGCGCGCGGAACGGTGGTTTCAATTTTACCATGTTCAAACAGGTAGGTAACCATACCGCGTAGCATGGCTTTGCGGTGTGCGGCAGTTTTGCCGAGTTTTCTGGTTCCTGGCATCCGTGTTCCCTCCTTATAAAGCGTCTTGGCGTTTTAGTCTTCTTTATCGGCGAAGCTTAAGCCCAAAGAGTCTAGCTTGTCGTTTACTTCAGCTAGGCTTTTGCGGCCCAGGTTACGCACTTTCACCATGTCTTCTTCGGTGCGGCTGATAAGCTCTTCAACGGTATTAATACCGGCACGCTTGAGACAGTTAAAGCTACGAACGCTAAGATCCAGCTCTTCAATGGTCATTTCTAATGTTTTTTCTTTTTCGTCGTCTTCTTTTTCAACCATAATTTCCGCTTCAACGGCTTCTTCACTCAGGTGCACAAACAGGTTCAAGTGCTCTGTCATAACACGGGCGGCCAGGCTAACCGCTTCTTTAGCGTTTAGCGTGCCGTCGGTCCAAAGCTCCAGGCTTAGTTTGTCAAAGTCGGTAATTTGGCCAACG
>CAYZSR010000059.1:3754-9451 GCA_964479715.1 uncultured Oscillospiraceae bacterium | reverse complement strand
AGTACCTATTTGGCCCCGTTGGAACAGTTTTGGATAATTCATCGTTTACTCCTAACACTTTACAATGGTTTTATCGCTTATATACACTTGGTTTGCGGCGGCCGCTTGCCGCCTCGGTTAACCGTATCTACGGTGTAAAACAAAAAACAAACGTAAAACAATAGCTTAAATTAAATAATATTGCGTAAGTGCTGAGCGTTACAGGCGTTAATGAATCGTGGATAATAACTTAAGTATACCGCATTAGTCAACTAATTGCGATACCTTTGCTGTTTTTTGTTGCCTACTGTACAAAGCCTCTTTATAGCGGCATTGCAAACTATAATAAATAGCCACACCTCCTACAAGGCGTGGCTATTTTATAGTTAAAATCAGCTGATGTTGTTTCTCTCGGAGTGGCATTAAACGGGCGGTACCTGCCACCATGTGAGCGTCATTTTATTAATACCAAAGGGTATTAAAGGTGCTCAAGCTCGTCTTGAACAAAGGCGTCGTACATCTTTACGTCATGCAAAATGCGTTTTACTTCATGAATGGCTTTGCGCTGCTCAAAATAAGACTTTACGCGGTTGCTGTCTTCATCCAGCTTTGCAAGGCTTGCATCCAGTTTATCAAACCGGTCTAGAATGTCTTTAATAGTTTTCACTTCAAGGGCTTGGTCAGCCGCTACGGCCAGCTCTTTTTTTGCTTCTTCTTTTTCTACAAGATGCGCAAAGTGTTTGCTTTTTCTAACAATGCCACGAATTTCCATCACTGCTTTTTCTTGCTCTACAAAGTGTTTTACTTTATGCTCGTCGGCATCGGTTTCAGCCAGTTTTTCAAGCGTTTCGTCAAGCCGTACAATTTGCTCGGCTATCTTTTTAAGCGTTTTCATTTCCTTCGTTTCATGATTAGCCATTTCAAGCTCCTTAATTTACAAGTGGTCGCTCCTTTGAATAAGGCGATTGGCGATATTCCATTGTTTTATACTACCTTCTTATTAAGTATAGACGGTAGCGAGCAAAAGAACTGTCGAAAAAAGAAAGTCGCTTTCAAATTATTTCAATATATAAGCGTACAGAAAGACTGTTGTGGAATTATAGAACTCCTGCAACACGTCTTTGGAACCCATTTATCTACAAGTTTTTTATGCCAAGGCGTGTATACTTGTTTTAACGCGGTCAAATTTTTGTTATTTCTTTCTTATCATTCTACTCTTCTGAAAATTTGATGTTGGATGCCCTTTAAAAGTTAGTCGTTTTGTTAGAATTCTAACAGCCACGTTGGCTATTCATTTGTTTCTTTGGGCGTTATCACTAAAATAAGTGGATTCAAATGGTTAAAAACACAGTTTATATGCTTTACGCCACCTGACCTTTTTATTTGCGCCACCAAAAGTTATAATAGTAACAACGATGTGAGAATATTAACATTCTTTAGTTGCTCACAAGCCATAACTTTGTTAAATAACCGCTACTATATAATACATTTAAAAACGGAGGTGGTTGTTTGTTATTTCACGAGTTTATAGAAAACGAAACGCCTGAAACACAAAAAACACTGAACACACTTTTTAACGGCTTTCCAAAAACCACTCCTGTCCGCACCGTTACCTTATCACCGGGTGAGTGTTGTATGCATCAGGGCGATACCGAATGGGACGTTTATGTTTTACTCTCCGGACGGGTTGACCTGTACACGCACCAGATTGACTATTCCATCTATACGCTAAGAGATTTTATCCCCTATGCCTTCTTTGGGCACTATGAAACGCTGGCTGATGTAGAAACCATTATTGCCGACGTTATGGCAAAAACAGAATGTCGCTTTCTTGTCTTTTCAAAAGATGCCTATATCGACTGGGTACAAAGCGACATGTCCATCTTGATAGAACAGATGCAAAGCTCTATGCGTACGTTGATTTTGCAGGGCGACAGAGACCGAAACAACCTAACCTTAGATAGCGAAGTGCGGCTTGCCCTTTTCTTGCTGCGTTACGGCGAGCAAGCCGGCTTAAACGACGATGACAAAGCCGTTACCGTTGAGCTGACACACCGTGAAATAGCTGACGGTACCGGGCTTTCACTAAGAACCATCACACGGGTTATTGCCAAGCTGCGAGACGATGATTTCATCGGCAACAAGCGTGGCAAAATAACCATTACGCCCGACCAAGCGGCGCTGCTGAACAAAAAGATTTTGCCGTAAACCAACCTGTATAAAGCACCCGCACCGCAACCAATGTTGATTTTGAACCGACGGTTCATCTCATAAAGCGCATATTACATGAAACAATTTAAGGAGGCAATTTATGTCGCTACAATATCACCTGAAAATTAAAAGTGGAGACGTGGCAGAATTTGTTTTAATGCCCGGCGACCCGGAACGTGTAAAGGTGGTAGCAAGCTACTGGGACAAAGCAGAAAAAGTGGCTGAAAGCCGCGAGTATGTCACCTACACCGGTGAATACAAAGGCGTACCCATCAGCTGCACCAGCACCGGTATCGGCTGCCCGTCCACATCCATCGCTATGGAAGAACTGGCACGCTGTGGTGCTAAAACCTTTATTCGTATCGGCACCTGTGGCACCTTCCAAGATAACATTGCAAACGGTGACATGGCCGTTTTTGACTCGGCTGTTCGCCTGGACGGTGCCTCGCACCTGTACGCACCGGCGCAATTCCCCGCAGTGGCAAGCCACGACGTGGTGCAAGCAAGCATTGAAGCCATGAAAGAGCTGGATTTCCCCTACCATGTAGGCACCACCCGCTCGGCGGATACGTTCTATGCACGCCACCCGCAACCCGGCTCGTCTTACAATGATTATTTCCAATCTAACTGGGCGCATCACTTTGAAGACCTGAAAAGAATGAATGTGGTTGCCGCTGAAATGGAAGCCAGCTTAATCTTTGTTTTGGCCCGTGTTTGGGGCCTGCGTGCCGGCGGTATCTCCGTTGTTATGGACAACCTTTTTGAAGTGGGCGGCGACGACGGCGATTTCGACCCGCAAACAGCGCTTGACCACTCGGCAGACCATATTAAAAACCTATCAATAGCCGGTTGTGAAACCGTTAGATTGTTACACGAAATGGACCAAAAATAAAAGGAGAACAATATGAAAAAAATAGTTGCTCTATTAATGGCATCTCTTTTGATGTTAACCCTTGCCGCCTGCGGCGGCGCGCCGGCAACCTCCGGCAGCGATGCCCCGGCAGACGATAAAAAAGGCGCCGAGATTGCACAAATTGTCATTCAAGGCGGCTCTATCGACGACAACTCATTCAACCAAGGCGCTTGGGAAGGTATTCAAGAATACGCCAAAGAAAACGACGTATCCCACAAATACTACCAAGCCACCGAAGACACTGTAGACGGTTTTGTCAACGCTATCGACCTTGCTATTAAAAGCGGTGCCAAAATTGTTGTAACCCCCGGTTACGTCTTTGAACCCGCCATCTTTGAAGCGCAAGACGTACACCCTGACGTTGATTTTATTCTGCTTGATGGTACCCCGCAAGACGGTAACTACGAAGAATACAGAATTGAAGACAACGTAAGCTCGGTCTTCTACGCTGAAGAGCAAGCCGGCTTCTTGGCTGGTTACGCCGCGGTTAAAGAAGGCTATAGAAACCTTGGCTTTATTGGCGGCATGGCTGTTCCCGCCGTTATGAAATTTGGTTATGGCTTTGTTCAAGGCGCCGAATACGCCGGTGAAGAACTTGGCTTAAAAGAAGGCGACATTGACTTGAAATACACCTATGTCGGCAACTTTGAAGCCTCCCCTGAAAACCAAACGCTGGCCGCTTCCTGGTATCAATCCGGTACTGAAGTTATCTTCGCCAGTGGTGGCCCGGTCGGCTTCTCGGTTATGGCGGCAGCGGAACAAGCAGACGCCAAAGTAATTGGTGTAGACTCTGACCAATCCAACGACTCGCCAACCGTTATTACCTCCGCCGTTAAAAACCTTGACCGCTCTGTTTATGACATTCTTGGCGCTTACTACGCCGGCGAATTCCCGGGCGGCAAAGAAACACTTTTTGACGTAACCAACGAAGGTGTTGGCCTGCCGATGGACACCTCTAAATTTGAGAACTTTACTCAAGAAGATTACGACGCTATTTATCAAATTTTAGTAGAAGACAAAGACGGCGTTACATCCGGTATGCTGAAAGATACCGACGCTGAAACAGCCGACGAAATTGAAACATCGATTGTTAAGATAACGGTCGTCTAATCTATCTGACAGGTTTAATAGTGTAACGTGTAACGTTTTTCGCTAAACTGCAAAAGATATCTCGGCCTGCCAAACTTACATTCGTGATGTTTGGCGGGCCGTTTTTTATGAAAAAACACAGAGCAAAGGAATAAGTATGGAAAACTATATGATTGAAATGCTTAATATCACCAAACGTTTTCCGGGCGTTATCGCCAACAACAACGTCACCGTTCAAGTTAAGAAAGGCGAAATTCACGCCCTGTTGGGTGAAAACGGCGCAGGAAAATCCACTCTGATGAGTGTGCTCTTTGGGCTTTATAGGCCCGATGAGGGCAGGATATTAATTAACGGCAAACCGGTACGCATTCAAAACCCAAACGACGCCAACCGCTATGGCATCGGCATGGTGCATCAACACTTTAAGCTGGTTGGCAACTTTACCGTGCTTGAAAACATTGTGCTTGGTGTGGAAACCACCCGCGGCGGGTTGCTTAAAATGGACAACGCCCGCAAAGAAGTGGCGGCGCTAAGTGAGCGCTACAACCTATCCATCGATTTAGACGCTTATGTAGATGACATCACCGTTGGCATGCAACAACGGGTTGAAATACTAAAAATGCTTTATCGTGAAAATAACATTTTGATTTTTGACGAACCGACCGCCGTGTTGACGCCGCAAGAAATTGCCGAATTAATGGGCATTATGAAAGAGCTTGCCGCCGAGGGTAAATCCATTCTCTTTATTACCCACAAGCTGGACGAAATTAAGCAGGTGGCCAGCCGCTGCACCATTTTAAGAAAAGGCGAATACATCGACTGCGTTGACGTGGCAGACACCAGCAAAGAAGATCTATCCGAGCTGATGGTGGGCAGAAAAGTTAACCTCACCGTTGATAAAACCGCGGCCGAGCCAAAAGATGTTGTTTTAAACGTTAAAGGCCTTTCGGTTAAAGACCCGGTAAGCAATAAAAACAAGGTGAATAACGTTGATTTCAGCGTTAAACAAGGTGAGATTGTCTGCATTGCCGGTATCGACGGCAACGGGCAAACCGAGCTCATAGAAGCCATTACCGGTTTGAACGACAGCTACAAAGGCACCGTTACGCTAAACGGCGACGTAATCAGCGATAAAAGCATAAAATACCGCAATATGAACGGTATCTCTTACATTCCTGAAGACCGCCACAAACATGGGCTGGTGCTGGATTATGACATTGCAGATAACTTGGTTTTAAAAGAATTTGTCTGCTCTGAGTTTCAATCGGGCGGGTTTTTAAACCAGCGTGAAATTTTACGCAATGCCGAAGAAAAAATTGAACAATATGACATCCGCTGCGGGCAAGGCCCCTATACTGAAACGTCGGGTATGTCCGGCGGCAACCAACAAAAAGTTATTCTGGCGCGTGAAATAGAGCGCGAACACTCGCTGCTGATTGCGGTACAACCGGCGCGTGGGTTGGACGTTGGCGCCATTGAGCAGGTACACAAACAGCTGGTTGCCC
>CAYZSR010000059.1:276-3744 GCA_964479715.1 uncultured Oscillospiraceae bacterium | reverse complement strand
CCGCAACGCCAGCGCGACCGCGGCAAAGGCGTTTTACTCGTTTCCCTTGAACTGGATGAGGTTATGGACGTAAGCGACCGCATTCTGGTTATTTATGAGGGCGAATTGGTTGCCGAGGTTACCCCGCAAGAAACAAGCCGTCAAGAGCTTGGGCTCTTTATGTCCGGCGCAAAGAAAGGAGTGGTGCAACATGCAACTCAATAATCACAAAGAAAGCGGAATCAGCAAAGTGCTCCCCTCGCTGCTTTCCATTGTGTTGGGGCTTATCTTCGGCTTTATTATTATGCTGATAAGTAACCCCGGCCAAGCGGTTGAAGGATTCGGCACTATTTTGACCGGCGCCTTCCAAGATGGCTCTAAAGGTATTGGGCAGGTTTTTTATTACGCCGCCTCTTTAATGATGACAGGGCTGTCCATCGGCTTCGCTTTTAAAACGGGGCTGTTTAACATCGGTGCGTCAAGCCAGTTTATTATGGGCGCATTCGGCGCTGTTTACGTTGGCGTTAAATGGACCTTTTTACCAGCCGGCTTACATTGGGTGGTTGCTATTTTAGCCGCCATGTTGTTGGGTGGTCTTTGCGCCGTTATCCCCGGTGTGCTTAAAGCGTACCTCAACGTGAACGAGGTTGTTTCCGGCATTATGATGAACTACATTGCCGTGCTGGGAGTTAACGAGTTAGTCACCAACACCATATACGACACAATGAAAAACCAATCGCTTCCGGTGGCAAAATCGGCGCAGCTGCCTAAAATGGGGCTCGACCGTTTGTTTGCAAACTCCGGCGTTAACATCGGCATATTTATCGCCATATTAAGCGCTATTATTATCTACGTTATTATTGAGAAAACCACCTTTGGCTTTGGGCTAAAAGCGTGCGGATACAACCCGGAAGCAAGCCGTTACGCCGGCATTAACACCAAACGCAACATTGTGCTATCCATGGTTATTGCAGGCGTGCTGGCCGGTTTGGGCGGGGCTATTTTGTACCTGTCCGGCACCGGTAAACACCTTGTGGTGGTAGACGTTATCCCCACCGAGGGCTTCCAAGGCATTCCCATTGCACTGCTTGGGCTTTCCCATCCCATCGGTATTATCTTCTCATCACTATTTATTTCTTACATCAACATCGGCGGTTTCAACCTTCAAATGCTTGATTTCCCCGTGCAAATGATTGATATGATTGTTTCTGCCATCATCTACTTCAGCGCCTTTGCGTTACTTATTGACAAAGTAACCACCTACATCAGAACACGGCGCATTAAAAGAAAGGAGCTTAACAAATGAGTACATTTTATTTTCTCGTTCAACAGACGATGTACTTTTTTATTCCCCTTTTAATTGTTGCGTTGGCGGGCATGTTCTCTGAGCGCAGCGGCGTAACTAACATTGCGCTGGATGGTATAATGATTATTGGCGCCTTGTCCGGCATTTTATTTTTAAATGGTGTAGAGGGCGTTGTTGGCGGCCAGCTTGCTTTAATTTTAGCGCTGCTGGTTGCCGCCATTACCGGCACGGTGTTTTCACTGCTCCTCGCCTATTCCGCCATTAACCTTAGCGCCAACCAAATTATTGCCGGCACGGCGTTAAACCTGTTCGCCCCGGCGTTTGCCATTTACATCGCTCGCATGAAATACGGCGTGCAGCAGATACCGTTTAACAACTCTTTTAGGGTTGAATCGGTGCCTGTGTTGGGCAAAATACCGGTGATTGGTCCGATGCTGTTTCAAAACACCTACATCACTACCTACATCGGTATTGGCATTTTAATTGTTTCTATCATCGTCATCAACAAAACAAAGTTCGGTTTGCGGCTGCGCGCCTGCGGGGAACACCCCGAAGCGGCAGACTCGGTTGGCGTTAACGTGCACCGCGTGCGCTACGCCAGCGTGCTTATCTCCGGCTTTTTAGGCGGTATGGGCGGGCTTATCTTTGTTATACCCACCTCCACCAGCTTTAACGCATCGGTATCGGGGTATGGGTTCTTGGCGCTGGCGGTACTTATCTTTGGCCAATGGCGCCCCGGCAAAATATTTTTGGCGGCGCTGTTCTTTGCCGTTACCAAAATGCTTGCGTCGGCTTACTCCGGCATTCCGCTGTTGACGCAGCTGCCGCTTTCCAACACATTTTACAAAATGATACCGTACGTTGCCACCCTTGTTGCGCTGGCGTTTGCCTCTAAAAACTCCAGAGCACCTAAGGCGGCAGGTGAGCCTTATAACCCCGGCGGATGAGCTGGGGCTAGAACCACACGGTACCCACCTTATGCAAGCACCATTTGAAACATATAATAAATACACACACGGGGTTGACAATGAGCAAACAAAAAAGATGGACCGACATTCTTGAAATTTTAAAAACGAGCAACGGCAAATCTTTCAAAGCATTGGCCGGGCAGCTTAACGTTTCTGAAATGACGATACGCAGAGATGTAAAACAGCTGAATGAGCAAAACCTTGTAAAGTTAGTGTCCGGCGCCGTCTTGTTAAACAGCTCCAACCCTTCCACCCTATCAGAAAATTATTCGTTAGCTATTCACGCGCGGCGCAACACCGAGGAGAAAGAGAAAATCGGCAAAGCCGCCGCAGCGCTGGTGCAACCGAACGACGTTATTTTTATCGATATCGGCACCACCACCACTGAAATTATTCGGCATTTGCCGCAAGGCATGCCCATTGTGGCGGTGTGTTGCACCGTTAACGCGCTCTTTGAGTTACAGCAAAAAGGCATTGAGGACATCATTTTTCTTGGCGGCCACTTTATACCGGATTTACAGATGTTTGAAAGCCCCGAAGGCATCGGTTTGCTAAGCCGCATACGGGTCAACAAGGCGTTTCTGTCTGCCGCCGGTGTGCACGAACAGCTTGGTATCACCTGTATTAATGACTACGAGGTGGAAACCAAAACGGCGGCGCTGCAATCATCGCTAGAAAGAGTGCTGATGGTTGATTCCGAAAAATTTGGGCTTATCACGCCCGCCTACTTTGCAAAACTGCACGAAATAGACGCCGTTGTAACCGACGACGGCCTCACCCAAAAGTGGCGCAACCAGCTTGAAGAACAAGGTGTTGCGCTGCATATCAGCCATTAATCTGTACCCTGTAATATAGCAAAACACCCTTCGCTTTAAAGCGAAGGGTGTTTTGTATGTTGTAAGCTTATTCTTATAAAAAACTAAAAAGCAAGCCGGATATAAGGCGCCGCCGTAATAATCAGTACGCCAATCAACAGCAGTACAATCATAATGCGCAGCATAAACTTTAGGTAGCGGTCATACGGCACGTTGAACAGCTCTATGGTACCCATAACCACCGCCTCGGGGTAGATACTTGTCATAAAGTTCAGCCCCACCGTAAAGGCACTGATGAGGACAATTTGCCCACCGATAACGCCGACGGGCGAGCTTCTGAAAATGGCGGCCGCCACCGCGCCGAGGATGGGCATTGAAATGCCCGCCACGCCACTGGTAG
>CAYZSR010000059.1:0-266 GCA_964479715.1 uncultured Oscillospiraceae bacterium | reverse complement strand
AGAGCCCAATGCCGATAAAGGCTAGCACCGCCACCACCGCAAAAATCCACAGCGGTACGCTGGCGATAGCGTTGGATATCCAGTAGACAAAGGTAACCGACATACCCTGCGCTGAATCGCCCATGACAATGGCAATGCCACGGGAGATTGCCAGCACCAACACTACACCCAGTAGATCGGTGGCGCCGTCTATAAATTGTGAAACAAAATCGTTTACCTTAATACAGTTGATAAATTTTAAAAGAAAGGCGCCGAAAAAGAACAAA
>CAYZSR010000058.1:1178-9493 GCA_964479715.1 uncultured Oscillospiraceae bacterium | reverse complement strand
TTTTGTGTGTTGTTTATCGTGTGCCGCCGCTGGCTATTAATCATTTTGCTTTAAAACAGGCTGGTTGGGTATTTCTTTAAAACTCTTATTTGCACTTATTAAAATACAGTTTCAATTAAGAAATGCACAAATCGGTGTTTGTTTCCACCACTCTCTTGTGGATTGAATGTACTCTTTTGGCGTGGTAAGCTTAATTTAAAGAAAGCAACAGTTGTTTGTTCTAAAAGTCATGTTTGTTGCATTCCTCCGATAGACGCTGTAAAACCAAAGGTATTTATAGTGGTGAAAGCAACTTTGGCGCTAGAAAACAGCGATGCAAGAGCCGCTTGCTTGTTTTTACACCTCTACAGCGCTACGATTAAAATAAGAAAGGAGCCTTGTAAGATGGATTTTGGACAGCAGCTTAAAACCATTAGAAAAGAAAAAGGTCTTACCCAACAGCAGGTGGCGTCGCAGCTTAATGTAACGCGGCAGGCTATCTCCAACTGGGAGCAAAATAAAAATTTACCGGATTTAGAAATGGTCGTAAAACTGTCTTCAACGTACGGCATATCACTAGACCATTTAATTCTAGGAGGGAACGACATGAACAACATGACTAAAAAACTTATTAAAGACGGCAGCGAAACACGCCGCGCTAAAATGAACTTAATTGCCATCGGCATTGGTGCCGCGCTGCTGCTGATTGGCGTGGCACTTATTTTAATAAAAGCAAACTCGGTTGAATATATAGACGCACAGGGCATTCTGCGTGAAAACTTTTATCTTATTCCAATCGGCTATTTGTTTATTTTCAGCGGGCTTATTACCTTTATCGTAACGGGTATTAAAAATATCGTTGTTAAAATCAAGAATAGAAAAAATAGCGCAGCAAACCAAGCTGAATCAAGCAACCGATAATAAATATAGCCACAACCAAACTTACAATCGAATATGTTTTGATGCGCAATTTGCTAAGCTGTCTGTTTGCGCCGATGTAATTTGAAGGATAATGGGCGCTTTGTGTACACTTAAAATGAACGCAAGAAGTTATACCGGCTTCTTGCGTTTTTGTATGTGCAATTTCTTGTACCATTAGTAAAAGCCGTTTTGAATTGCTTTGTTAAATTCTCTTGCGGTGGCAGAGCGGGTAAAGAGCGCTGCGGTTTCAGCAACCGATGAGTTGTGTTATAATTAAAGGAGTATATAAAAAGGACGTCTGAAAGCCTATGCAGCAACAAGAAAAACTGTCCGGCGTGGTGGAAAACATCACCTTTCAAAACTTCGATACCGGCTTTGCCGTTATTCAAATAACCGACGAAAATGGCGACGTTATCGACGTTGTCGGTCCGCTGGCGGGCAGCGTCCCCGGCGAAGAGCTGGTTCTGGCGGGGCGCTATGTTGAGCACAGCCAGTACGGGCGGCAATTTGAAGCGTCGCAATGCGTTTACTACATGCCGGAAGAAAAAAGCGCCGTGCTTAAATACCTCGGCAGCGGTGCTTTGCCGGGCGTTGGTCCCGCCATCGCCAAACGCATTGTTAAAGAATTTGGCGAGCGCTCGCTGGAAGTGCTTGCCACCAGCCCTGAAAAACTGACCAA
Source organism: uncultured Oscillospiraceae bacterium (assembly GCA_964479715.1). Lineage (GTDB taxonomy): Bacteria > Bacillota > Clostridia > Oscillospirales > Ruminococcaceae > JAAYCI01. Next base: position 7,914 of record CAYZSR010000058.1, on the reverse strand, counting down.
AGTGCGCGGCATATCGCCCTCCGGTGCGCGGCGCATCGGCGAGCGCTTTAAAGAGATGTACGGCATACGTGAAGCAATGAGCGCGCTGGCGTCGCTGGGTTTAACATCGCATGAATCAATTATGCTCTACCGTACCTATCAAGAGGACACGGTGGCAAGCGTGCAAAACAACCCTTACCTTTTGTGCGGCGCGCCCACCTATGTAAGTTTTGCCCGTGCCGACGCCATTGCCGGCCGCATGGGGCTGGATTTTGACAGCATCGAGCGCACCCGTGCCGCTGTGCTTTACACGCTGCGGCACAACCTGCAAAACGGGCACACCTGTTTGGAGTATGAGCAGCTGCTGCAAACGGCGTCGGGCTATTTCCGCATTCCTTTTGAGCAGGCAGAGCGCCAGCTTCACGCACTGATAGACAGCGCCGAGGCCATTCAGGTAGAGTATGACGCCAACTACATCTATCTGCCGGAGTACGCCAAAGCGGAAATGTCCGCCGCCATACGCTTGAAAGAGATGGCGGAGCGGCGCTACGAGCCGCCACCACAAATGGACGATTGGCTTGCCATGCGGCAACAGGCAGAGGGCATCCGCTACGCGCCGCTGCAAATTAAAGCCATTCAAAACGCCTTAACCCATGGCACCATGGTTATAACAGGGGGGCCGGGTACCGGTAAAACCACCACCCTTAACGCTGTTTTAACGCTGTTTGAACAGCAGGCGATGCGGGTGCTTTTAGCGGCGCCGACAGGCCGTGCCGCAAAACGCATGACTGAGCTGACAGGCCGCAAAGCCACCACGATACACCGCCTTTTAGAGGCGGCTTACGCACCCGGCTCGCAGCGGGCGGTTTTTGGCAAAAACCACGGCAACCCGCTGCGCTGTGAGGTGCTGGTGCTGGACGAAATGAGCATGGTGGACGCGCTGCTTTTTGAAAATGTACTGGATGCGCTGGAGCCGGGCACCCGCCTTGTGATGGTGGGCGACGCCGAGCAGCTGCCCAGCGTGGGGGCGGGCAACGTCTTAAAAGGCATTTTAGATTCAGGCGTTGTGCCGTCGGTTACGTTGGACGAAATATTCCGCCAAGCGGCAGAAAGCCTTATCGTTACCAACGCCCACCGCATTATGTCGGGCGAAATGCCTTTAAACGGCGAACGGGAAGATGACTTTTTCTTTCTCTTGGGCGCCAACGAAGTGTGCCAACAACTGGTGGGGGATTTGGTGGCGCGGCGGCTACCTAAAAGCTACGATTTTTCTCCCTTTGAGGATATTCAAGTGCTGTGCCCCGGGCGGCGCGGTTTGCTCGGCACCGAAATGTTGAACACCCACCTGCAGTCGCTGTTGAACCCGCCGCAATCTGGCAAGCCGGAACTGACGCGGGCGGGCGTTACCTTCCGCCAAGGCGACAAAGTAATGCAAATTAAAAACAACTACGACTTACCCTATACCGACGCCACCGGCGAGCCGGGCACCGGCGCCTTTAACGGCGACATTGGGGTGATTGAAAGCCTCAACCCCAAAACCGCCTCATTAACGGTGCGCTGCGAAGACCGCCTGTTGCAATACACCGGCGCTGATTTGCACGAGCTGGAGCTTGCCTACGCCGTAACCATTCACAAAAGCCAAGGCAGCGAGTTTGAAGCGGTGGTTATCCCATTGTCGGACACGCCGCAAAAACTGCAGTACCGCAACCTGCTGTACACCGCCGTAACCCGTGCCAAGCAGCTGTGTGTTATTGTGGGCGAGCAGCCCATCATGACGCAGATGGTGCATAACGACAAACGCAACAACCGCTTTTCTTGCTTTGCTCACTTTTTAAAGGATGACACATTAGGTTGAAAAAACATAGGTTCACCTCGGCTGTTGTAAACCTTTTCTTTCCACGGCGTTGCCCTTTTTGTGACGCGGTGCTTGGCTTTGCGCCCACCTGCCGCTGTGACAAAGAACGGGCGTCGCTGATTTTTGAAAAAGAAAAAGTGCTCCTTGAAAAGGGCGGTGCACGCCTTGACGCCTACGCCGTTTATCATTACCATGGCGCGGCGCAACGCGCTATTTTACAGCTTAAAATGAGCGGGCAAAAACAGCGCGCCAAAGCGCTGGCGGACGACATGGCGGCGCTTTTGCAAAAACACGCTGTGTTCCAATCGATAGACGCCGTCGTGCCGGTGCCGGTGTCAGAAGGCACGCTGCGCCGCCGCGGTTACAACCAAAGCGCTCTGCTGGCGGAGCGTATCTGCGGCGCACTCAGCTTACCTTTGTATGATGACGTGCTTATAAAAACCAAAGAAACGGCGCCGCAAATGCAGCTAAGCAAAGAAGAGCGGAAAACCAACTTAGCGGGGGTGTATCAGCTTAAAAATAAAGAACAATTGAGCGGCAAACGGATTCTTTTAATAGACGATGTTTTAACCACCGGCAGCACGTTGCTGGAGTGCGCTGAAACGCTCTATCAAGCCGATGTGAAGGCTTGTTTCGGTCTTTGCGCCGCCGTGGTGGAGTAATCGCACAGCGTGCCTTTGCCCCTTGTCTGTAAGCGCCGCCTGTAAAACACCGCAAAGCTTTTTACCCGTATTAAAGAAAGGCGGCACCCATGCTTTTGCACGTAATTTCAGCCGTACAAAATACCTGTCCGCCCAGCGTTACGCCGCGCCTGTTTTATGTGGTTGGCGCTGCGCTGATTGCCGCTGCCATTATCAGCGTGGTTATTTATTTACGCCGAAAAAAATAGCGTACCGCTTGCCTATCACCGTACCGAGGGGTGGGCAAAATGGGTAGGGAAAAAGAGCTGTTTAATCAGCGAAACAATAAAACAACCTTATTTATCAAAGAAATATCACCGCCTATTTAAATGGGCGGCAGAGCGTAGCGCTGTCATCTATAAAGGGTGGCGGCATTTTCAATTAAAAAGGGTATATGCTATAATTACCTAATAAACAAAAAAGGGAGCAACCTATGCAAAACGACGAACAACAGTTTTTGTCTTTACGTAAACAATACATTGAAAAGACCTTTTCCAATTTAAATGAAATGCAGCGCCAAGCTGTTTATTCAATAAATGGACCGTTGCTTATATTAGCGGGTGCCGGCAGCGGTAAAACCACCGTGCTGGTGCAACGCATTGCCAACATGGTGCGCTTTGGCAACGCCTACCACAGCCAAGCGGTGGAGCAAAACCCCACCCCCGCTGATGTGGAAGCGTTACAAAACGCATTGGAAAGCGGCGCCGAACCATCGCCACGGCTGGCGCAGCTGCTGGCGGTAAACGCGGTGCGCCCGTGGAATATTTTAGCCATTACCTTTACCAACAAAGCGGCGGACGAGCTTAAAAGCCGCCTTTCATCGCTGCTGGGTGAAGAAATCGGCGGCGATGTTAACGCCTCCACCTTTCACTCGGCGTGTGTGCGCATTTTGCGCCGTGAGGCAGAGCGGGTAAATTTCCCCTCCAACTTCACCATTTATGACAGCGACGACCAAAAACGGGTGTATCGAGACATCTATAAATCCCTTAATATAGACGATAAGTTTCTACCGCAACGCTCGGCGGCGTCTGCCATCGGGCACCTGAAAGACCGCATGATAAGCCCGTCTGAGGCGGTTAAACAGGCAAAAGAAACAAGGGAACAGCTGGTGGCGCAGCTTTACCAAGCCTACGCCAAAGCGCTGCACAGCGCCGGCGCTATGGACTTTGACGACCTTATTTATTTTACGGTGCGGCTGTTGCAAGACAACGACGACGTGCGCGCCTATTATCAAAACCGCTACCGCTACATTTTGGTGGACGAATACCAAGACACCAGCGTGGCGCAGTTTCAACTGGTGCGGCTGCTTAGCGGCGAGCGCCAAAATCTTTGCGTTGTCGGCGACGACGACCAAAGTATCTACCGTTTCCGCGGCGCCACCATTGAAAATATTTTAAGCTTTGAGCAACACTTCAAAGGCGCCAAAGTTATTCGGCTAGAGCAAAACTACCGCTCCACCTCCAACATACTTAACGCCGCCAACTGCGTGATACAAAACAACCGCGGGCGCAAAGGCAAAGAGCTGTGGACCGACGCCGATGACGGCGCCAAAATACACCACTACCAAGCCGGCGATGAGCAAGACGAAGCCGCCTTTATTGCCGACGTGATACAGCGGCACGAGCAAGCGGGTATTCCGCTGCAAGACCACTGCGTGCTCTACCGCATGAACGCCCAATCAAGCCCCATTGAAAACTATTTTACACGGGTGGGCATACCGCATAAAATTGTTGGCGGCTTACGGTTTAACGACCGCAAAGAAGTGCGTGATATGCACGCTTATATGAATATTTTAGTCAACCCGCAGGACGATTTACGGCTAAGCCGCATCATCAACGTGCCGACAAGAAAGATAGGCGCCACCACTGTTGACCGCGTGGCGGAGATTGCAGAAAATCTTGGCGTACCGATGCTTGAGGTGGTTAAAACCGCCGACCAATACCCTATTTTAAGCCGGGCGCACAACGCGCTGGCGCACTTTGTAACAATTTATGAAAAGTTGCAAACAGCGCTTGAAACGCTGCCACTGGACGCCTTTGCAAGAGAACTTGCCGACATCAGTGGTTACACCACCATGCTGGAAGAGCTTGGCAACGAGGGCATTACCCAGCTTGAAAACATCGGGCAGCTGGTTTCCAACCTGAAAACCTACGCCGACATGAACGGCGATGACGCCACCCTTGAAAGCTACCTTGAAGAAGTGGCGCTTATAGCGGATATTGACAGTTATGATGAAAGCCAAGACAGCGTGGTGCTGATGACACTGCACAGCGCCAAAGGGCTTGAATTTCCGTATGTCTTCGTCGTCGGGCTAGAGGAAGGCATCTTCCCCGGCGAGCAAAGCCGCTGGTCCGACGAAGAACTTGAAGAAGAGCGCCGCCTTTGCTATGTGGGCATTACCCGCGCTGAGAAAGAGCTGTATCTTTCCAGCGCCGCCCAGCGGATGATTTACGGGCAAACCCGCCGCAACGAGCCAAGCCGCTTTGTTGACGAAATAGATTCGGCGCTTTTAACCACCACCGTTTCTGAGAACCCGGTGGTGCAAGGGCTGGACGGCGCCCTGCCGTTTGGTGATTTTGGCGGTGGTGGCAGCGGTAAAGCAAGCGGCTACCTCAACCCGGAATACAACGCCACACTGCGCCAACCTACCGGTGCGCGGCAGCCTGCTTCTTTCGGTGCGCGCCGTGCCGCCAGCGCCGCCGGTGGCAAAAAACAAAACAACGCCACGGCGCTTGCCGTTGGCGACCGCATTGAGCACAACCGCTTCGGCGAGGGCGTTATTCAAAGCGTTACACCGATGGCGGGCGACCGCTTGCTTGAAATAGATTTTGACACGGTGGGTACCAAAAAAATTATGGCCAACTACACCCAGCTTACCGTGCTTAGTTAATGGAAAGGGAAAGACACTATGGCTCAACTTAAAGTACGTTTACTGGCGCACACGCCGCACCCTGAAAAGGTGGTGGCGGCGGCCGCTAAACTTTGCTATTCCAGTAGCGATATTGACGCGCTGATGGACGGTTTAACCGACAAAGAAAGCGCCCGCTTTGTTGAAATGCTAACGACGATGGGGCACGAAAGCCCCACCGAGCACGCCAGCTTTACCTTTGCTGTTGAAGGGGTTAGCCGCGCGCTTTTAGCGCAGTTAACACGGCACCGCATGGCCTCTTTCAGCGTGCAAAGCCAGCGCTATGTGCGCATGGACGCCGCCGACATGGTGGTGCCGCCGGCGGTGCAAACGGCACCCGAAGCGGCGCAGCTGTATGAAGCGTCCATCGCGGCGCAGCAACAAGCGTACAACGATATGGTGCAGCTGTTGCAGGCAAAGCATGAAAAAGAACTGCTAGAGCAAGGCGAAACGGAAAAAAGCGCCGCCGACAAAGCGGCCAAATTAGCCAACGAAGACGCTCGCTTTTTACTGCCTAGCGCCAGCGCCACCAAACTGATTATGACGATGAATGCCCGTAGCTTGAACCACTTTTTCCGTCTGCGGTGCTGCAACCGTGCCCAGTGGGAAATTCAGCAACTGGCGGATGACATGCTGCGCCTTGTTTACGGGGTGGCGCCGTCTTTATTTGCCAAAGCGGGACCCGGTTGCGTTAGCGGCGCCTGCCCCGAAGGCAAAATGACCTGCGGCAAAGCCGCCGCTGTGCGCGAAAAATACAACAAGCTTAAAAGTGAGGCATAACATGGGTAAATTAATTGTTCTTGAAGGGCTGGACGGCAGCGGCAAAGCCACCCAAACAAAAATGCTTTACGATCACTACAAACCCACCATTGAAAACCTCCGCTGCGTTACTTTTCCCGATTATGACAGCCGCTCCAGCGCGCTGGTGCGCATGTATCTGGACGGCGAATTCGGCGCCGACCCGCACGCTGTTAATGCGTACGCCGCCTCGTCCTTTTACGCGGTGGACCGCTACGCCAGCTACCAAAAAATATGGCAACACTTTTACCAAGAGGGCGGCATCGTTTTGGCAGACCGCTACACCACTTCGAACGTGATTCACCAAGGGGTTAAACTGCCCGCCGATGAACGCGCCACGTTTGTTGACTGGTTGACTGATTTTGAATACAATAAACTTGAAATACCACGCCCCGATGCGGTCTTGTATCTGCATGTAACGCCCGCCGTTAACGCGCGGCAGATGGCAGAGCGAAACCGCCAAGAGGGGCGTAGCGATATACACGAAGAAGACACCGCCTATATGCACCGCTGCTA
>CAYZSR010000058.1:0-1168 GCA_964479715.1 uncultured Oscillospiraceae bacterium | reverse complement strand
TATGAAACGGCGCTGTGGGCGGAAAAACGGCAACACTGGCAGCGTGTCGATTGCGACGACGGGTACGCCATGTTGCCCAAACAAACAATTACCCAAAAGATTATTAAAATACTGGAGGAACAGTATGGTTTTTAAAGAAATTCAAGCGAAAGACGCCCAATGGGCGCGCCCTTTGCTTGAGATGGAAGGCTTTCAAAGCTGTGAATATAATTTTGTGGATATATTTATCTGGAAAGAAGTGTACAAATCCACCATTGCGCGGTTTGAAGATTTTGTTACGGTGCGCAGCCAGCATAAAAGAGACGTGCTGTATTATTTGTACCCGTCCGGTAAAGGGGACCGCAAAAAGGCGCTGCAAGCCATTTTTGACAACGCCATGGAAGCCGGCAAAAAGCCGATTCTTTTTTCCATCCCTGAACAAGAGGTGGACACCGTGAAGGCGATGTTCCCCGATCAATTTGATTTTGCCGCCCCGCGCGACCAAAGTGACTATGTCTACCTATCAGAAGATTTAGCCAACCTCAGCGGGCGTAAATACCAAAAAAAGCGCAACCATTGTTCCCGCTTTCAGCGCAGCTACCCCAGCTGGGAATTTCATGAAATTAACGCCGATTCCCTTGAAACGGTGTGCGACTTTAACTCGCAGTGGTTGAAGCTTTACGACAACCGCAATGACGACGGGCTTTTAGACGAGCAAACCGCCATTGAGCTGGCGTGCACCAACTTTGAAGAGCTTAAGCTGAAAGGCGGCTACATCACCGTTGGCGGTGAGGTGGTGGCGTATTCCTTCGGCAGCCCGCTGGGTGACGATATGTTTGTTGTCCACATCGAAAAAGCGCTGTATGACTACCAGGGCTCCTACGCTGTTATCAACCGAGAAATGGCACTGCGCTTCGGGCAGCAGTATAAATACATCAACCGTGAAGACGATGTGGGCGACGACGGCTTGCGCCGCGCAAAACTTTCTTATAACCCCAAGTTTTTGGTGGAAAAATACAACGGCGCGCCGCGCCACTGGCCTTTTGATTATGAATAAAAATGTGCGTACCGCCACCCCGGCAGACCGCCCGCACCTAATTAAATTATGGCAGCGCGTGTTTGGCGATGATGAAGCCTTTATCAACGCCTGCCTTGATACCTTCGCCGGCGACGGCAATGTCTTTGTGTA
>CAYZSR010000057.1:4560-9698 GCA_964479715.1 uncultured Oscillospiraceae bacterium | reverse complement strand
TTGCGGCGCTGAGAACATTTGTTCGGTAGCGTCCATTTCAATCAGCTCGCCCGCCAGTAAAAAGGCCGTTTCGTCTGAAATTCTAGCGGCTTGCTGCATATTGTGCGTAACCATAACGATGGTGTAGCTCTGCTTTAATTCTAATACAAGGTCCTCAATTTTTAAAGTGGAGATGGGGTCAAGCGCGCTGGTCGGCTCGTCCATCAACAAAACGCTTGGCTCTACCGCCAGCGCGCGGGCGATACACAGCCGTTGCTGCTGCCCGCCCGACAGACTAAGGGCGCTTTTCTTAAGGCGGTCTTTTGTCTCTTGCCATAACGCGGCGTCTTTCAACGCTTTGTGAACAATATCGTCCAACTTGGCGCGGTTTTTTACGCCATGGGTGCGCGGCCCGTAGGCGATATTGTTATATATACTCATCGGGAAAGGGTTGGGGTCTTGAAACACCATACCCACCTCTTTGCGCAGGTAGTTCACGTCGGTGTGGCGGTCGTAAATATCGGCGCCGTCGATGGCAATTTCACCCTCAATGCGGCTTTTATCAACCAAATCATTCATGCGGTTAATGCAGGAAAGCAGGCTGGATTTACCGCACCCCGACGGGCCGATTAACGCGGTGATTTCATTCGCCTTAATGCCCATGTTGATATTTTTAAGGGCTTGGTGCTCACCGTAAAACAAGTTCAAATTGGTAATTTCTATTTTATTCATACAATCACTCCGAATGGTGGGCTAAGCGCTTGCTGATACGCCCGCTAATTAACTGAATAACAACCATCAGCACCAGCAAAATGGTGGCGGTGGCGTATGCCTCGTTCATATAAATGCCCTCGCTTGAAAGCGCGTACATATGCACGCTAAGGGTGCGGGAGGAATCAAAAAGTGAGGTGGGTACCTTGGCCACGGTGCCGGCGGTGTAAATGAGCGCCGCCGTCTCCCCTAAAATGCGGCCGATGGCAAGCATCACGCCGGACACAATGCTGGGTGCCGCCGCCGGCAGCACCACGCTGAAAACAGTGCGCAGCTTGCCCGCCCCCAGTGCGTGGCTGGCTTTGCGGTAAGCAAGGGGCACATTTTCCAGCCCCTCTTGCGTGGTGCGTATAACCAGCGGCAGTATCATAATAGCCAGCGTAAAGCCGCCCGCCAAGACCGACACGCCCCATTGCAGCGTTGTAACAAAAAACAGCAAACCGAACAGCCCGTAAATAATGGAGGGAATGCCGGCTAGCGTTTCGGTGGCGGCGCTGATTATTTTAACAACACGGCTGTGCCTTTTGGCGTACTCCACCAAATAAATAGCGGCGAAAATGCCGAAGGGCAGCGCCACAGCCAGCGAGATAAGCACCATTACAACGGTGCCGGCAAGGGACGGGATGACCGAAACGTTTTCGCTGGTGTATGGCAAAGAAAACATAGACAGTTTTAAATGGGGTACCCCTTTTACCAGTATATACCCTACAAGGCCCACCGCAACCCCTACCGTTAAAAAGGTGCAAAAACGCATGGCAACAGCAAGGGCTATTGATGAAACGCTTCTTTTAGGTGTGTGCAAACGGTTTTTCATGCTTCTTCACCCCTTCTCAATAGGCGCAGCAACACGTTTATCAGCAAAATAAATAAAAACAGCACCAGCCCGGTGGCAATGAGTGCACCGCGGTGCAAATCGGCGGCGTAGCCCATCTCTAGCACGATGTTGCCCGTCATAGAGCGGGCGCCGTCCAACAGGCTGCCCGGCATTCTGGCTTGGTTGCCCAGCACCATAATAACCGCCATAGTCTCACCAATGGCACGCCCTATGCCCAGTATAACGGCGGCTAAAATGCCGTTCTTTGCCGCCGGCACCACCACTGAAAAGACGCTGCGCTCGCTGGTGGCACCCAGCGCCAGCGCCCCTTTGTAATACGGCCTTGGTACGGCACGCAGCGCGCTTTCGCTAACGGTGGTAATGGTGGGCAGTATCATAATGCCCAAAAGCACACAGCCGGTTAGCATAGATAGCCCGTTGCTATTGTAGTTGGTGGCGCTGCGTATAAGCGGCACCATCACGACAAGCCCAAAAAAACCATACACCACCGATGGAATACCCGCCATTAAATCCAGCAGCGGGCGAATTATACGGTAGCGCTTGGGCGGGCAAAACCACGCCAGATAGACAGCGGTGAAAATGGCGATGGGTGCCCCAATTACCGTGGCGCCCACCGTTACAATCAGGCTGGTAACAATCATCGGAAAAATGCCGTAAATATCGTTGGCGGGGCGCCACTCCATGCCCAGCAAAAAGTTGGCGGCACCAATCTCTTTAATGGCGGGCAGCCCACCGGCGAATAAAAACACGCAAATAAGCAATAGCGCAATAACGCTACCTAAAGCCGCTATTAAAAAGACCCCTTTCATCGTTTTTTCTTTCGCCGTTTGCATAACATAAAACCTCCATAGTGTGCTTTAAAAGTGAACGGTATAACCTGCAAATTACCCTTTAATGAACGGAACGGCCAGCCACTTGGTTTGGTGCTTCCACCGTTTGCCAAGTGGTGTCTTGCCCTTTAAAAATGCGGTGTACAGCGGTGCTGGATAAGTTGCTATAAGGGCTTTTATGGTTGACAACAACGACAATGCCGTCTATGGCAATGGTGATGCTTTGCAGCCCTTTTTCCAGCTCACTGTCTTTTAAGCCACGGCTTGCCATGCCGATGTCGCTAATGCCATCCACCACCGAGCTAATGCCGACGGATGAATCATTCTGCTGTATTTCCACTTCCGCCTCGGGGTTTAGCGTTTCATACGCTTCTTTCAGCTTTTCCATCAGCGGCGCCACCGACGATGAGCCCGCCACCACCACTTTGCCTTGTTCGGTGGGTTTAATGTTTGGTTGCGGCTCTTTTATTGAGACGTACCCTTCATCTTTTACCACCTGTTGCCCCTGCTGTGAAAGAATGTAGCCGATAAACTCCTCGGCGGCGGGGCTAAGCGTTTCTTGCACGGCAATGATAAAGGGACGCGCCACTTGATAGCGCCCATCTTGAATGGTCTCTGCCGTGGCGGGCACGCCGTCAATTTTTACGGCTTTTACCGTGTCATTCAGTGCGCCAAGGGAGGTGTAGCCGATGGCGTAGGGGTTGCCTTGGATGGTTGCCATCATTACCGCCGTGTTGTTCACCACCACCGCGTCGGTTGTAGTGGCGTCTATCACATCGCCGTCACAGTCTTCATTTAAATTAAAAAGCGATACAAAGGCATCCCTTGTGCCGCTGCCGTCTTCCCGCGTTACAACGGTAATGGGCTTTGTGGCATCAAACACTTTACCGGCACCGCCACCGCACGCCGTTAGCGTTAGCAGCACCGCCAGCCACAGCGCCACCGCTTTAATCGTTGTTTTCATGGTACGCTCCTTTGTTTCACACAAATTTCATCCCCCTTACTTTATCGAACCCGTGTTAAGTTACAGCGGGGTTCTATGTTAAATGCATGTAAAATAGTTATTGACATATGTCATTAACTTGGTTATAGTGGACGCTGTAAACGATATTTATTCGTGTTTTAACCGCCCATTTCGGCGGTATGTATACACCGTGAAAGGACGGCTTCCCCATGGCAAGACCCAAAATGCAGCGGCGTGTATGCGCCCCGCCGGACAAAACATTTTTCGGTCCGTTAAAAAAACTACGCACGGCACCGGGTGCCGCTTACACGCAGTTTAGTTTAGATGAGTACGAAACGATACGCCTTATTGATTACGAGGGTTTAACGCAGCAACAATGCGCCAAACAAATGGGCGTTGCGCGCACAACGGTGCAGGGCATTTACGCCACGGCGCGCAAAAAACTCTCGGAGCTTTTAATTGAAGGACGGCAGCTGGCCATTGACGGCGGCGAGGTTAAGTTTTGCAACGGCAAAGGCAAACATTGCAGAAAACACAGCTGCCAAAACAGCAACGCCGCCCACAAAGGAGACTTGTTATGATTATTGCTTTACCGGTTACCGAACCGGACGACACCGCACTGGTGAACGGGAATTTTGGACGCACCCCTTTCTTTTTAATAACCAACAGCGAATTTAAAGAAAAAACGTACGTTGAAAACCAAAGCGCGCAAAGCCAAGGCGGCGCCGGCGTGCAGGCATCGCAGCTGATGGTGGACAGCAACGTGAACGTGGTGCTGGTTCCCCGCTGTGGTGAAAAAGCGGCGCAGGTGCTGAAAAAGGCCGACATCAAAGCGTTTAAAACAAACGGTACCGACATCCAAGCCGCCATAGACGCCTTTAACGCCAACCAATTGGAACAACTTTTTTAACCGCTAGGAGCGTGAAGCCATGCAAATTGCAGTTTTAAGCGGCAAAGGCGGCGCCGGCAAAACCTTTGTTTCAGTTAATTTGGCGGCGGTTGCGCCACGCGCCACCTACATTGATTGCGACGTAGAAGCGCCCAACGGGCATTTATTTTTCAAACCACAGGTTGATAAAACAGCCCCGGTAAAAGTGCCGATACCCCGGCTGAACGCCGCTTTGTGTGACGCCTGCAACCGCTGTGTTGAGTTTTGTAAATTCAACGCCCTCGCTCTGGTGGGCGATGAGCTGCTTGTTTTTGATGACATTTGCCACTCGTGCGACGGCTGCCTATTGGTGTGCCCGCAAAACGCACTGAGCGAAACCGCCAAAGAAATCGGCACCATACAAGAGGGCAGCACCCGCAGCGTTACGGTGCGCTCCGGTTTTATGCACCCCGGCATTGCGTCTGGCACCCCCATTATCGACGAACTGCTGAACGAGGACACACCCCGCCATGCGTTAACGATAATAGACTGCCCGCCCGGCACGGCGTGCCCCGTTATAGATAGCATTGAAAAGGCAGACTACTGCGTTATTGTTGCAGAGCCGACACTATTCGGGCTGCACAACTTGCAGATGGTTGAAGAGTTGGTAACGGTTTTCAAAAAACCGCACGGCGTGGTTGTCAATAAAATAGCCGACGAAGACAACCTAATTGCCGCCTACTGCAAAGACAATAACCTGCCGTTACTGGCGCAGTTCCCCATGGATAAAGAGTTGGGCGAGCAGTTATCAGACGGTGCCGTTGCAGCGCACACCTTGCCGCGCTACAAAGCAAAGTTTGAAACGTTGCTTGAAACGGTGCTGCAAAAACA
>CAYZSR010000057.1:382-4550 GCA_964479715.1 uncultured Oscillospiraceae bacterium | reverse complement strand
CAAAAACAGGGGGAAAAACAATGAAACAACTGGTTCTATTAAGCGGTAAAGGCGGCACCGGCAAAACCACCGTTGCCAGCTCTTTTGTAAAACTAGCCGCCGCCAAAGCCTACGCCGATTGCGACGTAGACGCCCCCAACCTGCACCTGCTCTTATCGGCCGATAAAGCCGCCACCCACCGTGATTTTTACGGTATGGATAAAGCGGTTATTGACAGCGATATTTGTACCCAGTGCGACGACTGCCGTTTGCATTGCCGTTTTAACGCTATCGAAAAAACCGATAGCGGCTACCACGTGGTGCCCCATGCCTGTGAAGGGTGCGGCGTTTGCACGCTGGTTTGCCCGGTGAAAGCAGCGCAGTTGCACCCCGTTAAAGCGGGTGATTTAACACTTTATCAAAACGATGAAAGCGTTTTTTCCTCCGCCATTTTGAAAATGGGCAACGGCAACTCCGGTTTACTGGTTACCGAGGTTAAAAACCAGTTGCAAAAAAACACCACCGAAACCTTTGCCGTTATAGACGGCTCGCCCGGCATTGGCTGCCCCGTTATTGCAACCCTTGCCGGCGCCGATGTGGTGCTTATTGTGGCGGAACCGTCGCTCTCCGGCCTAAGTGACATGCAGCGCATTGTGACCACCGCCCAAAATGACAGCGACGTCACCCTTGCCGTTTGCATTAATAAGCACGACGTAAACCCCGCTATCAGCGACAAGATAGAAAACTACTGCCACCGGCACGGGCTTATTTTTACAGGGCGCATACCCTATGACGACAATGTGCTTAAGCTAACCAACAACGGGCTGACGGCAGTAGACAAACCCACTGAATCCGGCCGTGCGATTAAGCAAATTTTTGCCAAAACCATGGCCTTATTAACCTAACAATAAAAGGAGAAAACAATGAAGATTGCTGTAGCCAGCGAAAAAGACCAAGTAACCGCCCACTTTGGGCACTGCGAAAACTTTAACATTTTTGACACCGACGGCAAAGAAATAACCGCCGAAGAATCGGTTGCAAACCCGGGGCACAAACCTGGATTTTTGCCCGTTTTTCTAAATGATTTGGGCGTCAACGTCGTTATTTCCGGCGGCATGGGTAAAAAAGCCGTTGATTTATTTAACGAAAAAGGCATTCAGGTCATTATCGGCGCCAGCGGCGACGCTAAAAACGCCGTACACGAATTTTTAAACGGAAACCTTGAAACAAGCGGCGAGGCGTGCGTGCACTAATCATAAAAACTCGTTGTATCGTAAATTTAACAACCCATCCAAACAGCAAAAGCGCGGTTTTTTTATCGACAGCTTTTGCTGTTTTGTTGCAATTATATACATTTTCAACTTGCTTTTTGGCGCTAATCTGGTTAAGATTACTCCAAGATGGGCGTTTTAATGTCTTTGTGCTTTTCGCCACCGATTAAGTGGTATTAGGTATATAATAAATCTCTTTAGGGGTATCTGTATGCGCATTCTTTTTGTACCGGAAAATATCGACACTGTGCCGGAGCTGTGGGAGCACTTTAAAGCTTTTTTGTATGACAACTCTTTCCTTTGGATTATTTTAACGGCGCTGTTGTTTATCAATCTGCTTTACCTGCTTATCTCCACTTTGGCAAAATCCAAAAGATACGGTTGGAACAGCCACTACTTTACATGGGCAGCTGTCTTTGTATTGGTGTGGGATATTGCGCTGATGGCGGATTATCTCACCGATTATTTTTACACCCCTGTCGACACACTAAGAATTATTAAAGTGTTTTTATCGTTTGCTTCAAGCGCAGCTCTCCTTTTTATACCGCTCTTTTTGTGCTTTCATGTATGGCGGCAAGTTTCTTACCGCACCATTCCGTGGTATTTAAAGTTATTTTTACCTATCCCGCCGCTGGCTCTATCTCTTTTATCACTTTACAACAAACTGCACCAATACAACTTTATCGCCATCGGCTCCACCATTAACGAAACGTTGCTGCTTGGCCTGTATTATGTCTACTTCTTTTTAATTATGATAAAGACCTATCAAATGCTGTTAAGCGTTTTTTATCAGATGCCACGGCATATGCAGCGCTCTACAAAACAGCTGGTCATTGGCGTGTCTTTCATCGTGGTGGTGCAACTTATCAACATGATTTTTACCATCAACCCACCATACAGCCTTTATTTGCTTGGCGCCCACATTATGATGAATTATTTGTACAACGGGTTTAAAATATTGCCGTCGCAAAATGTAATTGCCAGCTCGAGAAAGCTGATTATGGATAATCTCTCCACCATGGTGGTGGTATTAAGCCGCCAGCAACGCATTGTCGACTGGAACCAAAAGACAGAAAATGGCACATTAGATTTGCCTAAACCCCAATACCGTGAGCCGTTCGCCCGCTACTATCAGCGCATTATCAGCGAGGGCAACGGCCGCGTTTCCCCCCACACCGACAGCGTTGTTATCACCCACACTAACGACAGCGACAACCACTTTTTGATTGTGCAACAAGAGCTGGACCACGACGGGCGGCTGTACGGCTATTTGGTTGAAATATCCGAGGTTTCACAAATATGCTCGGTGCTTCGTGTTTTTGAAGACGTCGCCTTAAAAGACCAACTGACCGGTACCTTTAACCGTAACGGTTACATGAACCAGGTTGATAAATTGCTTGACGCCGGCCGGTTCCCTTTGCTGATTATGGTAGGCGATGTGGACAACCTTAAAAATATTAACGACACACGGGGGCACCTTGTCGGCGACGACATACTAATTAAAATATCTGAAACGATTAAGAAACACGCCCCCGATGGTGCCTTTACCGCCCGTATCGGCGGCGATGAATTTGTTATGCTCTTTGTAGGCGGCACCGAACAAACCGCCACAACCTTTATCCACCGTGTGGACAATGAGCTGCGCCAAGACACCTCCGTCCCGGATGTTGAGATGCGCATCTCTTGGGGCCATGCCATTTATGAGGGGCGCCACCAAAACTATAACGAAATATTTAACGAGGCGGACGCCATGATGTATTCCATTAAAAAAGGCCGCGCCAAATTCCGCAGCAGTGGCTTAATACCCGACCCCAACACACAGAAAAATGCTTAATTTCAATTTGAGCAACACGATGCCTAACGCTTGTTCTTTTTTTACAGACAAAATAAACCTCCCATCAAAAAGGCGGGAGGTTTTATTGTTTTTTAGCACTAACTATGCAATGCTATTTTGTTTATCTGCACTTTCGTGCAATAGCTACACACGGCTCATCGCTCTACAGCTTTTCAAGAGAGCGGTGCATTATATATCGGCAAACGGCAAGCTGTAAAAAAGCCAAAAGAATGCTGTGGTGCACGCAAAGTAGGTGGCGATTCAAATGCACACGCTAACGCTCCACATGCACACACTGGTAGCGTTCTTTTAAATAAAGGCAGTGGCGCTATTTAATAAAAGCGTCCACTTCTTGGCGCAACCAATCTGCCCAAGCGTCAACACCTTCACCGGTTTTAGCGGAAATGGGCAGTATCGCAATATCTGGGTTTAGTCTTTTAACTCTTTCTTCAAGAGCATCCATATCAAAATCAAAATATTCCATCGCGTCAATTTTGTTAATGAGCAAAACGTCTACCTTTGAAAACATCAAAGGGTATTTCAGTGGTTTATCGTCGCCTTCGGGCACGCTTAAAATCATAGCGTTTTTAACGGCGCCGGTATCAAACTCGGCTGGGCAAACAAGGTTGCCAACGTTTTCAAGCACCGCTAAATCTATGCCGTCAATGCCGATACCATCTAACCCTTGCTTGGTCATACCAGCGTCTAAGTGGCACATGCCGCCGGTGTGGAGCTGAATGGTTTTAACGCCGGTTTTGGCAATGGTGCGCGCGTCCACGTCGGAGTCAATGTCGGCTTCTAAAATGCCTATTTTATACTCGTCTTTTAGTCTTTCAATGGTTTGCACCAAGGTGGTGGTTTTGCCTGCACCGGGCGAAGACATCAGGTTCAGCAAAAAGGTTTTTTTCTCTTTTAACCACTCTCTCACTGCTTGGGCTTCTTTATCGTTATTCTCAAAAACACTCTCTTTAATTTCAAGCACTCTAAATTCTCTCACGGTTGACCATACCTTTCTTGTAATTATTGGTTCATCCAATGTTGGTTTAGCCACTTCGGTTTAACTTTATATTATCATACCCTTAAA
>CAYZSR010000057.1:0-372 GCA_964479715.1 uncultured Oscillospiraceae bacterium | reverse complement strand
CCTTAAATTCTTTGTCAATCTTATAAAATGTTCGATATTGTAATAGCTGCAATTTCATTGCCAATTTAATTGCAAACCGCCAGCGAATGTGTTACATTAAACACACGTGGTCTAACCAGATACCAGGAGTGTGAAATGAAATTTTCAAAACTTGATGCCCCGACATTAAAAGAGCTTTTTATTCAAGAGATGGAACAGGTGATTTTGTCCGGCGAGCTTAAAAACGGCGAGCGCCTACCCTCTGAGCGAGAGCTGGCGGAATCGATGCAGGTAAGCCGCTCGGTGGTCAACGCCGGCTTATCAGAACTTGCCCGCAAAGGTTTTTTGGAAATCAAGCCCCGTGTCGGCACCTTTGTCGCCGATTATCGGCGC
>CAYZSR010000056.1:0-9804 GCA_964479715.1 uncultured Oscillospiraceae bacterium | reverse complement strand
CAATGGGGGAGAGGCGCCGCGCTACAAACATGGCCACCTCTTGGAAAGATTTGCCCGAGATGAAGACGTGCAAATCATACCCGCCGCTCATCAACATCACGCCGTCCACTTCGTCCAGCTGGGCAATGGTTTCAGCCACTTTGTCAAAGCCGTGGTTTCTTTTGGGGGTAATGCGCACTTCAATTACCGCTTGCACGTCGCCGCCGCCAACCTGTTCCCAGTCTACCAGCGTGCGGGTGCCGCGTATAACCCCGTCTTTTTTGTATTGGTCCAGGCGCGCTGCGGCCGCCTCCGGTTCCTCTCCAATGATGGCTGCGATTTCTTCTAAAGTTAGCCGGGCGTTTTTCTCAATTACCTTCAGCAGTTTGTCCACAGTGTTCACCCTTTCAGTTAATAGTTGTGTATTAGCAACACCTTTGGCGGTGTTTCTATTATTATACTGATAAAGTGGTTTTTAGCAAATGCTTTTTAATTGGCGCAAAATTTGATATGATAATAAAAACAAGCAGATAATTTTAAGGAGGACCACCCCATGCAAGCAGTAATAACCGTTGTCGGTAGCGACAAAGTAGGCATTTTAGCCGGCGTAAGCACCATTTGTGCCGAGGCGGGCGTTAACATAGAAGAGGTAACCCAAACTATTTTGCGCGGTACCTTTGCTATGATAATGATTGTCTCGATACCCGATTCAGCGCCCCCCTTTGCCGAGCTGGCAAAGCGCCTTGAACAAGGCGGCGACGAATTGGACGTAGACATATCCATCACCCGGCAGGAAATATTTGACTCCATGCATAGAATTTGAGGGCAGCCATGTTAAACACAACCGATATTATTGAAACGATACGAATGATTGAAGACGAGCATTTAGACGTGCGCACCGTAACGATGGGCATCAGCTTGCTGGACTGCGCCGACCCCGACCCTAAAAAAGCGCAGCAAAAAATATATGAGAAAATTGTAACCAAAGCGAAATATTTAGTGCCGGTGTGTGAAAGCATTACGGCGGAATATTCCATTCCCATTGTCAACAAGCGCATTTCTGTGACGCCGATAGCCATGCTTTTGGCAAGTTGCCCCGAAGGCGACCCCGTTGAGTTTGCCGCCACGCTGGACAAAGCCGCCAAAGCCGTTGGCGTAAACTTTATCGGCGGGTTTTCAGCGCTGGTGCACAAGGGTTTTTCAGCGGGCGACAAGCGGCTGATAGAAGCGATACCCGACGCGCTGGCCGCCAGCGATGCGGTCTGCGCCAGCGTGAACGTCGGCACCAGCAAAGCCGGCATTAATATGGACGCCGTGGCGATGATGGGTCCTGTTATTAAGCAGGCGGCGGAAAAAACCAAAGACAATTGCTGCGTTGGCGCCGCGAAGTTAGTGGTTTTCTGCAACGCCCCCGAAGACAACCCCTTTATGGCGGGTGCTTTTCACGGCGTTGGCGAGCCGGACTGCGCCATTAACGTGGGCGTATCGGGCCCGGGTGCGGTGCGCTCGGCGCTTTTGAAAAACGCCGACGGCAAAGACCTTGCCGGCGTGGCGGAAATTGTAAAGCGCACCGCCTTTAAAATAACCCGTATGGGCCAGCTGGTGGGCGAGCTTGCCGGTAAGGCGCTCGGCGTGCCCTTCGGCATTGTTGATTTAAGTTTGGCGCCAACCCCCGCCGTGGGCGACAGTGTGGCCGATGTGCTGACCGCCATGGGGCTGGACGAAGTGGGCGCTTACGGCAGCACCGCCGCGCTGGCGCTGCTGAACGACGCCGTTAAAAAAGGCGGCGTGATGGCCAGCGGCTTGGTGGGCGGGCTTTCGGGCGCGTTTATCCCGGTGAGTGAAGACGCCGGCATGATACGCGCCGTTGAAAACGGTACCCTGACGCTGGAAAAACTGGAGGCGATGACCGCCGTGTGCTCGGTTGGGCTGGATATGGTGGTGGTGCCGGGCGACACCGACGCCGCCGTTTTAAGCGCCATGATAGCCGACGAAATGGCCATCGGCATGGTAAACAACAAAACCACCGCCGTGCGGGTGATACCCGCCGTTGGCAAGCAGGTGGGGGATGAGCTGAACTTTGGCGGCTTGCTGGGCAGCGGCCCCGTAATGCCTATAAACACCACCTCCCCGGCAGAGTTTATAGGGCGCGGCGGGCGCATTCCGGCGCCCATGCACGCCATTAAAAACTAGGCACCAAAGCGGGTATTAAGAATATTTTAGCGGGGGCGGATACGCCTCCGCTTTTTTGTGCCGGGTGCGCTGTGGTAGCGGTGCAAACAGGCAAAAGAAAAGAGTGCCGCCAGCCCATTCGGGGTGGCGGCACTCTTTATTTAGTTATTTTTAGCGTGCGGCGCGCTTTTCAGCCGTACCGCCCGTTTTGCCAAGGCGCAGCGGCGCGGCGACATTTTACCGGTGTCGATAAGGTGCTGTCTGCTTTAGGGGCGCCCGTTGATGTCTTGCCCGCCTTTGTACGGCGAGCTGACGGGCAGGTGGAAAAAACGACGCGCACGTGGCGATTACCGCCGTACAGAGGCGGGCAGCGCAAGCGGTGCGGGCGGCTTTTAGCGTGCCGATTACTTAAACGGCACACGCTAGACCGAGAAAACTACCGAACACCTCACACCCAAACGTCGAAAAGCCTATCAAAACACCTATAAATAATCTTTGTTGCGTAAAAAGAAAAGCACCAGCACCGCAAACAGCACCATCAGCACAATGGGCACCAGGTACTGGTCATAGGGGGAGGGAAAGCTGATGTTCATGGTGTAAACGGCGGTGATAATCGTCGGCACCGAGAAGAGAATCGTAAGCGATGTCAGCGTTTTCATCACGTCGTTCAGCGTGTTGGAAACGATGGACTCCGCCACGTTGCTGGTGGTGTCAAGCACCTCGCTGAACAAATCGCACATTTTGGATATTTGTTTTGATTCCAGCATTAAATTGTCAAACCACAGTTTTTGGCCGGCGCTTAGGTTGGGCGCAAAGGTTTGCTGCGCCGTTTGCAGCGTTACGTGGTTTGCCTCGACGGAGGTGCTGAAATCCACCATGCTTTTTTGCAAATCAAGTATTTCGTAAAAGACGGTGTTTTTGCGCGGCTTGCGCATAAAATCTTCCGGCGTCCAGTTGCTTTGGTCTTCCATTTTACGAATGGTGGCGATGTAAGACGCCATAATTTGCAGCGTTACAATCACCAACAAATCGGTTACACTTTCAGGGTGCTCCATGTAGTCAATCGACTGCATATCCAGGTGGGGGGTAGCGGTTGTAGGTGATGGTGATAAGCCGCTTTTCCGTCATGATAAGGCAGAGGGGGCGGGTTTGAAAAAGCGGCACGCTGTCCGTTTCAACGGGGATGTCAAAAAACAGCACTTCGTTGCCGTCGTACAGGTCCATGTGCGGCATTTCGTCGGGGTCTTGCACGTCTTTTATTAAATATTGCGGGATGTTAATGTGCCGCTGCAGTTCGTCAAACTCGTCGTCGGTGGGGAGTTCTGCGTGCACCCACACCGCCTCTTCTTTGTTTTGGGTGGCCTTTAGCCCGTCGTCGGTAAAAATATAAAAGGTAAGCATGCCGTCCTCCTTTAAGTGGCGTTGATACAGCCAGTATAGCACACAAAACCGCTAAAATGCAGCGATAAAAGGCGAAAAAGCGCAAAGGGAGCGCAAAAAAAAGAGCCGAGGCGGGTGCCTCAGCTCTTTGTGTGAAAATTATTTACTGAATAAGCGCCATTGTGTCACGCGCAATCATCAACTCTTCGTTGGTGGGGATAACCAGCGTTTTAACGGTGGCGTCGGCGGTGGAAAGGTCGGCCGTTTCGCCTTGAATGCGGTTGGCTTTTTCATCCAGCTCAATGCCTAAAAAGCCAAGCCCTTCGCAGGCGTCGGCGCGTACGCCGATGGCGTTTTCGCCAATGCCGCCGGTAAAGACAACGCAGTCTACGCCGCCCATGGCCGCCGCGTAACTGCCGATGTATTTGCGGATTTCGTAGCAGAGAATGGCATGCACAAGCTGGGCGCGGGCGTTGCCTTCTTTGGCGGCGGTTTCAACGTCGCGGTTGTCGCTTGAAATGCCTGAAACACCCAAAAAGCCCGATTCTTTGTTGAGAATATCGTCAATTTCTTGGGGCGATTTGCCTTGTTGCTCGGCAATAAAGGGAATGATGGAGGGGTCGATATCGCCGCAGCGGGTGCCCATAATAACGCCGGCAAGCGGGGTAAAGCCCATGCTGGTGTCAACGCTTTTGCCGCCGTCTACCGCCGTGATGGACGAGCCATTGCCCAAGTGGCAGGTGATAATTTTAAGCTCTTCAAGGGGTTTGCCCAGCTGTTTTGCCGCCTGCTTGCTAACGTAGCGGTGGCTGGTGCCGTGGAACCCGTAGCGGCGGATGGAGAGGTCTTCATAATAGCTGTACGGAATGGCGTAGATAAAGGCTTTCTCCGGCATGGTTTGGTGGAACGACGTATCAAAAACCGCCGTTTGCGGCAGCTTGTCGCCAAACACTTCAATAGCGCTGCGGATACCCAAAATTTGCGGCGGGTTGTGCAGCGGGGCAAGCGGTGAAAACGCGTCAATTTGTTGAATAATTTCTTCGTTCAGCACAATGCTTTCAGAGAACGCTTCGCCGCCGTGCACCACACGGTGCCCCACGGCGCTGATTTCGCCTTTGTCGGCCACAACGGCGCTGTCGCCCGTTGTCATTAAATCCAGCATTTTAGCAAACGCCTCGGCGTGGGTGGGCATCTCTTCGTCCACTTTCCATTCTTTGCCGTGCGCCTCGTGTTTAACGGCGCCGCCTTCAATGCCGATGCGCTCGCACAAGCCAACGCACATAACGCTTTCGTCTTCCATATCAATCAGTTGATATTTAAGCGACGACGACCCGCTGTTGATAACCAGTACTTTCATAATAAAAAGATCCTCCTTGAGTGTAAACCGCACGGTGTCGGTGCTGACGGGTGGCGGTGTTGCAAACACAACAAAACCACCGTCTCGCATTCGGTGTATTTCCCGTTGCGGCGGTGTTTCCCCTTTTTTAAGCTGCCCACCCTCTATTAAGGTGGTGCGCGCCAAATTTCTTTTCCTTTTGACAAAACTATTATATAATAAGGGTATTGGTATTTCAAGAGAGAGTTTATTTTAAGCGATTCTTTGCCGTTGCAACAAGCGGCGGTATCGTAGACTTGGGAGGGCGTTTTATGGCGGGGCAACGGGTGGCGGGTATTGTGGCGGAGTTTAACCCCTTTCACAACGGGCACCGCCATTTGATTAAAACGTTGCGTGGGCACGGGTACGATACCGTTGTCTGCGTGATGAGCGGCGCGCTGGTGCAACGGGCGGAGCCATCTTTTATGGCGCCGCACCACCGCGCCAAAGCCGCCCTCGACGGCGGCGCTGACTTGGTCTTTCGCCTGCCGGCACCGTGGTCGTGCGCCACGGCGGAAACGTTTGCCCGCGGCGGCGTGGAGCTGCTGGCGGCCACCGGCTGTGTAGACACCGTTGCCTTTGGCGCCGAAACACCCGATGCCGAGGCCTTTTTTGCCGTGGCAGACGCCTTGGCAACGCCCGCTTTTTCAGCGGCGCTGCAAAAAGAATTGCAGACGGGCGTTTCTTTTGCCGCCGCCCGCGCCACCGCCGCTGAACGGGTTTGCTCCGGTGCAGGGGCGCTGCTGGCGTCGCCCAACAACATTTTAGCGGTGGAGTATGTGAAGGCGCTGCGGGCGCTGGAGCAAGACGGCGCCCCGCCCATGCAGCCGCTGCCGATACAACGGGTGGGGGCGGGGCACACCGGCAGCCACGAGGGACGCTTTGCGTCGGCGGCGTACCTGCGCGCCCGCCTTGCTGCGCCGCATAGCGGGGCGGTGCACCGCTATCTGCCCACGGCGGTGGTGCCACACGTTGAACACGCCGTACGCCAGCGGCGCACTGCCGACGCCGACCGCTGGAGCCTTGCCATGCTGTCCCGCCTGCGGGGCAAAACGGCGGCGCACTTTTTACCGTACACCGGCCGCAGCGACGGGCTTGCCTTTCGCATGCAGGCGGCCACCGAAACGGCGCTGACGCTGACCGAGCTGCACGACACCGCCAAAACCAAGCGCTTTGCCCACGCCCGTGTGCGCCGCACCGCGCTGTGGGCGGCACTGCAATTACCACCCCGCCCGCCGCAACGCCCGCCCTTTTTGCATTTGCTGGCGGCGTCGCCCCGTGGGCTGCGGCTGCTGGGCACCATGAAGCAAACGGCGGCGCTGCCTTTTTCGCCGTCGCTCGCCACGTTGGAGAAGCACAGCCAAAGTTGCCGTCAATACGCCAAACTGGAGGCTGACTGCCAAGACTTGACCGCCCTATGTCAAAAACAGCCCCAGCGGTGCGGCTTGGCATACACTGTGCCCCTGTACAAAGGACAATAGTGCGCATTGTATGTACAAAATAGACAAAAATGCACTTTCTGGTTGCAAATAGCACAAAAAACTGTTAACATAGTGTAGGAAGTGCACAAAATGCCCGCTGAGCTGGTTTTTTTATATTGAGGGATATATGTGGGAAGCTGGGCGGAAGCACCTTTTGTGCAAATACAAATACAGAAGGGAATCGAATTCAGATGACAAAAAACAAACAAGTGTTAAGTTGGGTAGACGACGTTGAAGCGCTGTGCAAACCCGATACCGTGGTTTGGATTGACGGCAGCGACGAACAGCTGCAACAGCTTAAAGATGAAGCGTTTGCTTCCGGCGAAATGAAAGAGCTGAACCAAGACAAATTGCCGGGCGGCATGTGGCACATCACCGCCGAGAACGACGTGGCGCGGGTGGAAGACCGCACCTTTATCTGCACCAGCAAAGAAGAAGACGCCGGCCCAACCAACAACTGGATGGCGCCCGACGAAATGAAAGAAAAGCTAACCCCGCTGTATGACGGCTGCATGCAAGGCCGCACCATGTATGTTATTCCTTACTGCATGGGGCCCATCGGCTCGCCTTATAGCAAGGTAGGTTTTGAAACAACTGACTCTATCTATGTGGTTCTGAACATGGATATTATGACACGTATCGGCCAGCCGGCATTAGACCAGCTGGGCGATTCCAACGACTTTGTGCGTGGGATGCACGCCAAAGCCGATATAGACCCTGAAAACCGCTACATTGTGCAGTTCCCCGAAGACAACGCCATCTGGAGCATCAACTCCGGCTACGGCGGCAACGTCTTACTTGGCAAAAAATGCTTTGCGCTGCGCATTGCGTCGTACCAAGGCTGGAAAGAAGGCTGGATGGCCGAGCACATGCTCATTCTCGGCATTGAAAGCCCCGAAGGCAAAGTGGATTACATCACCGCCGCCTTCCCGTCTGCCTGTGGTAAAACCAACCTCGCCATGCTTATTCCGCCCGAGCTGTACCAAGAAAAGGGCTACAAAGTATGGACCGTTGGCGACGACATTGCGTGGATGCACATCGGTGACGACGGGCGCCTGTACGCCATCAACCCGGAAGCCGGGTTCTTCGGCGTTGCCCCCGGCACCAACGCCAAAAGCAACCCCAACGCGCTGGAATGCACACGGGAAGACACCATCTTCACCAACGTGGTGCTGGACAACGACGACAACACCGTGTGGTGGGAAGGGCTGAACGATACCCCGCCTGAAAACGCAACCGATTGGCTGGGCCGCCCCTGGAACGGCAAAACAAGTTCCGAAAAAGGCGCCCACCCCAACAGCCGTTTCACCTCGCCGGCTATCAACTGCCCGTCCATCTCGTCTGAGTTTGAAAACCCGAACGGCGTGCCCATCTCCGCCATTATTTTCGGCGGCCGCCGCGCCAAAACGGCACCGCTGGTGTACCAAAGCTTTGACTGGGAGCACGGCGTCTTTGTCGGCTCCATCGTGGCGAGTGAAACCACCGCCGCCGCCGCCGGCCAAGTTGGCGTTGTACGGCGCGACCCCATGGCGATGCTGCCTTTCTGCGGCTACAACATGGGCGACTACTGGCAACACTGGCTGGACATGGGCAAAAAACTGGGCGACAACGCCCCTAAAATATTTAACGTCAACTGGTTCCGCACCGACGACGAAGGCCACTTTATCTGGCCCGGCTTTGGTGACAACATGCGCGTTCTGATGTGGATTTTAGAGCGCAGCAAGGAACAAGCAGACGCCACCGAAACCGCTATCGGCTACCTGCCTGAAGCAGACGCCATCAACATTGACGGCCTTTCAGACGTTGACCTTGACGTGATGAAAGACCTGCTGACGGTAGACAAAGAGCTGTGGCTGGAAGACGCCGACGGCGCCGACGAACTGTACGCTAAATTTGGCGCGCGCCTGCCCAAAGAGCTGGCCGCCCAACTGAAAGCACAAAGAGAGCGCCTGCAAAAAATGTAATTCGGTGGGCACCGTTATAAACGAGAGGGCAAACCCCTCGGTTAGCCCTCATGAACCTATATTATATATGGAGGTATTATACAATTATGAGTAAAGATCTCAAAGGTACCAAAACAGAAAAGAACCTACAAACCGCGTTTGCCGGTGAAAGCCAAGCGCACATGAAGTATCTCTACTACGCTTCGCAAGCGAAAAAAGACGGCTACGTTCAAATTCGTGATATCTTTTTAGAAACCGCACGCAACGAGAAAGAACACGCCAAACTGTGGTTTAAAGCGTTGCACGACGACGCCATTCCAGCCACCGTTCCCAACTTGGTAGACGCCGCCGCAGGCGAGCACTACGAGTGGACCGATATGTACGCCGGCATGGCAAAAGATGCCCGCGATTTGGCGGACGCGTTTGAAGGCGTTGGCAAAATTGAAAAACGCCACGAGGCACGCTACAACACCCTCAAAGAAAACATTGAAAAAGACATTGTTTTCCAAAGAGACACCGAAGAAACTTGGATTTGCGAAAACTGCGGGCACATCCACATTGGCAAAACCACCCCGGAAGAATGCCCTGTTTGCAAACACAAACAAGAATACTTCAAACTTTACGTACAAGATTTTTAACGCAGCCTCATAACTGTGTTAAGCAGCCATAAGGCGCCGGTTTTTAACGCGGTGCCGTCCGGCTGAAAGATAATACCACGCCACGCCGCACCTGTTGCGGCGTGGCTTTTTTATTGCTGTTTCGTCCTTTGGGCAGCGGGGCGCCGGCGCCGCTCTCATTGACTGAACGCCGTTTTTTAGGTACAATTAGTGGATAGATAAAAGATTATTAGGAAGTGATAGAATGAGTTGCAAAGTCCTTGCCGATTTACTCTTTCCAAACGTAACCACAACGGCGGCGCAACTGGAACAACAGTACCCCGCACGGCCGTTGCCGCAAGGCGCCAAAGTAACCCGCATAGCGCCCAGCCCCACCGGTTTTATGCATTTAGGGAACCTGTACGGCGCCTTGGCGGACGACCGTATCGCCCGACAGAGTGACGGCGTTTTTTACCTGCGCATTGAAGACACCGACCAAAAGCGCGAGGTGGCAGGCGGCGTTGAAACGATATTAAAAGCCTTTGATGAATACGGCTTTACCTTTGATGAAGGCGTTACCGAAACGGGTGAAAAAGGTGATTACGGCCCGTACTACCAAAGCCGGCGCAAAGACATTTACCACGTTTATGTGCGCGAGCTGGTGCTGCAGGGCAAAGCCTACCCCTGTTTTTTAACGGAACAAGAGCTGGACAATATACGGCAGGAACAAACGCAACTGAAGCTGGATATGGGCTGCTACGGCGAATACGCCCGCTACCGCAACTCCGACATAAAAGAGATTGAAAAAATGTTGGAGCAAGGGGTGCCGCACGTTATCCGCTACCGCAGCGAAGGCGATTTGCAAAACCGCATTGAGG
>CAYZSR010000055.1:0-10243 GCA_964479715.1 uncultured Oscillospiraceae bacterium | reverse complement strand
TGTTAAAATGGGCACCCCCTCGTAAAGCGCTTCTGTAGCTGTGTAACAATAGGTTTCCTCGCATATTGAAGGAATACAGATTAGATCCACCTCTAAGTTATTCAATATTCTTGGTAAATGCTCTCGCTCATATTCTCCGAGCAAGTGAACATTTTTTTTAGCATTAAAGTCTTTAATCTCTGCTGCACCAATTCCTCCAAGAATAAAAAAGTTGCAATCCGCGTCTTCCATTCTTTCAAAAAGGTCAGCCATTATTCCAGTACCTTTAGATTGATTGAACATCCCTATAAAACCAACATTTAGACTTTTATTGGGCAATACATTGCTGTTAGCAACGCTGAAAGGAGGCCGCGCTTCTAAATAAAAAACACCGTCATATTCAAGCACTATACTTACACTTAATAACGCACTCTCAGTAAAGTCTTTTAAGGGAATGCAAATCTCAAATTGATTGTATCCATACTCTTTATCTTGAGGGAAGTGAACCTCCTCAGGGTTTTTCACATCGGTAAAGAAAAATTGTTCTCTCTTTCCTTCTGAGATTCTCACACCTACTCTAACCTGTTTTTCGATTGTTTCATCGCTGGAAATCCAACCTTTTATATAAAGAGAGTTGTCAATAGCCTCCATGCGTATTATTTCAAGATCGCTTTTAAATCTATCTGATATTTCATAACTGATATTGTTGTGCTTTTCATAAGACAGTTGCTCTACAGGAGTATATCCATGTTCTATCACATCAATATCTAGGTCTTCATAATAATAATTGTACACACCGCGGGCTGTTTCAGAGGGCGCAAACAGTTTGTCTGCACCCGCAAGGTATTGATGGCATGTTCTTTGCCATTTATCTAACACCCCTTCGCTGGGAGCCATTAAAAACAATCTTTCTTGCAAACATTGCCTGCACCCTTCATTGGTGGCAATTCCGGTACAAAGATTATTGTCAGCGTCTAAAAGCTGTGTATTGGGGCAAATAAAATAATAATCATGCAGTGTAACCACATAAGGTATTTTACGTTTTTTTGCTTGCTCAAAAATATCAAAACTCTGCCTGGAAGTGCTGTGAATGTGTAAAATATCAATTCTGAAAACATCTAAAACTTCTGTAAAAAAAGCATTTACTTCAACATCTGTATACCTTGGAAAGATTGGATGCTTCTTAGCCGGATAGTCAAGCGAGCATTCACAGCCATCGCTATATATCCTAACCCGCATAGAATTATAATCTCTGCATGTAACAAAAATATTATATTGATTTTTCAGAGCGTCCGTTAAGTCTTTTATATGCAGCTGAACCCCACCGCGAGAATGCATTGCTCCGTCTGAGAAATCATAGTGAGTGACAAATAAAATGTTTTTCTTGCCGTTGCTCATAATGTTGTTGGTACTTAGGTGTAGCGCAATGTTGTCTTGTATTATCCGATTGATTTCCGTTAACAGGTAATCATCTTTAGCCTGTACTTGTTGTGGGTATTTTTTCGACAAAATTTTACTATTTCGCCTTATAAGCTCTTGTTTGGTCTTGCTTATAAAGGAAGAGGAACCGCTGTGAACTATGTAGGTGTCATCACACATTATATTAACAAACCCGAGTTGTTCTGCTTTGTAGCAAAAATCTTCTTCTTCGCCATAACCCAGCCCATAAGTCTCTTCGTCAAAGCCACCGACAGCATTTATTGCTTCACGAGTAATAAGCATGCAAAACCCCGCACCCACAGGAATTTCAGGGTATTTTTGCAAGCTGCACTCTTCTACAAGTTTAGCAAAACCATCTATCGTATGTCCTTTAGGTATCTCATTATTGGTATTCTGTGTGGGCACAGAGCAAAGCGTTGCGTTATTGCTTAAAGGAGTAACCGTGGCGGTATTTGATCTGGTAGCGGCGCAGC
Source organism: uncultured Oscillospiraceae bacterium (assembly GCA_964479715.1). Lineage (GTDB taxonomy): Bacteria > Bacillota > Clostridia > Oscillospirales > Ruminococcaceae > JAAYCI01. The sequence goes on along the minus strand of CAYZSR010000055.1, from coordinate 8,351 downwards.
GGGTAAGTTTTTCAACCCAATTTTCTGTTACAACGGTATCTGTATTTAAAATAATAACATCGTGTGGCGCCGAATGAGCAAAGCCCGTGTTAATGTTAGCAGGGAAACCTTTGTTCTCTGTGTTTTCTATAAGTGTAGCGTTCTTATGTGCACCACACCAATCAACTAAAAAAGGCAAGACCCGCTCATCAGTGCTTACATCTTCAATAAAGATAATTGAGTTGTTTTCCAGATCTGTATGACGAGAAACGCTATCAAGGCATTTTTTCAAATCCTCAAAGGCATTGAAAACCGGTATTAGTATCACCATAAGACTTCTCCTTCAATTTATCGCCTAGCTTGTTAATATAATCTTATATACCATATCATAGTTACAGGTGGAAAAAAAGCTAAACAAAAGTTATCTTTTATGCGTCCCGAACATTCTATTCTTGGTGCGTAATAAAACAAGGACTGAAAGTTCAAATTACTTTCTCTATGCCTTTTATTTGGCATCATAATATCATCTGTTATCTATGGCGCATAGTATTGTTTCAGATAGGATTTCTAGATGAGAATATTGTAACAGCACGGCGGTTGAATCTTGCTGACTTGATTTTACTCACTGTTTCTATTTAACCAGTCGATTGAAAGTTAAAAGTGTAAATTAACGCATATAGATCAGCAGTATAGAGATAGCGTGTAAAAATCATTTACACTTTTTTCTTCAACACATGTCTATTTTATATTAATTCACACCACTGCCTGTAGCATAATTAAAAGATCGACGAAAGCTTGTATGGTTTTCATAATAACTATTTCAGCATTATCTAAAGCAGCATTAGCAATATTGGCAAGATTGTGATTTATTCAATTTCTTAACCACAAAAGAGCTGTTATTGAGTATTTTTTCAATGTGAGACCGGGGTAATATTTATTTTATAATGTTAATAAAACGTAAAATTACTGTGTGGATATGCTGGAAAGATTTCCTAATGTGATAGTGCAATTACATAAAGTTTTGTGCCATTTATATGCAAAATATACGTTCCCAAATATGTATTTTAATTTAATAGATATTTAAGTTTAACTCTCTTTTTTAACAACGATACCAAAGGAAATATGACAATAAATGAAAACCTGCCATCTTTTTGATGGCAGGTTTTATCTAGTGAGTAAAATCTATATATCGAATGGTATCTGGCAAATCTTTTTGGATGATATTTTTCATTTTTCTTGCAAAAGGACAAGGAAAGTCTATCGGTGTTCCTTTTTGTATACAAGAAGCAAATACTATAGTGTCTGCTCCCCGTTTTACTAACTCTCGTGCCTTAGTACAGCTTTTTTTGCCGGACATCCACCACAGTTAATAAAACCAACTATCTCAATATCCTCTTGAATATCAGCGAAAGCTCCGCTTTTCTCACGAATAACCTTAAAATCGGTTGTCCCAGGGCAATAGTCCTCCGTCTGCATACACCTTATAATGCCTACTTTCATGGCAATCACCTCTGGAAAATTATACATTATTTTTTTCCAAAAAACAACTATAAAGAATGACTGACACAACTGGCTATTATAAAAACGAGCGCAACACAAAATATTTCCGCCATTTTTAGCATACCATTTTCACACACTTCAAGAAAATATTTATCACTTCTTCCACATGATTTCATACCACTGCATATGACACAATAAAAAGACCGACGAAAAGCCTCATGACTTCGTCGGTCTTTTGGTCCGAGTGGCGAGACTTGAACTCGCGGCCTCTTGAACCCCATTCAAGCACGCTACCAACTGCGCTACACCCGGTTATTTTTACAACATGTCTAGTATATCTAAAGTGGCATTCTTTGTCAATGGTGGAAAGGTGTTTCAAAGGAAAAAGTCGCCGTACTCTCCCCCATTCTCGCGGTAACCTAAGTTAGATGTCGGCACACCCTGTTCTCATACCTTAATAAGAAAAGCCCCCGATATGTTATCGGGGGCTTTGTACGTTGTTATTTTAAGGCTTGTTTCACTTTTTTAACGGCGTTTTCAGCGGTTAGGCCGTAAGTTTCTTTTAAGAAGTCCACCGTGCCAACCTGCCCAAATTTATCCTCTACGCCGATGCGTTCCAGCGGTACGCAGACGCCCTTCTCGGCGATAATTTCGGCGACAATGCCGCCCAGCCCGCCGTAGATGCTGTGATTTTCCATCGTAACAATCAGTTTTTTGTCTTTCGCCGCCGCAAGCAGCAATTCTTCGTCAAACGGCTTTAAGCTGAACATATCTATTACCTGAGTGCTTATGCCGTCTGCGCTAAGCTGTTCGCCCGCTTCTTTCGCGTCGCCCACCAAATCACCGGTGGCAACCAGCAACACATCGCTGCCCTCTTGAATGACGTTGCCTTTGCCGATTTCAAAGGTTGAGCCGGGCTCATAAATCGGCGCGCAGCCTTTGCGGTTGGCGCGGATGTAGTGCACGCCGTCTCGGTCTTTAACGGTTTCTACCAGCCATGCCATTTGCACCGCGTCGGCGGGGTGGTAAACCTCTACGGTAGGCATGGCACGCATGATAGCGATGTCTTCATAGGTGCTATGTGTGCCGCCGTTTGCCGCCGAACAAAAGCCGGGGTCAGAAGCGTAAATGGTGAAGCTATTTTGCGCAAACGCGCCTTCCAGATAAATCTGGTCTGCCGCGCGGCGGGCAACAAAGGGTGCAAAAGTGTGCATATACGGTGCAAAGCCACGCATGGATAAACCGGCGGCGATGCCGACCATGTTGGCTTCGGCAATGCCGACGTTAATAAAGCGGTCGGGGTGTTTGCTGCCGACAATACCTTGCGAGCCGGAGGCGCCGCCAAGGTCTGCCTCAAGCATCACGACGCGGTCGTCGCTATCCATCAAATTCGATACGGTTTGCATAAAGGCGGTCCGCATCTCTTTGTTTTCAAAATCGTCTGTTTCTTTAAGCAGTTTCCAATTGGCCATAGTTAACCCACCTGTTCTTCTAGTTTCTCAATTGCTTCTTTCGCTTTGGCGTAGCCCTCGTCGTCAAATTTAACCGAGTGGTTGTCTTTCATCTCTTCAAAATAAGGTACGCCTTGCCCTTTAATGGTGTCTAACACAATGCAAACGGCTTGGTCTTGGGTGTTTTGGGCGGTGTTTATCGCTTTGGAAATCGCCTCAACATTGTCACCTTTTACACGCTGTGTGTAAAAACCGAAAGCTTGCATTTTTTTAACGATATCAAAGGGGTTGAGAATGTCGTCGGTGTAGCCGTCGAGCTGACGCTTGTTTTCGTCGATGTAGACAATCACGTTGTTAAGTTTATGCGCCGCAATAAATTGAAAGGCTTCCCAGCATTGCCCCTCGTTTAATTCGCCGTCGCCGACGATGAGGTGCACGTTGCGGGGCGAGTTTTCCATTTTAAGGGCAACCCCTAAGCCGGCCGCAACGGACGTGCCCTGCCCCAGCGAGCCGGTGGTGGCGTCGACACCCGGTGTTTTCAAACGGTTGGGGTGCGAGGGTAATTTGGTACCGTTTTGGTTCAGCGTCATCAGTGTGTCGGTATCAAAAAAGCCGGCGTGGGCAAGCGCTGAATAAAGCCCCGGGCCTGCGTGCCCTTTGGAAAGGACGACGTAGTCTCGGTCTTGCATGGTGGGGTCTTTGGGGTCGTACTTCATTTTTTCGCCGTACAGCACCGCCAACAGCTCTACAATAGAGAGCGAGCCGCCAAGGTGGCCGTAGGTGCAGTGCGTTAACATTTTTAAAACATTGAGCCGAATCGCTGCCGCCCATTGTTCCAAGTCTGCAATTTGCTTTTCATTCATATCTTATATGCTCCTTTATCGATTAAACAGAGTACAGTCTGTTAAATAGTTCTTTATTCGCTGTGTAGAGGTCTAAGAATATATCGTACAGCTCGTTGTATACAGCCACATTTTCAGCTATGGGTGTAAACGGCTTATCGTCCATTTCAACCAGCTTTTCAACCGCTTGGTTGTAGTCTTTAAAGATGCCGCACGCCACCGCCGCTGTTGCCACGGCGCCGATGCAGGCTTGTTCTTTGGTTTTGCTGCGGTAAATGTCACGCTCAAAAATATCTGACTGAATTTGCATCCACAGGTCGCTGTTTGCGCCGCCGCCAGAGGCAATCATCGTTTGGCAGGCAATGCCCATATCGCCGGTGATAACGTCCATGCAGTTACGCAGTGAAAAGGCAACCCCTTCCATAACCGCGCGTGCCATGTGGTACTGGTTGTGCTTTAGGTTGAGCCCAAAAAAGACGCCGCGCGCGTGCGGGTCAAAGTGCGGGGTGCGCTCACCCGAAAGGTAGGGTAAAAACAGCAGTTTTTCGCTGCCGGCGGGCAGTTTTGCTGCCTCGGCGTCCAGTGCGGCGTAATCCGCCGTGTTGATAACCTGCTGCCCCAGCCATTTAAGAGAGGCACCGCTTGAAAGGCAGGCGCCCATTACATTCAGCTTGCCGGGCATAACGTGGGCAAAAGTGCTAACCCGCATTTGCTCGTCAAAAACCGGGGTGGTGATGGAAGTGGATATTTGCCCGCCGGTGCCGATGTTGCTGGAGAAGATACCGTCGGTAATAACGCCGCTGCCGATGCCTTGCATGCATTGGTCAGAGCCGCCGTTAATTACCTTGGTGTCGGTAGAAAGGCCGGTCTCGGCTGAAGCCTCACCGCTGACAAACCCAACCGTAAATAGGGATGATTCACATGGGGGGAAAATCTCAATTGGAAGGCCAAGTTTGTTTAGCAGCGGTTTGCTCCAACCTAATTTATTATTGTCAAAAGCGAGGCTGCCGGCTGCGTCGGAATAATCGGTTACGATGTGTCCCGTCAGCTTGTATTTAACGTAATCTTTCGGCAGCATCACTTTGTCAATCTTAGCAAAGGTTTCCGGTTCATTTTTTTGCATCCACACAAGAGAGGCAAGCAAAAAACCGGTGGAAATGTTGTTCTGTGTTTGTTCGCGAATGAAATCGGTGCCGAGGTCGCTGTAAATGGCTTCAATTTCTTTGGCGCTGCGGAGGTCGGGCCATAGTATGGCGGGGCGCAGTGGTGTGCCGTTTTTATCAACACAAACAAGCCCGTGCATCTGCCCTGAAAAGCTGATACCTTGAATAGCGCTGCTTGCAACGCCGCTTTCTTCTAGGGCCGCCTGTATTGTTTGCACCAAATTGGTGTACCACATGTCGGGGTCTTGTTCAGCCCATCCGGCCTGTGGAATGGCCACGTCATACGCACGTCCCTTTACGCTTAAAACGCCCTCTTCGATAGAATAAACCATGGCGCGCACGCTTGATGTGCCTAAATCAATACCCATTAATGCTTGCATTGTTTGCCTCCGTTAAAAAATGCTAACGAAAAGCGCCGATACTCGGCAAAGCCTTTTTTCGGCGCTTCTCGCAGCATCGTAATTATGCTATTTAGTTAATTTAGCGGTTTATTAGAAACCGTATTCGTAGTGTTCGTCAACGTTATCAGCAGTAACTGCGTACGCTTCGGTGTGGGTAATTTCTGGGTAGCTCCACATGTCAACGCCGTCAACAAGAATTTCTCTGGCAATTTCAACGCCTTTCATGGCTACTTTGATGGGGCTGTTTTCACCAGTGGCGAATTGTTTGCCTTCACGGATGTAGTCATAGGCACGTTGGGCACCGTCGGCGCCGGCAACGAGGTCTACGTCTTCAATGTTTGCGTTTTCAAGCGCGGTCATGGCGCCGAAAATCATTTGGTCGTTTTCTGCGAGAACGCAGTTGAGATCTTTGTTGGCGGTGATTAAGTCTTCAGATGCTTCCAGACCGCCTTCTTCTGTCCAGTCGCCCCAGCCTTGGCCGGCTACGACGAAATCTGCGTCGGCGTATTCTGCTTTACCGCCGCTTACGATGTCCGCTTCAAATTGGTGAGCGGCTTCCCAGGCTTCTTCTTCGCTGAGGCCTGCGCGTGCTTCGATGATACCACAGAACATACCGGTGCGGCGTTGTTCGCCTGCAACGGAGCCTTTGTTACCACTGAGCAGGATGGATTTGATGGGTTCATCGCCCATTTTTTCCGCGTATGCCAAACCGACCAAACGGCCGTTTTGTTCGTTGTCTGAGTAAACGGTGGTGATGTCTTTTGCTTCTTCACCAACGCCGGTGTCTAGGTTGATAACACCGATGCCGGCATCGTATGCTTTGTTGATAACGGGAACGGCCGGGTCAGGAATAACAGCGTCAAAGAAAAGCAGATCTACGCCTTGAGAGATAAATGCGTCGACGTTTTCGGCTTCTTTTTCAGTGTCGCCGTTGCTGTCTAGAACCGAGATGTTCCAGCCTTCTTCTTTGCAAAGTTCTTCAACGGTTTCGCCCAGCGCTACATAGTACGGCGAATCGAGCGTACGGATGACAAAACCAACCGTGATGTCGCTGTCTGCTTTAGGCGCTTGCGAAACGTCGGACTGGGGCGCCTTGCCGCCACCACAGGCCACCAGGAAAATGGCGAGCATGGCTGCAAGTGCAATGGCTAAAAATCTTTTCATTTTTGTTCTTCCTCCAAAAATATTATTTGTTGCGGGTATCGCTACCCGATAACAACCTTATTTATATAAATGCCGAAGCATTATATACCGTTGGCAACATAATCTGCTGTGCTAAATTTTTTGCGTGTCGTGAAATTGTTGGCCAATGCTGTCCGCCACGATAATGGCGCTTTTAATTAAATCGCGGGTAACAACAAAAGGCTCGGCATGGATGACGTTGTTGTACGCCGCCTCGGCCACTTTGTCCAGTTGTTCGTCGGTGATGGCGTCAACGCCCACTTCTTTCAGCGTGATGGGCAGGCCAACCGAGTGGCTAAAAGCATACACTTCTTGCAGGCGTTCTTTGTCGGCGTTTTCCATAACCAATTCGCACAGTACGCCAAAGGCAACCCGTTCACCGTGGTAGTAGTTAACACATTCCGGCAGAGCGGTCAGCCCGTCGTTAATGGCGTGTGCGGCGGCGGTGCCGGTGCTTTCAAAGCCGATGCCGCTCAGCAGCGTGTTGGCTTCAACAACGTTTTCAAGAGCGGTGGTGACCACGCCGTTTTGTACTGCGTACCGCGCTTTTTTGCCATCTCTGAGCAACACTTGGTAGCAAAGTTTGGCAATTTCTTTGGCGGCTAATGTCGGCCCAAGGCTGTATTTCAGCTCTTCGCTAACGACGTTGTTGTGGTTGTTTTTCTCGTTGGCTTGCGCTTCAAAGTAGGTGGCCAAAGCGTCGCCCATGCCGGCAACCAAAAAGCGCGCCGGTGCGTCAGCAATAATCTCAGTATCAACCAGCACCAATGCCGGGTTACTTTGCAGCCACACTTCGTGGCTGTGCTCGCCGCTTTCTTTATACACCACCGAAAGCCCGCTGGTGGGTGCGTCGGTTGACGCGATGGTTGGAATAATAACCACCGGTTTGTTCATTTGGTAAGCCAATATTTTAACGGTATCAATGGTTTTACCGCCACCGATGCCGACAAATAAATCAACCTCTTGGTTGGCTTCTTTAAGGGCATCGGCAAACTTTTCAACCGATTGAACGGTAATCTCGCCGGCGTTTTCGTTAATTAAAACGGTGTAATCGTCCGGGTAAAGGGCTTTCAGCTTGGGTTGGTATTCATCAAACAGAAACCCGTCGATGATTATTTGCAGGCGGTTGCCGTAAGCGTCTGTAAAATGTTTAAGTTCTTTCAGCAGTCCCGGGCCTTGCACGTATTTCCCCGGCGACGCAAAAGAGCGCACGTTGTTGGTTCTTCTTTTTTCCATGGATATACCTGACTTTCTGCAAGATTGCGTTTATTGTTGGTCTTTAGATGTATTAATAATGGTCTTACCATTATTGGCGTACAGTTTCTCTTCAAAAACCATTTGAATGTCATCCAAGGGATAAATGTCGGTAATAATCTCATCGGTGCTGATAATGCCAGCCTCCAGCACACGGATAGCCCGCGCAAAGGTTTGCGGGTTTACAAAAGAGGAGCGAATTGTCAGCTCTTTAGCAAAGACGGTGTAGGGTTTAAGCTGCATCGTTTCATCGGGTGCCGTTAAGCCAAACAGCATAACGGTGGCGCCTTTACCGGCAATATCCACCGAAAACTCGGCGGTGCCGACGGTGCCGGCGCAGTCTATTACTTTGTCAACCCGTTTAACGCCGGCTTCTTCAAGCGCTGCTTTGGCGTCTTGCTCCGCCGGGTTGATTAAAACATCGGCGCCCAGTTTGCCGGCAAGCGCCAGTCTCGGCGCAGAAGGTTCCACCGCAATAACGGTGGACGCGCCGGCGTGTTTGGCAAGCTGCACCATAATTAAGCCGATGCTGCCGGTGCCGACAACCATGACGCGGTCGCCCAGTTGAATGTCTGTTAA
>CAYZSR010000054.1:7113-10482 GCA_964479715.1 uncultured Oscillospiraceae bacterium | reverse complement strand
CAAAAGGGTCCTTTAAGCTTGCTTAATATTGTTTAATTTTCAAGGTCCAGTGTGCCGCTTGCTTGGTTCGACCGAACTCACTCGCGACAGTTTTTAATTATATGTCATCTTTCCGAATTTGTCAAATTTTTTTTACGATTCGTATGCTATGCCTAGTTTCGCGGTGGATATATCGCTTTCGTTGTGCACTATTAATAGCATTCTGCGTTTTTGGCGGTTTTGCCACAAAAATAAAGTTTCATCGCCGCCGCCTTTCCCGCGTGTCACGCGGGCGCACCGCACCGCCCTTACTCCTTTTGCCCTTTCTTTCCCCTGCGGGGCGGGTATTTTCAATTGCCCCTATATATGTTACTATATATACTGTTACACTATAGACATTATAAACCCCTATAAAAGGGCTTGGAGGATACAACGTTGTCAAAAGAAAACATTCGCAATTTTTGCATCATCGCCCACATCGACCACGGCAAGTCGACGCTGGCTGACCGCATACTGGAGCAAACCAGCAGCGTCGACAAGCGCCACATGGACGAGCAGCTGCTCGACACGATGGACATCGAGCGGGAGCGGGGCATCACCATCAAGGCGAAAGCCGTCTCTATTGATTACAAGGCAAAAGACGGTAAAACCTACGAGCTGAACTTAATAGACACCCCCGGCCACGTTGACTTTAACTATGAGGTCAGCCGCTCGTTGGCGGCGTGCGAAGGCGCCATCTTGATTGTTGACGCCACCCAAGGGGTGGAGGCGCAGACGCTGGCGAACACCTACCTAGCGCTGGAACACGATCTTGAGATTATCCCGGTGCTGAACAAGATAGACCTCGACAGCGCCGACCCGGAGCGCGCCATTCGTGAAATTGAAGACGTGATTGGCCTGCCCGCCGCCGACGCGCCGCAAATCTCTGCGAAAGACGGCATTGGCATTGACGAGGTGCTGGAGAGCATCGTTAAAAATGTGCCGCCGCCAAAAGGCGACAGCAAGGCGCCGCTTAAAGGCCTTACCTTTGACTCGGTGTACGACAGCTACAAAGGCGTTATCGTCTACACCCGTGTTTTTGACGGCGAAATAAAACCGGAAGATGAAATCACCATGATGGCGACCGACGCCGATTTTGAAGTGGTTGAGGTGGGGCAAATGGGCCCGCTTGATTTTGAGCCGGCTGAAAAATTGACCGCCGGGCAGGTTGGCTATTTTACCGCCAGCATTAAAAATGTGCGGGACACCCAAGTGGGCGACACCGTAACCCACACAGACAACCCCGCTAAAGAGGCGCTACCCGGTTACCGCAAAGTGGTGCCGATGGTTTTCAGCGGTATCTACCCCGCCGACGGCGCCGACTACCCCGATTTGCAAGACGCCCTTGAAAAACTGCAACTGAACGACGCGTCACTTGTTTTTGAATCGGAAACGAGCGTCGCCCTCGGCTTCGGCTTCCGCTGCGGCTTTTTGGGGTTGTTGCACCTTGAAATTATCATCGAACGGTTGGAGCGGGAGTTTGACCTCGACCTTGTCACCACCGCACCCAACGTTGAATACCACTTTACGCTGACCGACGGCAGCCAGATTACCGTTGAAAACCCGACCGACTACCCCGACCCCACCGAGATTGTTATGGCGGAAGAGCCGATTGTCGACGTGCATCTTTACACCCCCAGCGAATTTGTCGGCTCGTTAATGGAGCTGTGCCAAGACCGCCGCGGGCATATGATAGATATGGAGTACGTTGACGAGGTACGGGTGAACCTGCACTACGAAATGCCGCTGGGCGAAATTATCTACGACTTTTTTGACGCTGTTAAAAGCCGCAGCCGCGGCTACGCCAGCTATGACTATGAGCTGAAAGGCTACGCCGAAAGCGATTTGGTGCGGCTGGACATTTTGATTAACGGCGAAATGGTTGACGCGTTAAGCTTTGTGATACACAAAGACAAAGCCTACGCCCGCGGGCGCCAGCTGTGCGTGCGCTTAAAGGACAATATCCCGCCGCAGCTGTTTGAGATACCTATTCAAGCGGCTATCGGTGGCAAAATTATCGCACGGGAAACGGTGCGTGCCATGCGCAAAGACGTGCTGGCTAAATGCTACGGCGGCGACGTAACCCGTAAAAAGAAACTGCTTGAGCGCCAAAAAGAAGGCAAAAAGAGAATGCGGCAGGTGGGCAGCGTGGAAATACCAAGCGAAGCCTTTACCGCCGTGTTGCGCTTAGACGACTAGCCACTTGCGTTGCGCAGGCGCCGGCGAACAACAAGCGCAGCTCTTGCCCCCTACTTGCACCACCTTAGCGCCACACCTACGGCTCTGCCGCTCTAGCAACCGCTGAAGGGCGCCCGCGAGCAACACAGGCGGCACCAGCGAGAGGTAAGCAGCACGCCGAGGCGCTGTGCCTACCCATAAAATAGGCACATACCATAGGCTAAGGTAAATAGTTAGATACCAAGGATAGTTAAAGAAAAATCAAATCCCGCTGTCAGCGTGTTGCTGGCGGCGGGATTTTTGTTGTGGCAAGTGCGGCTATGAAAGTGCTTGCCTATATAAGAGTTTGCCTCCATTTAATATTCCGTTTATTGCGCCGCTTATCTTTGCCCCGCTTTTAGGGCACCTTGTGTAGTGGGTAAAGCAATGCGGAGGTTTTTAGTTGCAGCAAAAAGGCCAAATTATAGAGAACTCGCCACCAAAGCGCGTGGCACCCACACACCTTTTGTAGCAAGTTGTTAGTATCAAAATGGAGTTACTCTATATATATTACATTATATAGAGGGGGAATTCTCATTAATAATTCTAAATTCACATCACGTGGTTCGGCTGAATAATAGCGCTGTCCTTGTCTAGCGGCGCAGTTGATTCTCACTTTCTTATTATCTACGCACACACCTTATCTATAGGGTTTCAGGTTACCAATTAACATAATGCTGAAATTTTGAAATAACCAGCCATTTATCACCCTAAAAATAGGCGCAAAAAAGCCGGGCACCATGCGGTACCCGGCTGTATTGATGTGCTATTTTAGCGAATAAGTATCGGCAAGAACACCAGCGATACCATGCTCATTAATTTAATGAGAATGTTGATGGACGGGCCGGAGGTGTCTTTAAACGGGTCACCAACGGTGTCACCAACCACGGCGGCGGCGTGTGCTTCGCTGCCTTCGCCGCCAAAGTTGCCGGCTTCAATATACTTTTTAGCGTTGTCCCAAGCGCCACCGGCGTTTGCCATGGTAATGGCAAGTACCACACCGGTAATAAGCGCGCCGGCCAGCAGGCCGCCAAGCGCCTCTACACCAAGAACAAGACCAACAACAATGGGTGTGATAACGGCAAGCAAACCGGGGATAATCATTTCTTTCAGTGCGGCTTGCGTGCTGATGTC
>CAYZSR010000054.1:4977-7103 GCA_964479715.1 uncultured Oscillospiraceae bacterium | reverse complement strand
CGTAATCCGGCTGGGCGGTTCTGTCCATAATGCCGGGGATTTCACGGAACTGACGGCGTACTTCTTCAATCATTTGGAACGCCGCTTTACCAACCGAACGCATTGTTAAAGACGAGAAAAGGAACGGCAAAACCGCACCTAAGAACAGGCCGATAACAACGGGGGTGTAAAGCAGGTCGATAAACTCAATGCCCGCTACCTCTGCGTAAGACACAAAGAGCGACAGCGCCGTTAAAGCGGCAGAACCGATGGCAAACCCTTTGCCGATGGCGGCGGTGGTGTTGCCAACGCTATCGAGTTGGTCGGTAATTTCACGGACGTCTTCCGGCATATCGGCCATTTGGGCGATACCGCCGGCATTGTCTGCGATGGGGCCGTAGGTGTCTACCGTAACGATGATGCCAACGATGGACAGCATGCCAACCGACGCCAGCGCAATGCCGTACACGCCAAAGGCGAGGAAGGCAAGCAGAATACCAACGGCGATAAGCAGTACCGGCCACAGCGTTGAGAACATGCCCAGCGCAAAGCCGTTAATAATGGTGATTGCCGGGCCCGATTGAGATTGCTCGGCCAATTCACGGACGGGTTTGTATTGGTCAGAGGTATAGCGCTCGGTTACAAAGCCGATGCCGATACCTACCACAACGCCTACCGCCACAGCGGCAAAGGCCTTCAAGTCGCCAAACATCCAGTAGCTTAAACCAAAGCCGGCAAGCAGTACCAGCGCGCTGGCGATGTAAGAAGAAGCGTTTAAAAGACCGGATGCGTTGTCGCTTTTGGTACCGCCAACAATCAATACGGCGATGATAGCGGCAATGGCGCCCGCGGCGGAAACAAGCAGCGGGAACATAACACCGGCGGTTTGGTCGATGGTGGTCATGGTGCAGGCTAGAATGATGGCGGAAATTAAAGAGCCAACATACGATTCAAACAGGTCGCTGCCCATACCGGCAACGTCGCCTACGTTGTCGCCTACGTTGTCTGCGATAACGGCCGGGTTGCGCGGGTCGTCTTCGGGAATACCCGCTTCAACTTTACCCACCATGTCGGCGCCGACGTCGGCGGCTTTGGTGTAGATACCGCCACCCACGCGCGAAAACAGCGCAATGGAGGAAGCACCCAGGCTAAAGCCGGTTAGAATGTGCATGCTTGTAAATTCGCCCACTATCATCATAATAGCGGAAACGCCGATAACGCCAAGGCCCGCAACAAAGAGGCCCATAACGGCGCCACCTCTAAAGGCGGTTTTAAGCGCCATTCTCATGCCGCCTGTTTGCGCGGCACTGGCGGTGCGCACGTTTGCCAAAGTGGCGGTACGCATGCCGATGTAGCCGGCCAAAAGCGAAAAGATAGCGCCCACTACAAAGGTAATAGCGGTTTGAATGCCGATGACAAACCAGAGTAAAAAGAACATTAGAACCATAAAGATAAAGATGATTCTATACTCACGGTTTACAAAAGCCATGGCCCCCTCACGGATAAAAGAGCCGATGCGTTGCACTTCCTGGCTGCCTTCGTCTTGCTTGCGCACCCAAAAGATAAGGGCAATGGCAATAGCAATCGCTAGCACGCCAGTTGCAATGCTTACAATGTACATAGTTGTTGTCAAACAATTCACCCCTAATAAATTTTGCATTTTCCAAATTCTAATAAATGTATAACGTCAAAAAATGCCACTTCACATAACCGCCTACATGAAATGCACTTTTACTTATTATAACGGATTATGTAATATTTGCCATAGAAAAAGCCTTAATTGTAATAGATTGTTATATATAACGCCGAATTATGTATAAACTACACCAAAAACATCTGTATGGGTCGCGGGTTTTGTGCACTATTGTCGCTTTGTTTGCCATGGCCACTTGATGTTTTTTAAAATTGACGGTGAAAATACACCGTGATATACTGAAAATCAGCAAGCGGTGGTGGCTGTAGCACCGTTTGGCACCCTGCAAACAAGCTAGGTTACAAAACAACTTTTTATACCGCCTGTATTCTGTCGCTGTTTTATACAATATGTTATTTCCCCACTCTTACTATTACCTATATATAGCACTTTCAACCAGCAAAGGAGAGATTGTTGAGAAAAATACTAAGCGTTCTTTTTAGCCGGGTTGTTC
>CAYZSR010000054.1:2930-4967 GCA_964479715.1 uncultured Oscillospiraceae bacterium | reverse complement strand
TGCTGGTGCAAATAGCGCTGGTCTTCGGCTCTATATTTTATTTTAGAGATGGTTTCTGGCAGGTGCAAGTGTTTATCCGGGTAGCGTCTATTGCGCTGGTGGTGCGCATTTTAAACGGGCGCCGCAACCCCGCCTACAAACTAATTTGGATTGTGCTGGTTTTAGTGGTGCCGGTTTTCGGCTTTTTAATGTATCTGATTTTCGGCAAGGTGCGCATTCCAAGAGCCACCCGTTTGCGCATGAAAGGCGCCCGCATTCGCAGCCACGTTGCCACCGGTGACGGCAGCGCCGCCGCTCGGCAGGCGGTGGTGCGGCACCCCGCCGCAGCACGGCAGTCGCATTATATTGCGTTGCTGGATAAAACACCGCTTTTAGGCACCACCAACACTGAATATTTTCCGCTGGGTGAAGTGATGTTTGAGCGTATGATGGAAAAAATAAGCACTGCCGAGCGTTATATCTTTTTAGAGTATTTTATCATCCGCGAAGGCGTGATGTGGGACTCAATGCTGGAGCTTTTGCTGCAAAAGGTGGACGAAGGCGTTGACGTGCGCCTTGTTTACGACGATTTAGGCTGCATTTTCACGCTGCCCTATCAATACGATGAAAAGCTACGGCAAATGGGCATAAAGTGTAGCGTCTTCAACCCCTTTGTGCCGGTTTTGTCGTCCACTTTCAACAACCGCAGCCACCGCAAAACCTGTATAATAGACGGGCACACTGCCTTTATCGGCGGCATCAACTTAGCCGATGAATACATCAACGAGTTTGAAAAATACGGCCATTGGAAGGACACCGGCGTGATGATAGAGGGCGAAGCGGCGTGGCCTTTTGCCACGCAGTTTTTGGCGGTGTGGGATTACACCGAAGGCGAACCGCTGGATTTTGCCAGCTACAAACCGGCCTTTCAGCCGTCTGACCCGCAAAGCGGCTACGCCCAGCCTTATTCAGACACGCCCCTTGATGAAGAACTGGTTGGCTCCACCGTTTATATGAACATGATAAACGCCGCCGAGCGTTATCTTTACATTACCACCCCCTACCTTATTATTGACAATGAAATGCTTACGGCGCTGTGCACCAGCGCTAAAAACGGGGTGGATATGCGCATTATTACGCCCCACCAACCGGATAAGTGGTACATTCACCCTGTTACGCAAAGTTACTACCAACAGTTGATTGAGGCGGGTGTGCGCATTTTTGAATACACCCCCGGTTTTATACACGCCAAAAGCTTTGTCAGTGATGACATGGTTGGCGTTGTCGGTACCATTAACCTGGACTACCGCAGTCTTTACCTGCATTTTGAAAACTCCGTTTGGATGTATCAAACCAGCGCGGTGCGTCAGCTGTTGCAAGACTTTGAAAAGACGCTGGAGAAATCGCAAGAAATCACGTTGCACGAGTGCAAGACCATTTCACTTTGGCAGCGTATAGGGCGCGGCGTACTGCGCATCTTTTCGCCGCTTATGTAATAACGATAATAAAAACCCCCGCCGATTGTGGCGGGGGTTTTGTTTTTTTAATAATCGTCTCGTTTTTGTTTCACACGCCGCCGCACATAAGAGGCAACGATAAACACAATGGATACGGCAAAGAAAACAATAATAATCCACCCGTTGTTGCCGCTGCCGGCGGTGCGCATATCGCGCCAACTTGCCGCCATATAGGCGTACAGCTCTTCCGGCAGCACGTTAAACACCTCGGTGTTTTCAAGCACTTCATCGGGTGGGTAGGCAATGGGGTTGTTTTGAATGTCTTTTGGCAGCGCTTTCTTCGCTTCCACCTGCGGCGTGGAGTAGCCGATAGCGAGGCTGTTGTCCCGCGCGATGGCTGTTTCACACATAAAGTTAATGTACATTTCAGCCGCTTCTTTGTTGGGGCTGCCCGCCGGAATGCACATTGAATCGATAAAATAGTTGGTGCCTTCTTTGGGCACCGCAAAGGCAAGGTCTTGGTTGTCTTGCATCATGGTGATAACGTCGCCGGCGTAATAGGGCGCCACCGCCGCCTCGCCGCCGCCCATTTTGTCATAAA
>CAYZSR010000054.1:0-2920 GCA_964479715.1 uncultured Oscillospiraceae bacterium | reverse complement strand
CAATTCGGTGGCGGCTTGGTCTATCTGCTCTTCATCGGTGGGGTTTAATGAATAGCCCAGCTTAATCAGCGCAATGGCAAAAGCGTCGCGCGGGTTGTCAAACATTAAAATGTTGTTCTGGTATTTCTGGCTCCATAAAATATCCCAACTGTCAACCGTTTCATCCACCATGGTGGTGTTGTAAACCAGCCCCACATAACCCCATGTATAGGGTACGCTGTAGGCATTGTCGGGGTCAAACGCTTGGTCTTTATACGCCTCGCCAATCAGTTGGTAGTTGGGGATGTTGTCAAAGTTAAGGGGCGCCAGCATTTCTTCGTTAATCATGCGGCCTATCATATAATCCGACGGGACAATCACATCGTACGACGCGCCGCCGCTTTTCAGCTTGGAGTGCAGCGCCTCGTTGGTGTCAAAAAGGGTGTAGTTTACCTTTATGCCGGTCAGTTCTTCAAAGGCTTTGTTGACGTTGATACCGCCGGTGGAGGCATCGGATATATATTCGCCCCAGTTGTACACGTTGAGCGTTATTTTGTCGTTTTTAAAGCGCTCGTAGTCGTAGCCGCCCTGCCATTCGTCTTGGGGCAGCGTATCCGCCAGCACCGGCACAAAAAGCCCCGCCAGCAAAATAGCGCAGAGCGCCACCACCGCTACAATGGTTGGTTGTTGTTTTTTCATGGCGCCTCCTTCACCCTTCGCTGGCGAGCCGTGCCGCTTTGATGTTCAGCCTGTTTTGCCGTCTTTCCCGGTAGTTTGCCAGCAAAATTATCGTTAATATCACGGCAAACATAATGGCGGAAAGGGCGTTAATCTCCGGGCTTACTTTGCGCCGCGTCATGGAATAGATAGCAATGGGCAGCGTTTCACGGTTGCCGGCGGTAAAGTAGCTGATGTTAAAATCGTCTATCGAGTAGGTTAGGCAAATTAAAAAGCTTGAGAAGATGGCCGGCATAATTTCCGGCAGCACCACCTTAAAAAAGGCTTGCCGTTCGTTGCAGCCAAGGTCCAGCGCCGCCTTGTACAGGCTGACGTCGACTTGCCGCAATTTCGGCCCAACGTTTAAAAGCACGTAGGGTAAATTAAAGGTGATGTGCGCAATTAAAAGCGACGGCACCCCTAAAATATGTTGCGCAAGCCAGCCGAAAGCCCCGTCACCCTCTGCGCCGGCAAGGGCGGTAAATCCCGCTTTGAACACCACAAATAAAAGCATGAGCGAAACGCCGGTAACAATCTCCGGGTTGATGATGGGGATAAAGCTCATGGTGGAAAGGGAGTTTTGCGCCGCTTTGCTCATACGCATAATGCCCACCGCCGCCAGCGTGCCGATAAGCGTAGCCACCGTGGCGGAGACAAAGGCAATAACCAAAGACAGCCCCAGCGCGCTTAAAATAGCCTCGTTGTGGAAAAGCTGTTTGTACCAATCGACGGTGAAGCCGGTGAAAACGGTGCGGCTTTTGGATTGGTTAAAGCTGAAAAATATCAGCACCGCAATGGGCACATACAGAAAAGAAAAAAGCAGCACTAAGTACACCCGTTTGAATACGCCGCGTCCCATTACACCACCCCTTCCATATCTTCCGATTCAAAACCGCCGGTGGCACTTATCAGCAGCAGCACAACCACCATCAACATCAGGCTCATGGCGCTGCCGATGTTGTAGTTGTAACTGCTGCCTAAAAACTGCGCCTCAATCAAGTCACCGATAAGCCAAAAACTGCCGCCGCCCAGCATTTTACTGATGATAAAGGTGGCAACCCCCGGCACAAACACCATCACCACGCCGGTGCGTATACCCGGCTTGGAAAGGGGCAGCTGCACCCGTATCAGTTTTTGAAGCGGCCCGGCGCCCAAATCTTCAGCGGCGTCGATAACGCTTTGGTCTATTTTAAGCATGGCGTTATAAAGCGGCAAAATCATATAGGGCAGGTAATTGTACACCATGCCCAGCACCACCGCACCGGCGGTGTTTATCATTTCATAAGGGCCAAGCCGCCCGCCGCTGACAAAGGCTAAAAAGCGGTTGATAAGCCCGTTGTTTTCAAGCAATGTCATCAGCGCGTAGGTGCGCAGCAGAAAGTTCATCCACATCGGCAGCATAACCAGCATCAGCCAAATGCCTTGCTGCCCCCGCCGCAAACGGCTTAGCATATAGCTGATGGGGTACGCTATCAGCAGGCAGATAAACGTTGCCAGCATCGCCAGCAAAAGGCTTAGCACAAACACATGGATATAATCGCCAATGGCGAGCAGGTTGTTCAGCGTAAAGCGGCCGTCGGCGTCGGTAAAGGCAAAATACACCACCAACAGCAGCGGCAGCACCGTAAAAACAACCATCCAAATAATGTAAGGGGCGGCGTTTTTCTTACTTCCTATTTTCACGGGGTGCCACCTCCTGGGTGCGGTGCATGATGTGAATGGCGTCCGGCTCAATACGCATGCCGATTAACTCGCCCGGCTGCGTTGCCACCGTCGACTGGGCAATCCACTCATACCCCGCTTGTTTAATAAGCATTTCGTAGTGTACCCCTTTAAAGACAAGCGTTTCCACCACGCCGGTAAGCATGCCCTGCTCGGGCGGCACCAGCTGAATGTCTTCGGGGCGCACCACCGCTTGAATTTGCTCTTTCGGTTTAAAGCCAAAATCAACACAGACAAAGTTGGTGCCGGCAAACTGCACCAAAAAGTCTTCCAACATCACGCCGTTTAGAATGTTGCTGTCGCCGATAAAATCCGCCACAAAGGCGTTTTCCGGCTCGTTATAAATGTCTTGCGGCGTGCCAATCTGCTGTATTTTACCGTCGTTCATAACCACCACCGTGTCCGACATGGTGAGCGCTTCTTCTTGGTCGTGGGTAACGTATATAAAGGTGATGTTCAGCGTTTGATGAATGCGTTTAAGCTCTTTTTGCATCTCTTTACG
>CAYZSR010000053.1:2161-10543 GCA_964479715.1 uncultured Oscillospiraceae bacterium | reverse complement strand
AAAAAAAATATGCTTGAGATTTTGGACAGCTGCCTAAAGTATGATACACTTTGTGTGGTGGATGAATCTTTTATTGATTTTGCAGCTGAAGAAGAGCGATACACACTCTTAGATGATGACATCCTTGAAGCTTACCCCAACCTCATTGTAATTAAAAGCATTGGAAAATCTTATGGTGTCCCCGGTATACGGCTGGGTGTCATGGCTTCATCCGATACAGAATTTCTAAATGATTTTCGCAAAAAGATGCCCATCTGGAATATTAATTCATTTGGGGAACACTTCTTTCAAATTTACCGTTTATATAAACCGGAATATATAGACGCCTGTAATGAAATTGCAAACCAGCGAAATATTCTTAATAACAAACTAAAGACTATTAGCTACTTAAAGGTTTATGAGTCACGCGCTAATTATATTATGTGTGAAGTGACCGATAAATATTCTTCAAAAGAATTAGCAACACAACTGTTGATTGAGTCTAATCTGTTGATAAAAAATCTTTCGAATAAAAAAGGGTTTGACAACCAGAATTTCATTCGTGTCGCAGTAAAAGACTTTGATGAAAACGAGCAACTATACCAAGGCCTACTACGTCTTGATAATTAATTAAAAGGAGTGTTTAACCATGATAAATCCAAAATTATTGTATATCGACGCAGCTGTAACCACTTACGCTATTCAAGCCATTGTAGGGATCGTCGTTACTGTTGGCGCTGTAATAGGTATTTTTTGGCGTCGTGCCCGGAAGAAGGTAAGCGACAAGTTAGGCATTGATGAAGAAAAGAGAAAAGAAGTAGAAGATGAGCTATTAGTTTATACAAAAACAGATGAAGACGAGACGGAATAAATAATATATTTCCTCTAACTCGGTTCTTGTTTTTGGTTTTCATTAACTTGACAACACATTGTGAACTACAGTAGTACTTTGGAGTAAAAGGCTCAAAATTTACATAAAAGTAAACCGGTCCAATGGTCTTCGACGTGATATCGGCAAGAATATTAGAGCCGTCCATACTGGTAAGAAAAGGGTTTGAGGAGGATCTATCATTTTACGTCTTAAACGGTTTCAAACCCATTTTGTAGGATATTTTTCAAATTTAGTACAGCAGTACTAAATCCATAATTTGTGTCCTTCCCGCTGCTTTCGAAAGCCTTTTAGCCTGCTTCTATTTATAAATTTCGTAAACCACCAAAGCTAAATAACCACAACAAAACAGCCTTTGCGGGCACCCGCAAAGGCTGTTACTCTTTTTATTCTAATGCACCTAGTGCCGTGTGCTAAGCGTCGCCTTGGTTGCGACGGTACTCCATAAAGCTTTCCAGCAATACCGCAGCGGCCACAGCGTCCAGCACTTCTTTGCGCTTTTTGCCGTAGACGCCGCTGTCGCTCAGCAGCGTTTCAGCGCTGATGGTGGTGTTGCGCTCGTCCCAGTATTCCACCGGTATATCTAAAAGATTGACGAGCATATCACCCAGCTTGCGGCTTTTCTTAGCGCGCGGGCCTTCGGTGCCGTCCATGTTAACAGGCAAGCCGATAACCACCATGCGCACATCGTATTCTCGGGAGGCATAGACGATTTTTTCGGCGGTTTTCGCCATGCTTTTCTCTTCAATAATGCCAACGGGGCTGGCAAGCGTTTCGGTTCGGTCGCACACGGCAAGCCCGGTGCGCACATCGCCGTAATCCACAGCTAATATCTTCATGCGTCATCCTCGGGTTTTTGCTGCGCCGGTATCGGCCGCATGGTGGGGAAAAGCAGCACATCACGGATGGACGTTTCGCCCGTTATCAGCATGATGAGGCGATCGAGCCCGATGCCAATACCGCCGGTGGGCGGCATGCCGTATTCCAGCGCCGTTAAAAAGTCTTCGTCCACGCCGGAGGCTTCTTCGTCGCCATGTTCACGCAGGTATTCTTGGTGCTCAAAACGTTTACGCTGGTCGAGTGGGTCGTTCAGCTCGCTGTAGGCGTTGGCGTATTCGGCGCCGGCAATAAACAGCTCAAAACGCTCGGTGTATGCGGGGTTTTGTGCGTCGTTTTTAGAGAGGGGCGAAATTTCTACGGGATAATCGGTTACAAAGATGGGTTGCACCAGCGTTTCTTCGCAGAATGCATCAAAGAACAGCTCCAAAATTTCGCCTTTGCTTTGGTGCTCTTCGTAGGCAACGCCCTTTTCGTCGGCGATCTTTTTCGCTTCGTCGTCATCCGCTATCGCATCAAAATCAACGCCGGTTTTGTCTTTAACCAGCTGCACCATGCCGATGCGGGCAAAAGGTTTTTCCAAATCGATGGTTTTGCCGCCCACTTCAACAACGGCGTCGCCTTCCAGCGCTTTGCGGGCAACGGTGCGAATTAAATCTTCGCACAGGTTCATTTTATCTTCGTAATCGGCGTAGGCGGTGTACGCTTCCAGCATGGTAAATTCCGGGTTGTGTGAAGCGTCCATCCCTTCGTTTCTAAAGGTGCGCCCAATTTCATACACCTTGTCAAAACCGCCAACAATAAGCCTTTTCAGATACAGCTCCGGCGCAATGCGCAGGTACATATCCAAATCCAGCGTGTTGTGGTGGGTAACAAAAGGACGCGCCGCGGCGCCGCCCGCCTGTACTTGCAAGATGGGCGTTTCCACCTCAATGTAGCCCAGATCATCCATATAGCGGCGTATCTCGCTGATAACACGGCTACGTATTGTGAAGGTTTTTTTCACGTCCGGGTTGACGATTAAATCAACGTAGCGCTGGCGATAACGCAGTTCTTGCTCTTTTAGCCCGTGCCATTTTTCCGGCAGCGGTTGCAGGCTTTTTGCCAGCAGCGTAATACCGTCTACTTTAACGGATATTTCACCTTTACGGGTTTTGAAAATAGTGCCTGTAACGCCAACAATGTCGCCAATGTCATATTTCTTAAAAGCGTCGTAGGCTTCTTTACCGATGTCGTCCCGGCGGATATACATTTGCAGCGTACCGCTTGAATCGCGCAAATCGGCAAAGCTGGCTTTACCCATCACGCGTTTGCTCATCATGCGCCCCGCCATGCTGACGCGGCGTTCCGGCGCTTCTTCAGAAAAAGAGCGCTTTACTTCGTCGGCGTAGCTGTCTACTTTATAGCTTGAAATTTCAAACGGGTCTTGCCCGGATTGTTGTAGTTCTGCCAATTTTTCTCGGCGCACCGCCGCTTGCTCAGATAAATTAAGCTCTTGCTCCGGCTGTGCCGTTTCTTTTTGTGACATGATTTCACCCCAACTTGGCTGCGTCAAAGTTGATTTACAGCCATTCTAAAATATTTCTTACGTTTGCGTATATAACAAAAATTATACCATACATAGCCGTCTGCCGCAAAGCGGCGGGTTACGCAAAAACAAGCAAAACGGCGTAATAAATAATGGGTATTAAAACCGCCGGCAGAAAGTTACCGACGCGCATTTTGGTTACTTTTAAAAGATTTAAACCGATGGCGGCGATGATTATACCGCCGACAAGGGACACTTCCCGCAGCATATCGGCGGTGAAAAAGGGGCTGATCCACCCGGCAAGCAGCAGCAAAACCGCCTCGTAAACAAAAAGGCTGGCGGCGCTGACAATAACACCGGCCCCCAGCGACGTTGCCATGACCAAAGCGATGACCCCGTCGAGCATACTTTTGTCGTATAAAATGCTGTTGTCGCCACTGACACCGCTTTCAATAGCGCCTAAAATGGCCATGGTGCCGACGCAAAAAACCAACGTGCCCGACACAAAGCCCTGCACAATATCCGGCGAATTATCGCCCCGTTGCAGTTTCAGTTGCATCCACTGTCCCAGCGATTCCATCTTGCTTTCAATGGCAACCCATTCACCAACAAACCCGCCAACGGTTAAGCTGACGATAAATAAAATGGGGCTTGCCTGCGGCTTCATCATTTGCTCCACCGCCGCTGCCGCACCTACAAAAAAAACCGCCAAAGCGGTTGCGTTGCTCAAAATATTTTTGTACTTTTCCTGCAAACCGTTTTTTAATAAAAGCCCCAGCGCGCCACCCACAATGATAGCCGCCGTATTGGCCAGCATACCCAACATAATATCCCCTCTTTTACACACTCTTTAAGAACAAATCCATGCTACCATACAACTAATTAAAGCGTCAACCACGCCCCTTTGCTTGCTGTAACTTTTAGTTGGTGGTATACTTAAATTAAGTTGCAATAGGCAGCTGTCCGCCTCATTATTTTTATGGTAACCACCACAAAAAGCGGCGTAGCATCCCGGTGCAGGCGCTGTTTTATCACTTTATATCCCGAGGGAGCCCCTATGTATCAGCAAAATAACTACCCGCCAGAAGATTACTACAACCACCGCTACAAAAAGCGGCGCTCGCCGCTGCGCGCTATACGCGACTGGGTACTTTCTTTAGTGGTGGCGCTGTTGCTGGCAATTTTTATCACACAGGTGATTATTGTAAACGCCCGCATTCCCACTGAATCGATGGAAGACACCATCAACGCCGGCGACCGCGTTATCGGCTTTCGATTGGCGTACCTGTTTTCACCGCCGGAGCGCAACGACATTATCATCTTTGAAAACCCCGACAACCGTGAAGTGCTATACATTAAGCGGGTTATCGCCAAAGGCGGCGACAAACTTGAAATTAAAGAAGGCAAACTCTTTTTGAACGACGCCGACACCCCGCTGGATGAGCCGTACCTTAGAGAAGCGCCCTACCCCTTAAACAACGGGCCGTATATGGTGCCGCAAAACAGCTATTTTGTGATGGGCGACAACCGCAATTTCAGCCTTGATTCACGGCGGTTTTCCACCACCTATGTCAGCGAAGAATTGATTGTAGCGAAGGCGCTTTTCCGCATTTATCCATCGCCCACTCTGTTGCATTAAAAGATAATAAAAAGGCGGCTGCACGGTGCAGCCGCCTTTTTTGTGTTTCAATTTAAGGTGCCGAATAATCTTCTTCCATCGGCCAAGTGGGGTAGCCGTTTAAATCGTACCCGGCGGTGTTGCCCACCTGTAGCTCATAAAACCCTTGCGCCGCAATCATGGCGGCGTTGTCACCGCAGTAGGCAAGGTCTGGGAAGGCGGCGCGCAAGCCTCTTTCTTTGGCAAGGCGCTGCGTTTGGGCACGCAGCACCCGATTGGCGCTGACGCCGCCGCAAATGCAAACAGTGTCTGCCTTTACGTGTTCGGCGGCGGCAAAAAGCCGATCGGTTAAAACAGTGCACACCGTTTGCTCAAAAGACGCCGCAAGGGACGGAACGTCAAGCGGCTCGCCTTTCATGGTGGCGGTGTTAACAAGGTTCATCACCGCCGTTTTAAGCCCTGAAAAACTCATGTTATATTCCCCCGGTGCGCTGGGGGTTGGCAGGTTGTAAAGGGTGGCGTCGCCCTGCTGCGCCGCTTTGGAAACAGCCGGCCCGCCGGGGTAGCCAAGCCCCAACGTGCGGGCTACTTTGTCAAACGCTTCGCCGGCGGCGTCGTCCACGGTGTGCCCTATCACCTCAATAGCGGTTGGCGTGTGCACCTGTACAAGATGGCTGTGCCCGC
This sequence comes from uncultured Oscillospiraceae bacterium, assembly GCA_964479715.1. Taxonomy (GTDB): domain Bacteria; phylum Bacillota; class Clostridia; order Oscillospirales; family Ruminococcaceae; genus JAAYCI01. The sequence goes on along the minus strand of CAYZSR010000053.1, from coordinate 5,008 downwards.
CCGAAACGACAAGGCACAAAAACGGCGGCGCTAAATCGGCGTGGCTGATTAAAAGCGACGCCACATGCCCCCGCAAGTGGTGCACCGGCACCAGCGGCTTTTCGGCGGCGTACGCCAGCCCCTTGGCAAAGTTTATGCCCACCAACAGCGCGCCGATTAAACCGGGCGCAAAGGTGGGTGCCACGGCGGTTATTTCCGCCAAAGAAACGCCGGCGTCTGCCAGCGCTTTGTGCGTTACGGCGCTGATGGATTCGGCGTGGCGGCGGCTGGCAATTTCCGGTACCACGCCGCCGTAAAGCGCCTGTTCATCCACGCTGGAGGCAACCACGTTAGAAAGTACCCGCCGCCCGTCTTGCACAACCGAGGCGGCGGTTTCATCGCAGCTGCTTTCAATGCCTAGTATATATGTTGCCACATTTATTCCTCATTCTAAACGCTGTGTGCGCGTGTTATTCTTTGGTGTCCAGCCAGGTTTTACCGCTGTGCACGTCCACCACCAGCGGCACCGCAAGGGTTGCCGCCGCTTCCATCTCTTCTTTCAAAATGGCTTCCACTTCTTCTTTTTCATGGGGCGGCGTTTCAATAATCAATTCGTCATGCACCTGCAAAATAAGGCGTGCTTCAAGTTTTTCATCCCGCAGGCGGCCATAAACCCGTATCATCGCTATTTTAATGATGTCCGCCGCCGTACCTTGAATGGGCGTGTTCATTGAGATACGCTCGCCCTGGTTTTGAATGTTGCGGTTGCTGGAGGCAAGCTCCGGCACGGGGCGGCGGCGGCCGTATTTGGTTTTAACATAGCCGTGCTCTTTGCCGTAGGCGACGGCATCGTCCATATACTCCCGCACTTTGGGGTAGCTTTTAAAATAGTTTTGTATAAACTTATCTGCCTCTTTAACGCTGACACCGATGTCTTTGGACAGGCTAAAGGCACCGATGCCGTAGACAATGCCGAAGTTAACCGCTTTGGCGGACGAGCGCAGCGCCGGCGTAATCATTTCAGGCGGCATGCCGTGCACCCGTGCAGCGGTGGCGCGGTGAATATCTTCGCCATCTATAAAGGCTTGTTGCAGCGCTTCGTCACCGGAAATATCCGCTAAAATGCGCAGCTCAATTTGGCTGTAGTCGGCGTCGGCCAAAAACCAGTCTTGCCGGGCGGTGAAAAAAGCACGCATTTGGCTGCCCAGCTCGGTGCGCACCGGTATGTTTTGCATATTCGGCTCGTTGGAAGAAATGCGCCCGGTGCGGGTTTCAGTTTGATTAAAGGTGCTGTGAATGCGCCCGTCGTCCTTCACTTCTTTAAGTAGCCCCTCCACATAGGTGGAGTTTAGTTTCTGGTAGGTGCGGTACTGCAAAATGGTATCGATAACGGGGCTTTTCAGCCGTAACGCGTCCAGCGTTTCAGCGTCGGTTGACCAGCCGCTTTTGGTGCGCCGCTGCGGCGGCAGGCCTAAATCTTCAAAGAGCGCTTTGCTAAGCTGTTTGGGGCTGTTTACATTAAACTCATACCCCACTTCTTGGTAAATATAATCCAGCTGGTCTTTAATTTGCTTTTCAAGGTTTTCGCCAAAGGCGCGCACACCGTCGGCGTCTAGCGCAACGCCCGCCAGCTCCATCGAGGCAAGCACCTCGGTTAAAGGCAGCTCAATATCTTGCAGCAGCGGCAGCATTTCTGCTTCGTCGCACTTTTCATGCAGCGTGGTAAGCAGCGGTTGCAACAGCCCGGCGGCGCTGTCTTCATCGTCGGTAAAAAGGCTGGTGATGTGGTATTCCGCCGCCAGCGTGTTGACGCCGTAGCCGGAGGCGTTGGGGTCCAGCAGGTAAGCGGCTACGTCGCCGTCAAAAATAATGTTTTGCGCCGGTTTCTCGGCGCTGTCCGCCAGCGCCACATGGTGCAGCGCTTTGCCGTTAAAAACCCACTTTTCGCAGGTGTTGCTGCGCACCACGTCGCGCAGTAGCGACGCATCGGCCGCCACGGTGTAAACCGTCGCTTCGTCGTGGGGCACCAGCAGCCAGCTTTCATCGTCGCCGGGCGCCATATAAACAACGCCTTGCGGCACCGTTTCAAGAGGTTTTATCGCCGCCTCGGGCAGTTTTCGCGGTGCTTCTTCGCCCGCCACGCCAAGCTGTCCGTGCAAACCGAGCCGTTTAATAATCGACGTCATCTCAAGGTCAGACAGTATCGTAAAAGCTGCGGCTTCGTCGGTTGGCTGTTTCTTATAGTCGTCAAGGTCGGTGTCAATGGGTATATCACATTGAATAACCGATAATTTATGGCTCATGACGGCGTCTTCTCTGCCTTCTTCAAGGCGTTTTTTTACCGCCGGCGTAATTTTATCGCTGTCCAAGTTGTTGTACACATTTTCCACCGTGCCGAAGTTTTGTATCAGCGTGGTGGCGGTTTTGATGCCCACCCCTTTAACACCGGGGATATTGTCGGCCGAGTCGCCCATCAGCGCTTTCATCTCAATCAATTCGTGCGGCGTAAGCCCAAACTCTTTGTGCACCGCCGCTTCGTCCATGCGCTCCGTTTCACCTTTGCCAAAACGGGTGGTGGTAAGCAATACCGTAACGCCGGGGCGCACCAATTGCAGCGTGTCTTTGTCGCCGGTGGCAAGCAGCGCGTCGTCGCCACGCTCTGCCGTTACAGCGCTGAGCGTGCCTAAAATATCGTCCGCTTCGTAGCCTTCTTTTTCAACCATTTGGTAGCCAAGGCTGGCAAGCAGCTCTTTCAAAACCGGCATTTGCTCCGCCAGTTCATCGGGCATACCGCTGCGCTGGGCTTTGTAATCGTCGTACATTTTGTGGCGGAAGGTGGGGGCCGGCAAATCGAAGGCGACGGCGATC
>CAYZSR010000053.1:0-2151 GCA_964479715.1 uncultured Oscillospiraceae bacterium | reverse complement strand
AAACCCATAGATGGCGTTGGTGTAACGCCCATCTTTGGTGGCCAGCATTTTAATGCCATAAAAAGCACGGTTTAGAATGCTGTTGCCGTCTAAAATAAGAAGTTTCATGCACATCTCCTAATCTATTTTAACAAAAAATGCGTTTGATAAGTGGTCCTTGTCGCGCCCGAAAAAAGCAGTTTCAAGGCGGGACTTTATCCCTCTAACTATACCACATTTTGCTCTTTTATGGTATGATTACTACTTACAGACTCTTTGTATTAACAATAAACGGCGGGTGTTTTTTGCACAAAACCCGCCTTAACACGATAGATTCAGAGGTGAACTGCGTGCTGATAGACAAACTGAACCTTGCAAAAGGCGCCGCCCTTGCCCCCATGGCAGGCAGTACCGATGTGGTTATGCGTACACTGTGCGCCGGCTACGGCGCTGTTTTCACCGTGAGTGAAATGGCCAGCGCCAAATCCATTACGCTGGGCGACAAAGTAAGCCGTGCGTTGCTTGAAGGGCGCGGCGAGGGCGCCCCCTACGGGGTGCAGCTTTTTGGGCACGACGCCGCCACCATGGGTGAAGCCGCCGCTTTGGTAAGCGACATTGACCACGATTTTATTGACATTAACATGGGCTGCCCCGCCCCTAAAATTGTGCGCGGCGGCGCCGGTAGCGCTTTGTTAAAAGAGCCCAAAAAAGCCGCCGCCATGGCAGCGGCCGCTGTGAAAAACAGCATTAAGCCGGTCAGCGTGAAAATGCGCATCGGCTGGGATGAAGACAGCCTCACCGGTGTTGAAGTGGCGCAGCGGTGCGAGGCCGCCGGCGTCGCCATGCTAACGGTGCATGGGCGCACCCGCGAACAGCTGTACCACCCCGGTGTGAACACCGCCGCCGTGGCGGAAATAAAAAAAGCCGTCTCGATACCGGTGCTGTTTAACGGCGACGTAAACAGCGCAGACGCCGCTAAAGAAGCGCTTGGGCAAACCGGTTGTGACGGGGTGATGGTGGGGCGTGCCGCCAACGGGCAGCCGTGGCTTTTTGCTGAGATTGCCGCCGCCATGCAGGGCAAACCGCTACCCGCGGCGCCCTCTTTGCGCCAGCGTATGCAGGTGCTTGCGGCGCAGGTTACCGCCATGTGTGAGCGGCGCGGCGAAGCCTCCGCCATGCGGGCGGCGCGCGGCATTGTGGCGGCGTATATGCACGGGCTTAATGGCGCCGCTTCGTTGCGGCATGCCTCTTACGCGCTAACAAGTTACGCCGATTTAGAGCGCCTTATCGCCTTGGTTTACGAGCGCAACCCCCTAACGGAGCAAGGCAGCGCTTAAAACTGTGTAATTATTCTTTTTCGTGGCGGGTAAGCTGGTCTAGGTCTTGCTCATAGCAGGGCAAAAAATGCGCCACAAAATAATCAGCGGCGGCGCAGTTTAAGCGGGCAAGCTTTTCTTTCTGCTGCTTTTTCGCCGACGCAAACTCGGTGTTGCCGCTGTTTTCTTCTTCAATGCATTTAACCCATGCACTCAGCACGTCGGCGGCTTTTAAAAGCACCGTTTCGCGGCTGTTTAAATCGTCCCCTAGCAGCTGCGCGCGCAACGTTTGTTGCAGCGGCTGCGGCAACATGGTGGAAAGGGTTTTGGCGCTTTCACGCTCCAACTCGTGGTAGGCGTTTTTAAGCGTCTCATTGTTATATTTAACCGGGGTGGGCATATCGCCTGTTAAAATTTCGCTGGCGTCGTGATAAAGCGCCGCCACAGCCACCCGGTTGGGGCAAACATCGCTCTCGCCTAAAACATCGCGACTAATAAGCGCCAGCAGGTGGGCAATAATAGCCACCTCAACCACGTGCTCACTCAGCGTTTCATTGCGGTCGTTGCGCATCAAACCCCAGCGGTTTATGTATTTCATGCGGGAAAGCAGCGCCGCAAATTCATATTGTTTTGCTTGCATAGGTACACTCTTTTCTTTACATTATAAGTATCGTGCCGTTTCATTATACCATAGGTTAGATGGGAGCCAAATGACAAAGACGCTTGGAAAACCGGAAAGAATAAATGGTGTGTGGCTCAGCTTTTTGCTTGGGCTAGCCGTTTCTTTTGCTATTTTTCTGCCTTTTCTTATTGTGGATAAAGGCTTTTGTCTCTACGTGGGCGATTACAACTCACA
>CAYZSR010000052.1:9773-10660 GCA_964479715.1 uncultured Oscillospiraceae bacterium | reverse complement strand
ATTTGCGAAGAAGCCAGCCGGGCGATAGACCCGCTTTTAGACGAGGCGGACATTATACAGCAAAAATATTTTCTTGAAGTAGGCAGCCCGGGGCTGGGGCGGCGGCTGGATACGCCGGCGCATTACCAAGCCAAAGCGGGCGAAGAGGCGCAGCTCGGTTTTTACCAAGCCGATGACCACGGCCGCAAAGAGGTGCGCGGCATTATTCAACAAGCCGATGACACCGGCGTGGTGCTGGCCATGGAAGACGGCGAGCACCGCTATACCTACAAAGAAATTAGCCTTGGCAAATTAACCGACGACGAAAATCTTTTTGGTAAAGAGTAACGCGATAACGCCGGCCTTGGTGCCGGCTACCGTTATTTTATCACCCAACCACCGATGTGTTTATCTTTTACCAACTTTGAATGCAACGCCCAAACGGGCAGAAATGGAATGACTATCAAATGAAAAACGACGAACTGTTTGCGGCGCTGGATATGTTGGAGCAGGAGCGCGGCATCTCGGCCGATTACCTGCGTGAAAAAGTAAAAAACGCCATCTCTATAGCGGTGCGCAAAGACCACGACGTCGACGAAGAGCACGTTCAGGTGATTATGGACCCCGAGACGAAAATTTTCACCGTCAACATTTTGCAAGATGTGGTTGACGAGGACGAAGAAATTGAAGACGCCAAAACCCAGCTGACGTTGGACGAGGCGCAAAAAATAGATAAAAAAGCCCAGCCGGGCGACCAACTGCCCCAACGGCTGGACACCAAAGAATTTGGCCGCATTGCGGCGCAAACGGCAAAACACGTGTTGCGCCAAGGCATCCGCGAGGCGGAGCGCAGCCAAATGTACACCGAAATGCAAAGCAAAAGCCATGAGATTGTTACCGGCATTGTA
>CAYZSR010000052.1:5078-9763 GCA_964479715.1 uncultured Oscillospiraceae bacterium | reverse complement strand
CCCGTGTAGACACCCAACGTGGCATTGTGGCGCTGGAAATTGGCAAAAACGAAGCTATTTTACCCCGCAACGAGCAAGTGCCCGACGAACTGCTCAACGAGGGCGACCGCGTGCAGGTCTATGTGGTGGACGTAACCGTCACCGACCGCGGCCCCCGCGTGATGATAAGCCGCACCCACTCCGGGCTGGTAAAACGCCTGTTTGAGATGGAAGTGCCCGAAGTGCACGACGGCATTGTTGAAATTAAAGCCATCGCCCGTGAGGCGGGCCAGCGCACCAAGCTGGCGGTTTGGAGCAACGATGCCGACGTTGACCCGCGCGGTGCCTGCATTGGCGCCAACGGCGCACGGGTTGCCAGCATTGTGGACGAGCTGGGCGGCGAAAAGATAGACGTTATCCTTTATAGCGACGACCCGGCAGAATTTATAGCGGCGGCATTAAGCCCCGCTGATGTTCTGAATGTTGAGCTGCTGGACGAAGAAGGCAAAAGCGCCCAAGTAACGGTGCCGGACAACCAGCTTTCGCTGGCCATCGGCAACAAAGGGCAAAACGCCCGCCTGGCAGCCCGGCTTACCGGTTATAATATAGATATCCGACCCGAAAGTGGCTACTACGGTGAAGAACAGCCCGAAGAGGAAACCCCCGACGACGCGGACGACGCCGATATCGACGTGGAAGAACTCGCCGACATCGACGTGGAAGACACCACCGACGTTGACGCGGATGAACCCGCCGACAGTGACGTGGACGAACCCGCTGACGTTGACGTGGACGAATCCGCTGACGTTGACGTGGAAGAACCCACCGAGGCGGAAGACACCGCCGACGAAGGGGCGGAATAACCCAACCCTCTTTACCCGTTTATCAACCGTTTGCCCGAAACATGTAGTAGGAGTGACTCATTGAAAAAAATACCTATGCGCCGCTGTGTAGGCTGCGGCGCCGACAAGCCTAAAAAAGAATTGGTACGGGTTGTGCGAGATAAAGAACACAACCTAAGCGTAGACGCCACCGGCAAAAAACCGGGGCGTGGTGCCTACCTTTGCAAAGACACCCGCTGTCTTGAAAAGGCCGAGCGCAAAAACAGCCTTGGTTCCTCATTAAAAATGCAGGTGCCACCGGCGCTGTACCAACAGCTGCTTCAGCAGCTAAAAGAGGTGTAACGGTATGGATAAGTTGCTCGCTGCGGTAGGCATGGCACGCAAAGCCGGCGCCCTTGAAATGGGCTTCGACGCGGTTTCACAAAGCGCCAAAAAAGGCGACGTAGAACTGCTTTTATTGGCTAGCGATGTTTCTGCCGCCACACGCAAACGGATTGGTACTGTTTTTTCCACACCGCCCCGCACACTAACGTTGCCGCACACCCAACAAGAGGTGGCCGCGGTAACCAACAAACCCGTCGGTGTTTTGGCGGTAACCTGCCAAAACTTAGCCACGCTTTGCATCCAACAGGGTGCCCCGGGTAAGGAGGAGTTATAATTTGATAATAAAATATAAAGTAAGTGACGTAGCCAAAGACCTTGGCGTTCAAAACAAACAAATTATTGAGATACTGGATGAAAAATTCGGTACTGAGAGTAAACACAGCACCGCTTTAGGCGAGAATGAGCTGAACTTTGTCTTTAACTCATTTTTAAACAAAGGCGAAGTGGACTCGCTTGACGCGTATTTCGCCAGCCAGCGCAAAGCCGAAGAAAAGGCGAAAAAAGCGCCGGCGAAAAAGAAAGCGCAACCGGCAGCGAAAGCCGACGCCAAAGCCGCGGTGAAGCCCGCGGCCAAAAAAGCGGCGGCAAAACCCGCTGCCAAGCCGGCCGCCAAACCGGCGGCGAAGAAAGCCGCGGCGAAGCCTGCCGCAAAGCCCGCCGCCAAACCGGCGGCGAAGCCCGCTGCCAAAAAAGCGGCAAAACCCGCCGCCAAAAAGAAACCGGCGCCGAAACAGCAGCCGCAAAAAGGCGATGGACTGGGCCGCATACGCGAGCCGCGTGCGCGCAGCGAGCGGGCCGATGCGCCAAAACGGGAAACGGTAACACGCACCGTAGACACCGGCTCGGCGCAGGTAAACCTAGACAAATACAACGAGCGCTATTCTAAAATAGCGTCTCGCCAAGACGGTGCCCACCACCGCCAAACGGGCGGCAAGCAACGTTTTGGTGGCCGCCGTGGACGCGGGCAAACACGCCGCCCGCGCCGTGAAAACGCCGCCGAACGCCGCCAACGCGAGCAGCTTGAAAAAGCCCGTAAAGCCCAGCTTAAAGTGCTTATTCCCGACACCATTACGGTGGGCGAATTAGCCACCCGTCTGAAAGTGACGGCGGCGCAGGTTATTACCGAGCTGATGAAACTGGGCGTTATGGCAACCATTACCGAAGTGGTAGACTACGACACCGCCAGCCTGATTGCCGACGAATTCGGCGCCAAGGTAGAGCATGAAAAAGTAGTGACCATTGAAGAACGCCTTTTTGAAGTGGACGAAGACAAAGACGAAGACCTTGAAACACGCGCACCCGTTGTGGTGGTTATGGGTCACGTCGACCACGGTAAAACCTCTATTCTGGACGCCATCCGCGCCACCAACGTAACCCGTGGCGAAGCGGGCGGCATCACCCAGCACATCGGGGCGTACCAAGTGAAAAAAGGCGACAAAGTAATAACCTTTTTAGACACCCCCGGGCACGAGGCGTTTACCTCAATGCGCGCCCGCGGTGCTATTTTAACCGACATCGCCGTGCTGGTTGTGGCGGCGGACGACGGCATTATGCCGCAAACCATTGAATCCATCAGCCACGCCAAAGAGGCGGGCGTTACCATTATTGTTGCCATCAACAAAATGGACCTGCCCACCGCCAACCCCGACCGCATTATGCAACAATTAACCGAGCACGAATTGGTGCCGGAAGAATGGGGCGGCGACGTGCTTGTTGTGCCGGTATCTGCCAAAACGGGCGACGGCATTGACGATTTAATTGAAATGATAAGCCTCAACGCCGACGTGATGGAACTGCAAGCCAACCCCAACCGCCGTGCCAAAGGCACCGTTGTAGAAGCGCGGCTCGACCGTGGGCTGGGGCCCGTTGCCACCGTGTTGGTGCAGCGCGGCACGTTACACCCCGCGGACATTATCATCGCCGGCACCGCCGTCGGGCGGGTGCGCACCATGCGCGACGCCAACGGTGTTGATTTGGAAGAAGCCGGCCCCTCAACCCCGGTTGAAATTACCGGGCTGACCGACGTGCCCGAAGCGGGCGACTTTTTTGACGCCGTCGAAGACGAGCGCCTTGCCCGCAACCTGGCCGACCAACGGGAAACCGAAGCGCGGGAAGAGCAGTTCGGCAGTTACACCAAAGTAACGCTGGACAACCTCTTTACGCAAATTGCCGCCGGCGATATGAAACAGCTGTCCATCATTGTTAAGGCCGACGTACAGGGCAGCGCCGAGGCGGTTAAACAAAGCCTTGAAAAACTAAGCAACGAAGAAGTGCAAGTTAAAGTAATACACACCGGCGTGGGCGGCATCAGCAAAAGCGACGTTATGCTGGCCAGCGCCTCCGACGCGATTATCATCGGCTTTAACGTGCGCCCAGACCCCGTAGCGACTGACGACGCCGCCCGTGAAGACGTTGAAATTCGCACCTACCGGGTTATCTACGACGCCATTAACGAGGTGGAAAGCGCCATGAAAGGCATGCTGGCCCCCAAATTCCGCGAAGTGGAACAAGGCCGCTTGGAAGTGCGCCAACTGTTCCGTGGTTCGTCGGTTGGTGTGGTGGCAGGCAGCTACGTTGTTTCCGGCAAAATTACCCGTCAATCACAAATTCGTATCGTGCGGGACGGCATCGTCATCGCCGAGGACGAAATTAAAAGCCTGCGTCGCTTTGATGACGACGTGCGCGAAGTGGCCGCCGGCTACGAATGCGGCGTAACCCTTGAAACCTACCAAGACTTTAGAGAAGGCGACATTTTTGAAGCCTACATCGTTGAAGAATACCGAGACGAATAATCTATACGGCGCCGCCCTTTACTGCGGCGGCGCCGTCTTTTATTTTTAGCAGGAGTGTTTTGCTATGTCTAGAAACCGTATATCCAAAAGCCTTGCCCGCACCAACAACGATTTACGCCACGAGCTGATAGACCTTATCGGCACCATGAAAGACCCCCGCTTGCACAGCGGGCTGGTTACCGTTACCAAGGTGGAAACCAGCGGCGATTTAAGCGTCAGCAAGGTGTTTATCAGCGTGGTGGGTGAAGGGAAAAACGGCGCCGACGGCGTCAACCCAAAACCAATTATAAACGCGTTAGAAAACGGCAAAGGCTACATTCGGCACGAGTTGGCGCAGCGTATGCGTATGCGCCGCATGCCGGAATTTATCTTTGTACACGACGACAGCGCCGCCTACGCAGACCACATTAACCACCTGCTGCGGGAGATTGACAAATGAGCGAGCAAGTAACCATTGCGCAAGTAACCGAACGGCTGCTTGATGCCGACAACGTTTTAATCATCAGCCACAAAAACCCCGATGGAGACACCCTTGGCTCGGCGGGGGCGCTGATGTGGGGGCTGCACGCCCGCGGCAAAAACGTTGCCGTCTTTTGCGCAGACCCCATCCACGCGCGGTACGATTATATGGATTTAAAGCTGTACCGCAACCAGTTTGAGGTGGAGTACATTGTCTCGGTGGATATTG
>CAYZSR010000052.1:0-5068 GCA_964479715.1 uncultured Oscillospiraceae bacterium | reverse complement strand
TTTTTGGAGATAAGGCGGCAAAATACGCCGACAAGGTGGATTTATGCATCGACCACCACGCTTCCAACACGGGGTATGCCGCCGCCACGTTTCTTGATTCAACGGCGGCCGCCACCGCGGAAATTATCTTTGATGTGTTAATGCATATGGGCGTTACCATAGACAAACGCATCGCCAAATGCCTGTACACCGGTGTTTCCACCGATACGGGCTGTTTCCGTTACGCCAACACCACCGCGCGCAGCCACCGTGTGGCGGCGCAGCTGATTGACCTTGGCGCCGAGCATTCGATGCTGAATGAACTGCACTTTTCCAACAAAAGTAAAGCCCGCATAGCGATGGAACAAATAGCGCTGTCCAACTTGGAATACCATTTCGATGGTGTTTGCGCTTTAATTTACATAACCAAAGAACAGATAGAGGCGCTTGGCATTGACCAAGGCGATTTGGAGGGCATTACTTCGATACCCCGCTCCATTGAAGGGGTAGAGGTGGGCATCACCATGCGCCAACAGCCCGGCGGCAGCTTTAAAATAAGTGTGCGCACCCAAGTGGGTATAGACGCCACCGCCATTGTTAAACCGCTGGGCGGCGGCGGGCACCTGCAAGCCGCCGGCTGTGAGCTTTACGGCGGGCTGGATTCGGTGCGGGACGCCCTGCTGAAAGAAACAGAGCGGGTGCTGGCAGACAGCGCCGCCGCTGAAGCGGAGGCAAAAGCCGCCGAAGAGAACGGCGACGAGAGCGCCCCAAGCGATGAAGACAAAGCGGCGGCGTCCGCCGGTGCCGAATGAACGGCATTGTCATTGTCAACAAACCGCAAGATTTTACCTCCTTTGACGTCGTCGCCAAGGTGCGTGGCATCAGCGGCGTGCGCAAAGTGGGGCACGGCGGCACGCTCGACCCAATGGCAACGGGGGTGCTGCCGGTTTTTATCGGCCGCGCCACCAAAGCGGTGGATTTGCAGCCCGACCAAAGCAAAGTGTACGAGGCAGAGCTGCTTTTCGGCCTTCAAACCGACACCGGCGACATCACCGGCACCGTTTTAGAAGAGCAAGCGGCGGCGGTTACCGCCGCCGACGTAAAAGCGGTGTTGCCCCGTTTTAAGGGCGAGCAAACACAGCTGCCGCCGATGTATTCCGCCGTGAAAGTAGACGGTAAACCGCTCTACGCTTACGCGCGGCAGGGGCAAAGCGCCCCCCGTAAAGAGCGGGGCGTAACCATTTACAGCATTGATTATCAGGGCGAAACGGCGCCCAACCGCCACGCATTGCGGGTGCATTGCTCAGCGGGAACGTACATCCGCACGCTGGCTGAAGACATCGGCAAAGCGCTGGGGGTGCCCGCCACACTGGCGGCGCTGGAGCGCACCGCGGCGGGGGTTTTTACGCTGAGCCAAGCCGTTTCGCTGGACTTTTTGCAGCGGGCGCAAGACGGCGGCACGCTGGCGGCGCAGCTGCACCCTATCGAGGCGGCGTTTACGCAGCTGCCGGTGTTGCAGCTGCCCGCAAAAGAGGCGCGTTTTCTTTGCAACGGCGCGCCCTTCACGCTGCCGCAGCAAGCCCCCGGGCGTTACCGCGCCCTGGATGACAACGGCTTTCTAGGCGTGGCGCAGGTGGACGACGCGCACCACGTGAAAGCAGAAAAAGTATTTGTACACCGGTAACGCTTCGGCGTGCCGGTCTAAAAAGGTGATGAGACGCATTGAATTGTGAACATGAAAAAGGGTACGACGGCCCGCTGAACGGCACTTCGCTGGCGCTGGGTTTTTTTGACGGTGTCCACATCGGGCACCAAGCGGTGATACAGGCGGCGGTGGATAAAGCCGACGAGCTGGCTTTAGAGCCGGCGGTTTTCACCTTTACCACCGGCGGCGCAAACGGGCCGAAAAGCGAGCGACGCATTCAATCGCCGGAGCAAAAACATCGCTCTTTTGAGGCGCTTGGCGTGCATTGCTGCTTTGAGCCGACCTTTGAGCAAATTAAGCACCTTTCACCCGAGGCGTTTTTTCACGAATTGTTGGTGGGGCGCTACCGCGCCCGCGCGCTGTTCAGCGGCGACGATTTTCACTTCGGCGCCGGGCGTGCCGGTGACACGGCACTGCTGGCGGCACTTTGCAAAGAGGCGGGCATTTATTACCAAACGGTGCCCACCGCCTTGTGGCAGGGGGAACCGGTCAGCTCCACCCGTATCCGCGCCGCTTTAAAAGCGGGCGACATACCCGCCGCCAACGCCATGCTGGGCCGCCCGTACGAAATTCAGTTTCCGGTGCAGCGGGGCAAGCGGCTGGGGCACACCCTCGGCTTTCCCACCATCAACCAAGTGTTCCCGGCAGACAGGCAGCCGCCCGCCTTTGGCGTGTACATTACGCAAACGTGGCTGGACGGCGTGTGGTACCCCTCGGCAACGGGGTTTGGCACCCGCCCCACCGTGAACGGAGACAGCCCCACCTGCGAAACCTTTATTACCGGTTTTGACGGCGACCTTTACAACAAGCGCGTTACGGTGCAGTTTTATGAGCGCCTTGCCGCCGTGCAAAAGTTTGAAAGCCCCGCCGTTTTAGCCGAGGCGGTGCAACGTTGGGCGGCCGACGCACGCCGCTATTTTGCGCAAAAAGAAAACACATTGGGGCTTGCAGGGCAGGCATAGGTGTGTTAAAATAACACAGTACCTTTGCACAGCGGTAGGCGTGCTCCTCTAAAAAGATGGTGTCACCGTCGCTGGGCAAATGGTGAATAGAAACGGTGCGCTACGCACCTTATTAAGAGGAGAAACTATGAGCAAATCTAAAACCACGTTCGATATGTCGCTTGCTAAAGAAGACATTGTTAAAGAATACGCTATGCATGAGGGCGACACCGGCTCGCCGGAGGTTCAAATTGCGCTGCTTACCAGACGCATTAACCACCTTACTGCACATAGCAAAACCCACCCCAGAGACCACCATTCCAACCGTGGTTTGTTAACGCTGGTAGGGCAACGTCGTAACCTGCTGAAATACCTGCAGAAAAAAGACATTGAGCGCTACCGTGATTTAATTACTCGGCTGGGTCTGCGTAAATAACGGTAAACACAAAAGCAGGGGCCATACCCCTGCTTTTGATTGTATTTGTACGAAAACAACCAGCAACGATGGTTTTTTAGCAATGAACGAGATGTTTAACCGGCAAAAAACCGCTTAAACGTCGCCTTGATTGCTAAAGAAGCTGTGTTGCAAACCTTGTAGGAGGTTCCCTTTGAATCAAACAGAAAAATTAAGCAAAATGGAAACATTCCCCAACCACAAAACCTTTGAAACCACCGTGGCGGGGCGCCCTTTCATCGTTGAAACCGGCAAAATGGCCGGGCTTGCCAACGGCAGCTGCTTTATCCACTATGGTGAAACGCGCGTGCTGTGCACCGCCACCATGGGTAACCCGCGTGAAGGGATAGACTTTTTCCCCCTCAGCGTAGACTTTGAAGAAAAAATGTACGCCGTCGGCAAAATTCCCGGCTCTTTCATGCGCCGTGAAGGCCGCCCCGGCGAAAAAGCGGTGCTTACCGGCCGCCTGATTGACCGCCAAATTCGCCCCCTTTTCCCGGACAATATGCGTGACGACGTTTCCATCAGCGTGAACGTACTCAGCGTGGATAGAGAAGGCAGCGCCGCCGTTGCCGGTATGATTGGCGCGTCCATTGCGCTGTCCATCTCGGACATTCCGTGGAACGGCCCCATCGCCGGCATGAACGTTGGCTTTGTAGACGGCGAGCTGGTGCTGGACCCCAGCGAAGAACAGCTGGAAAGCAGCACGATGGAGCTGACCGTTGCCGCCTCTCGTGACAAAATTGTTATGATTGAAGCGGGCGCCTCTGAAGTGGACGAAGCCACCGTTATGGACGGCATTCGCCTTGCCCACGAAGAAATTAACAAAATCATTCCCTTTATTGAAGAGATGACCGACGCCATCGGCAAACCCAAAGCAACACCCATCCAACTGGTGATGCCGGAGGGGCTGTTTGACGAGGTTAAAGACGAGTTCTTTGACCAATTTCAAACGGCGATGGACACCGACGATAAAACGGTGCGTGACGAACAGCTGGCGCCTATTTGCGATGAGCTGACCGAGCGCTACGCTGAAGAGCACGGCGCCGACATTGTCTCAATGCTGATTGACGACATGCAAAAACTGGTTATCCGCCGCTGGCTGCTGGAAGACGGCAAACGGGTAGACGGCCGCGGTGTGGACGAAATACGTCCCCTTGCCGCCGAAGTAGACCTGTTGCCCCGCGCCCACGGCAGTGGTATGTTTACCCGTGCGCAAACGCAAGCGCTAACCGTGGCAACGCTGTCTACGCTGCGCGACGCACAAATTATAGACGACCTTTCCACCGATGAAACCAAGCGGTTTATGCACCATTACAACTTCCCTGCCTTCTCGGTTGGGGAGTCTCGCCCGGCGCGTGGTCCCGGCCGCCGCGAAATTGGGCACGGTGCGCTGGCTGAGAAAGCCCTTCTGCCGGTACTGCCGGAAATTGAAGAATTTCCGTACAGCATCCGCCTTGTGTCTGAGATACTCTCGTCCAACGGTTCCACCAGCCAGGCCGCCATTTGCGGCTCGTCCCTTGCGCTGATGGACGCCGGCGTGCCCATCAGCCAAGCGGTGGCGGGCATTTCCTGCGGCCTTATCACCGACGAAGACCGCTGGCTTACCATGCTGGATATTCAAGGCATTGAAGACTTTTTCGGCGATATGGACTTTAAAGTAGGCGGCACCGTTAACGGTATCACCGCCATTCAAATGGACATTAAATTCGAAGGCTTAACCCATGAAATGGTTGAAGAAGCCCTTGAAAAAACCCGTAAAGCACGCATTTATATCTTGGAAGAGATTATGAATAAAGCCATTGCGGCGCCGCGCGAAGAACTCTCTGAGTACGCGCCCAAAATGCTTACCATGCAGATTGACCCGGAAAAAATCCGTGACGTCATCGGCAAGGGCGGTAAAGTTATCCAAGAGATTTCAGCCGTTAACGACGTTAAAATTGACGTTGAAGACGACGGGCAAATCTTCATCTCCGGCATTGACATTAA
>CAYZSR010000051.1:0-10664 GCA_964479715.1 uncultured Oscillospiraceae bacterium | reverse complement strand
ACCTTTTTGCTGGGGCGTAAAACCAACCCCAAAGAAGGCAGCTACACCAACTATCTTTTTGACGAGGGGATAGAGAAAATCTTGAAAAAAGTGGGCGAAGAATCCGCCGAGGTTATCATCGCCGCCATGAAACAAGACCGCGACGAAACCATCTCTGAAATGGCGGATTTAACCTATCACCTGTTGGTGCTTTTGGCGCACATCGGCATTGAGCCGCAAGACATTCTTAACAAGCTGGAGTCTCGCCACGGCGCAGAAAAATCAAAGCAGGGGATGGCATGATAGCTTCCAACCCCCACACCCACACCACCTGGTGCGACGGCGCCAACTCGGTGGATGCGATGGTGCAATCCGCCATGGACGAAGGGTTTAGCGACCTAGGCTTTACGTCGCACTCTTCGGCGCCTTTTGACCCCGGCTGCGCCGGCGTGCAAGACATGGCTGCCTACCAAGCCGACGTACGCCGCGCCGCCCAGCAACACGGTGAAAAGATAAACATAAGCTGCGGCATAGAGCAAGATTATTACAGCCCCCGTGCGCTTGACGGGCTTGATTACATCATCGGCGCGGTGCATTATATTCGCGGCGACGACGGACGCTACCACACGGTGGATGCCACCCTGCCGCTGGCGATGGAGTGCAAAGACACGCTCTACGGCGGCGACGGGCTGGCGCTGGCGCAAGGCTATTATGATTTGGTGGTGCGCTGCGCCGACGAGTTGAAACCGCAAATTATTGCGCACTTTGATTTGCTGGCTAAATTTAACGGCGATGGGCTGCTCTTTGATGAAACCAGCAGCGCCTACCAAGCCATTGCGCTAAACGCGTTGGAGCGGGTAGCGGAGATATTGGACCGTTACAACGGGCTGTTTGAAGTGAACACACGGGCGATGGCGAGCGGTTTGCGAGCGGTGCCGTACCCGGCGCCATTTTTACTGCGCCGTTTGAAAGAGCTGGGCGGGCGAGTTATTTTATCCAGCGACTGCCACCGTGCCGGCACGCTGACCGACGGCTTCACCGAAGGGGTGGACCTATTAAAGCAAAGCGGATTTAACAGCGTTTATGCGTTAAAAAATGGGCGCTTCGTAGAGCGCCCGCTGTAGCTTTATATTTTTGTGGCTGCACTTCGGCGAATGCCCTTTTGTAATTCAAAAATTTCGCCGCTTTGAATGAGCGGCTATGGCAACCAACAAAACAGCCTCACCCGTTAAGATGAGGCTGATATTTTATTAGTTCGGCGGCGGTTTTAATAGAGCAGCTGCAACACCTGTTGCTGGTGCAGGTTGGACTGCGCCAACATAGATGTTTTCGCTTGTTTCAGCATGTTTTGCCGTGTCAGCTCCAGCCAAGATTTTGCCATGTCGGCGTCGCGCAGGCGGCTTTCAGAGGCGGTGATATTCTCATAATTAACGCCCAAGTTGCTGATGGCTGCTTCAAGGCGGTTGTGCACGCTGCCCAGCCCGCTGCGGGTTGAAGAAATGCGCTCCCGTGCGGTGTTTATAACGTCCAGCGCTTTGAGGGCGCCCTGCTGGGTGGATAAATCAATGCCGTCAAGGGCAAGCCCCTCGGCAGACATGTCGCCCGCTGTTACGGTAACGGCGTCGCTTTCGTTGCCGGTAATGCCTACCTGCAAACGGATGCCGCCACCCACCTGCATTGCCATGCCTTGGTCAAGGCCTTCAAACGCAGTGCCTGCGGCGGTGTTGATGGCGTCTGCCACTGTTTCATAATCGCTTCGCCCCATGGCGGCGGGGTCGGCGGCGTTTACCGCCACGGCGTGGGCACCGTTCAGCGCCAATTCGTCGGCAAAGTGAATCATATCATCTGCCTGTACAAGCGCAAACGTTTCACCGCCTATGGTAAAGAGCGCGTCGTCTAAATTGGTGCCATCGTAAAACTCAAAGGTGCCACCGTCGATGTATAAACTGTCAGCAATTTTATCAATCGGTATACCGTCGGCGCCGATTTGCGCTTCCGATGCAAGGGAGCCGTCAATCAGTGGCAAACCGTTAAAGGTGGTTGCCTGCGCAATGCGGTCTATTTCATCCAGCAGGCTTTGCGCCTCATTTTGCAGCATGGCGCGGTCACCGTCAGACAAAATGCCGTTCGCCGCCTGCATGGAAAGGTCGGTCAAGCGGTTGGTAATGTGGTGCAGTTCATTCAAAGCGCCTTCAGCGGTATTCACCATGTTGCGGCCGTCGTGGGCGTTATCTATGGCGCGCTCCAGCGCCGTTTGTTGGGCACGCATTTTTTCAGAAATGGCAAGCCCGGCGGCGTCATCGGCGGCGCTGTTTATGCGGTAGCCGCTGGCCAGTTGCCGTACGCTGTGCTGTACCAATAACTGGTTTTTAAGCAGCTCACGCGAGGCGCCGTGCGCCAGCATGTTGTTTTGAATAGTCATTTTCTGCAACCTCCCTGTTGCCATAAAGCCAGTAGACAATCCTTCAAGACGAGGCGGCTGTTTCTATAATTTTAACCTATATATAAGCCGATATCAAGCGTATTATTCATCCTTTACACGGCGTTTACAGCCGCAGAGTAAAAGAAACGTACTTTTTTGTAACAACGCCGAGAAAATTGACAGCCGCCCTCTTTTATTTTATTATGGCAAAGAGCAAACCGATAAACAAAGGATAGTGTTATGCAAGCTAAAGACATTGATTATATGCGCCTTGCGCTGGATGAGGCGGCCGCCGCCGCGCGGCTGGACGAAGTGCCGGTTGGCGCTGTGCTGGTGCAAAACGGCACCGTGCTGGCGGCGGCACACAACCGCCGTGAGCTGGATGAAAACGCGCTGGCGCACGCTGAGGTGCTCGCCATTAACGAGGCGTGCCAAAAAGCGCAAAGCTGGCGCCTTCTAAACAGCACCCTGTACGTTACGCTGGAGCCGTGCGCCATGTGCGTTGGCGCTATTATTAACAGCCGTATCGACCGCGTTGTCTACGGCGCCGGCGACCCTAAAGCCGGTTGTTGCGGCTCGGTACTAAATTTATTCGAGTACCCCTTTAACCACACGCCGCAGGTTGAGGGCGGGCTTTTAGCCGACGAAAGCAGCCGGCTGTTAAAAGACTTTTTTACGGCGCTGCGCCAACGAAAGAAGGAACAAAATGGCAACTGATGTTGTGCTTATAACCGGCGCGTCCGGCGGTATTGGCGGGGCGGTGGCGCGGGCGTTCAGCCACACGGCAGACACCGTTATTTTAGGCTACCACACCAACCGTAAAGCGGCCAAAGCGCTGGAAGAAGAACTGGCGCAAAATGGCTGCACTGTTAAAGCCATGCCGCTTGATGTAAGCCGTAGCGAGCAGGTGGACCGCCTTTTTGAGACCGTTGAAAATAAATACGGCGCTATTACCACCTTGGTTAACTGCGCCGGCACCGCGCAGCAAAAAATGTTTTGCGACATCACCGAAAAAGACTGGGACGGCATGTTTGAGGTGCACGTAAAAGGCACCTTTTTGTGCTGCAAACGGGCGCTGGGCAACATGGTGCGCCAAAAAAGCGGCAGCATTGTTAACCTATCCTCCATTTGGGGCGAGGTGGGCGCCTCGTGCGAGGTGCACTATTCCGCCGCTAAAGCCGCCGTTATCGGCTTGACCAAAGCCCTTGCCAAAGAGGTGGGGCCTAGTGGTGTGCGGGTGAATTGCATTGCGCCCGGCGCGGTGGACACCGCCATGATGCAAGATTTTACCGACAGCGAAAAAGCCGGCATTTGCGACCATGTCTCGCTGGGGCGGCTGGCCGACCCGAAAGAAATTGCCGACGTTATCATGTTTCTTTCGTCGGGGGCGGCGTCGTACATCACCGGGCAGGTTATCTCTGCCGACGGTGGCTGGCTGTAAATAATAGTTGACAACGGCAAAATCCGGTGTTACAATACTGGAAATTAAATGTTTAAACCTATGATCTGGATAAGTAGCAAACACCCTTCGGTAGTAGAGAGTGGCCGCGTGGTGAAAGGCCATACCGCCGTGTTTGTGAATGGGCCAAGAGAGGGTGGCGTGAAATTGCACCGCGTGCAAAAGTAGCTGCCAACGGGCGTGCCAATGCCGTTACCAGTTTGGCGTGCATAGTTGTGCATAAAGTGGGCGCTTAGCGTCAATTTGGGTGGTACCGCAGGAGAATCTCTTGCCCCTTGGTGGGCATGGGGTTTTTTTATTTTTACCTTTAGTATAGACCAATAAAAACAATGCGGAGGCGTGTAAAATGGCACTGTTAGATAAACGATGGTGGGTGTAGTAGCCGCCAACCAACACAACAATTAAAGGAGCGCTACCATGACCATACCTAAAAAAATATTCTTAGAAGAAAACCAAATTCCAACCCATTGGTACAATATGCGGGCGGATATGCCACAACAACCCGACCCGCTGCTTAACCCGGAAACGATGCAACCCGCTAAACCCGATGATTTATACGGCGTTTTTTGCGAAGAGCTCGCTAATCAAGAGTTGGATTCCACCACCCGTTATTTTAAAATACCTCAGGCGATACGGGATTATTACCGCACCTTTCGCCCATCGCCGTTAATCCGCGCTTATGATTTGGAAAAAGCGCTTGGCACACCCGCCAAAATTTATTATAAGTATGAGGGTAACAACACCGCCGGCAGCCACAAGCTAAACTCGGCGGCGGCGCAGGTGTACTACGCTAAAAAGCAAGGGATGACCAGCCTTACCACCGAAACGGGGGCGGGGCAGTGGGGCACCGCTTTAGCGATGGCGTGCGCCTACTTCGGCGTGGATTTAACCGTTTACATGGTGAAGGTAAGCGCCGAGCAAAAACCCTACCGAAAAGCGATTATTGAAACCTACGGCGCCAATGTGGTGCCAAGCCCCAGCGACACCACCGCCATTGGGCGGCGGATACTGGAAGAGCACCCCGGCACCGGCGGCAGCCTTGGCTGCGCCATTTCCGAAGCGGTTGAAAAAGCCGTTAATACCGACAATTGCCGCTATGTTTTAGGCTCGGTTTTAAACCAGGTTATGCTGCACCAAAGCGTTATCGGCTTGGAGTGCAAAACCGCTTTTGACATGATTGACGATTACCCCGATGTGGTTATCGGCTGCGCCGGCGGCGGCTCCAACCTCGGCGGGCTTATCAGCCCCTTTATGCAAGACAAGCTGACCGGCAAAAAAGACCCCTATTTTATCGCCGTTGAGCCGGCGTCTTGCCCCAGCCTGTCACGCGGGCGCTACGCGTATGATTATTGCGACACGGGGCGCATCACCCCGGTGGCAAAAATGTATACCCTTGGCTCCGGCTTTATGCCGGCGTCCAACCACGCGGGCGGGCTGCGCTACCATGGTATGTCGCCAATTTTGTCTAAACTTTACCACGACGGGCACCTTGACGAAGCGCGCTCTTATGAGCAAACTAAGGTGTTTGAGGCGGCGGTGCACTTTGCCAAATGCGAACAAATTTTACCGGCGCCCGAATCGGCGCACGCTATTTTAGGCGCTGTGGATGAAGCGCTGCGCTGCAAAGAAACCGGCGAAGAGAAAACCATTCTTTTCGGTTTAACCGGCACCGGTTATTTTGACATGACCGCCTATAAAAATTACCTTTCCGGCAACATGACCGACCACATTCCGTCTGATGAAGAGCTTGAACAAGGCTTTGCCACATTGCCGCAGTTTTAAAACAAAACGCCTCGGGGAAAATCCCGAGGCGTTTTTTATTTTACGCTGCAAACAATAGAGAGCGGGCGCCGCACTTAAAGAGATACGGCGGGGCTATAACTCTCAAGGCGCCCGGTTTTTTTACACCGCAAAAGTTGGTTGGTAAACGGCTGCCATCAGGCGGGCGCGGTAGACCTTATATACTGCTATAAGAGGCCTTTCGGTGCCGTAACGGCCACCAGCCCGCCGCCCATGGCGCTACTTTTCAGCCACTCTAAAAGAGGTATTGTTTTAACGCGGCAACCGTCCAACACGTCGACGGTTAAATCTTCATGCAGCGCAATCAGCGGCATCCAGTGCCAGCTGTTGATACTTTTAAGCGTGCCGTTTGAACGGTTTAAAAAAGCGACGGGGTAGTCCTTCTCAAGCGCCGCGGCGATAAAGTGAAACAGGTGGCGGGGGTGTGGGCGCCTTGCGTAAAAAGGCGGCACCGCAAGGGTTGCTGTTTGTAATGCAACGCCCCGTTTAGCGCCGTATCTGCGCACCCCTTTGGCAAAGTGACGCACCCGGTTAACACCCAGCAAGCCGGGCGTTACATCAGCCCACACCGCTTGCATCAGCGGCACAAACTCTTCTTTGGTGGCCACCCGCTGTGGACACAGCCTGTGCGCGGCGGGGTGGCGCTGCGCCAAATAATACAGCAACACGGCGGCGGCGGTCGGCCCGCAACCGGCGGTGCGTTGAAAGCGGTTTTTATACCAATTTTGGTCGGCGCCGTGGCAAAGGGTGTCACCGTTTTTAAACGCCAAAAGAGAGGGATCTTTAATGCGGGCGATAGGGGGCATATTTACTCCTTATACAATACAAGCAACAGGCTGGTTGCGCAGTGTTTTCAACGGAAAAAATCGGCATAACGGACGGTTGCAGCGCCGTTTAATCCATACCCACTATACCACGCCGCAAGGCGGCTAATCAACGCCGAAAATTGTAAAAACGACACTTTTCTCTTTTGTTTTTAAAGCCGGTGTGGTATACTAAAAACGTTCTTAGAGAAGTTCTCTACTTGCAATTTAAGGAGTGTTATAATGTTAGCAAAAGATAATCGCCTTGCGGCACGCATGGCACTTAAAAACCACTGGGGCATTTCGCTTCTTGTTACGCTGGTTGCCGGTTTGCTTGGCGGCTCAGTTTCAGGTGGCGGCAGCGGCGGCAGCATGATGAGCACCACCGTGCAAAACGTGGCGCCATCCACCAACGGCTACGAGGCCATCGCGCCGGAAATTTTGTACCCGCTTATGGGTTTTTTAGCCAGCGTGGCCTTGGTTACTGTACTGTACAGCATTGCCGTTTTCATCATTGGTGGCGCCATCAATTTAGGCCAAAAACAGTACTATATTTCACTTATTAAGCAAGACAGACCGGCGGAGTTTTCAACGCTTTTCTCAAAATTTGACCGCTTTGGCAAAGCGCTGGGCTTGCACGTTGTTACCAGTATTTTTGTCTTTTTATGGTCGCTGTTACTCGTTATCCCCGGCATTGTTGCCGCGTACAAATATTCGATGGCGCCCTACATCATGGCGGAAAACCCGGACGTCGGCATTATGGAGGCCATTCGCCAATCAAGAGAGATGATGCGCGGGCAAAAATGGAACCTCTTTAAGCTGCACCTCAGCTTTATCGGTTGGATATTATTAAGTATGCTCACTTTCGGCATCGGCCTTTTGTGGCTCAACCCTTATATGAGTGCCGCCGAGGCAAACTTTTACCTGACCATTCCCTCCAACCCGCAAAGCTTTTATTACCAGCCGCCCAACCCAGACATTTAAAGAAACACTTATAGATAAATAGAGCCGGGCATTCATATGAATGCCCGGTTGTTGTTCTTTAACTGTTTCACTCAACGCCTACCAAAACACTCCACATTGTTTGACTTTTATGGTATACTATAAATAAGGCTGTGTTGCGCGCTATAAAACAACACCGCCACTCTTTTTGAACAATTTTCTGTTAACAGAAAGGAATAAATGGAAAAATTTGAACTTGTTGCCGATTACAAACCCGCCGGCGACCAGCCCGAAGCCATAGCCCAACTGGTGAAAGGCATTAACAAACAATATAAAGACCAAACGTTGCTGGGCGTTACCGGCAGCGGCAAAACCTTTACCATGGCCAACGTTATTGCCGAGGTAAACCGCCCCACGCTGGTGCTGGCGCACAACAAAACGCTGGCGGCCCAGCTTTGTACCGAGTTTAGAGAATATTTTCCCAACAACGCGGTGGAATACTTTGTAAGTTATTACGATTATTACCAGCCGGAAGCATACATTCCCTCAACCGACACTTACATTGAAAAAGACAGCGCCATCAACGACGAAATAGACCGCTTGCGGCACAGCGCCACGGCGGCGTTGTCAGAGCGGCGCGATGTGATTATTGTGGCGTCGGTGTCGTGCATTTATTCGCTGGGTAACCCCATCGATTACCGCAACATGGTTATCAGCCTGCGTCCCGGTATGCAGATGGAACGGGAAGAGCTACTTAAAAAGCTGGTTAAACTGCAATATGAACGCAACGACATTAACTTTACACGCAACAAATTCCGTGTGCAGGGCGACGTGGTTGAAATATACCCCGCCTACAACGACGAAAACGCGTTGCGGGTAGAGTTTTTTGGCGACGAAATAGACCGAATTAGCGAGATTACGCCGCTGACGGGGCAGCGCACCCGGCTGCTGAACCACATTGCTATTTTCCCCGCCAGCCACTACATTGTCAGCGACGAACGGCTGCAAGAATCGCTGGCGGAGCTGCGCCTGGAAATGGACGAGCAGGTGCGCGACTTCACCGATAAAGGCAAGCTGATTGAAGCGCAGCGCATTGCCATGCGCACCAATTATGACATTGAAATGATAGAAGAAGTGGGTGTTTGCAAAGGGATTGAAAACTACTCCCGTGTGTTAAGCGGGCGCAAGCCCGGCTCTATTCCCACCACCCTGCTGGACTATTTCCCTGATGACTACCTGCTTTTTATCGACGAAAGCCACGTTATGTTGCCGCAACTGCGCGCCATGTACGGCGGCGACTACGCCCGCAAAAAGAACCTGATAGATTTCGGTTTTCGGTTGCCGTCAGCGCTGGACAACCGCCCACTTCGGTTTGAAGAATTTAGAGACAAGGTGAACCAAACGGTGTTTGTAAGCGCCACCCCCGCCGATTATGAGAAGGAACACAGCGCCCAAGAGGTGGAACAACTCATTCGCCCCACCGGCTTGATGGACCCGCAAATCACTGTGAAGCCTGTCGATGGGCAAATTGAAGATTTGCTGGGCGAAATTAACATCCGCAGTGAAAAAGGCGAGCGGGTGCTGGTGACCACGCTGACCAAAAAAATGGCGGAAGATTTAACCGAATACCTAGCTGAACACGACGTAAAGGTGCAGTACATGCACCATGAGATAGATACTTTCGAGCGCATGGCGCTGATTCGAGATTTGCGTGCCGGCGTCATCGACGTCATTGTCGGCATCAACCTGCTGCGGGAAGGGCTGGACTTGCCCGAGGTGTCACTTGTTGCGATACTGGACGCCGACAAAGAAGGCTTTTTGCGCAGCGAAACAAGCCTTGTGCAAACCATCGGGCGCGCCGCCCGCAACGAGCATGGCGTGGTCATTATGTACGCCGACAGCGTCACCAACAGCATGGAGCGCGCCATTGTAGAAACGGAGCGCCGCCGCACCATACAGCAAGCCTTTAACGAAGAACACGGCATTGTGCCAACCACCATTGTAAAAGAAATTGCCGACGTTATCGGCATTTCTGAAGAAGTGGTGGACCCCGCCGAAGGGCGCCGCCTCAGCCGCGCCGAGCGGGAGCAGTTAATCACCCGCCTCAACCGGGAGATGAAACAGGCGGCCAACCTGCTGGAATTTGAGCACGCCGCCTTTCTGCGTGACCGCATTGAAAAAATACGCCGCGGCGACCCCGTTACCAACGAGCCCAACTTTGCGCCGCGCAGCCCCCGCCAAACAAGGGACCGCGGGCGGGGCAGGTCGGGGCCTGCCGATGTGTAACCGTTATAAACCCAACAGACAAATAGATTGTAAGAGGTATAGATGCAAAACGATACAATTGTAATTCGAGGTGCGAGAGAGCACAACTTGAAAAATATAGACTTAGACATCCCGCGCGACAATCTGGTGGTGATGACGGGGCTGTCCGGCTCGGGTAAATCAAGCCTTGCTTTTGACACCATTTACGCCGACGGGCAGCGCCGCTACGTGGAAAGCCTATCCAGCTACGCCCGCCAGTTTTTAGGGCAGATGGAAAAGCCTGATGTTGACGAGATTCACGGCCTGTCGCCCGCCATCTCCATCGACCAACGCACCACATCGCACAACCCGCGTTCCACCGTCGGCACCGTGACCGAGATATATGACTATCTGCGCCTACTGTACGCCCGTATCGGCGTGCCGCATTGCCCCATCTGCGGCAAAGAGATAGCGCAGCAAACGGTGGACCAAATGGTGGACGCCATTATGGAGCTGCCCGAAGGCACCCGCTTTATGGTGCTGGCACCGGTGGTGCGGGAGCGCAAAGGCACCCAGCAAAAAGAATTTGACGCGGCACGCCGTGGCGGCTATGTGCGGGTGCGCGTTAACGGCAGCATTTATGATTTGAGCGACGAGATAGAGCTTGAGAAAAACAAGCGCCACAGCGTCGACGTGGTGGTTGACCGCCTTGTTATCCGCCCGGATATCCGCAGCCGCTTGGCCGATTCACTTGAAACGGCGCTGTCACTCACCGACGGGCTGGTTACCATCAACTTGGTGGACGGCGATGGCGACGATTTGCAGTTTAGCCAAAGCTACGCCTGCCCCGAGCACGGCACCACCATTGAAGAGTTAACGCCGCGCATGTTTTCCTTTAACAACCCCTTCGGCGCGTGCGAAACGTGCACCGGGCTGGGCACCTTTATGCAGGTTGACCCCAAGCTGATTGTTCCTAACGACAACCTGTCCATTAAACAAAAAGCCATTAAAGCCA
>CAYZSR010000050.1:0-11163 GCA_964479715.1 uncultured Oscillospiraceae bacterium | reverse complement strand
AACAAGGTGCAAAAATTCACGGCAGTTTTGCGCTAAGTTACTGCTTTTATCAAACAAACCGCCGCCGATTAAAATAACAAAATTGTTACCATAAGTGTCTATCATCTCGGGTATTTTGTCAAAACTCATGCCGCCGGCGGGGGCAAGCATGGTTTCTTTAAGCGGCGCTAACGGCGCTTTGCCGCTGGTTGCCACGTTGCTGCATTGCTGGCGGCTTAGTGAAAAGCGCCCACCAAAGTTTGGGATAATGGCAACGTCGGCGCCGCACAGGCGGTTAAGCAAACCAAACAGCACGTCGCAGGCAATACCCTGCGGGTTAATGGTTAAACTGCCGGAAAAGGCGGGGTGCGCAATAACCGGCAGGCCAATGTCGTCGTCTTCTGCCAGCGCCTTCATGGCGTGTAGGCCAACAAGACCGGGCGCTACCATGACGCCGCCTGCGCCCACTTCTTTGGCGTAGAGGGCATTGTCTTTCAATTTATCGGCGGTGGTGGTGATGTTAGGCACATACAGGGTGTTGCCGCCGGTGCGTGCGTTGGCTTTGGCAACGGCCTCGCTGCAAAGGCGCACCCGCTCTTTATAAGGGGCAAACACCTGGTTTGCCAGCCCGTGGTCATCTTTAATAATGTCAATGCCGTTTTCAGCGCAGCAATAGGCTACCTCGGCAAGGTCGGTGGAGGCAAGCCCCACCGGTTTAAGGGCGGTGGCAAGTAGCGGGCGGTCTTTAACGCCGATAAGGCGGCGCAGCCCGTCAATGCCAAAACGCGGGCCGCGGCTGATGTTAAGTAACGTGTCGGTTAAACCCACCGCCGTTACTTTAATGCCGGGCAAAATACTGATGTTACCGAAAATAACGTTAAGCAGCTGCGTAAACTCACCGCCAACCAGCTCTTCAGCGTAGCTGATAGTAACGTGATAGCCACCGTCTTTTGCGGCAAAACTTTCCACCTGTCCTAAAATTTGGCTTGGAATGTCACCTTTAGGCAGTAGGTGAACGGGGAATTCCACCGTTTGCTCGGTGCAGATGTTGGTGGCAAGTTCTTTTGCCTTTGCTTCACTATCCACATCTAAGAAGTAACTGACTGTAAACCGCCCGCCTGAAAGCTGATTTTGAAGGCGGGCGTTGTCATAATTTTCAAAATGCATGCGCGCCTCCTTAAAGTGCTTCGGCGGCTCTCAATACCGCCGCTTTTGGACCGATGGAAGGGGACATCAGCAAAAAATCAGTTCAAGCGATGATCAACAGCTACGCCACAGAACCTGTAAAGCACCCATGAAAATTAGCTTATAAATAATATTTTGAAGGAGATACGATGATGACGAACCCGCTAAAATCAATCAAAAAACAAAGTATGTTTGCCGTAACCGGATCTGAGCCGTTGCTTTTAAAGGCGACGATGGATTACGCCAAAGAACACAATACCCATTGCCTGGTTGAAGCTACCGTTAACCAAGTCAACCAATTTGGTGGTTACACCGGCATGAAGCCGAAAGACTACGCCGATATGATGCAAGAAATGGCAAAAGACACTGGCTTTCCCGTTGAAAAATTGATTTTATGTGGTGACCATCTTGGTCCTTTTGTATGGCAGCATTTGCCGGAAAAAGAAGCGATGGAAAACTCTAAAGAGCTGGTGCGCCAGTATGTAGCGGCCGGATTTAGAAAAATACATTTAGACCCAACCATGCGTCTTCAAGATGACGACCCCAATCAACCGCTGAGCAATGAAATTATTGCTGAAAGAACGGCGGAGCTTGCTGCGGTTTCGGAAGCGACTTATGAAGCAACTAAAAAAGACACCCCCTGGCAATTTCGCCCTGCTTACGTGCTGGGTAGTGAAGTGCCGGTACCTGGCGGTACGGAAGAAGAACATGGCATGCAGGTCACCACACCACAAGATTTAAGCGCTTCGCTTAGCTGTTTTGAAAAGGCGTTGACAGAGGCGGGCCTAAAAATTGTGTGGGATGATGTGGTGGCCGTTGTTGCGCAAATAGGGGTTGAGTTTTCCGACGAAACAGTGCATGATTTTAACGCCGATGCCGCCACGTCGCTGGTAGCGGGATTGAAAACCAATTACCCGCACCTTTATTTTGAAAGCCACTCGTCAGACTACCAGACAAGCGCTTGCCTGAGAGATATGGTACAAAGCCGTGTTGGTATCTTAAAGGTGGGACCGGGTGTTACATTTGCGCTGCGTGAGGGACTGTTTGCGCTGGCGATGATGGAAAACGAGCTGAAGGATATGGTTGAATTAGAGCCATCAAACTTTATTGACGTATTGGATAACGTGATGCAAAAGCACACGCCCAACTATTGGAAGAATTATTATCATGGCAACAAAGCACAACAAGCTTTTAAACGCCGCTATAGCTACTCAGACCGCAGCCGTTATTATCTGGCTCAGCCAGAAGTGCGAAAAGCGATGACGCAACTGCTGGACAACCTTGACAACGTGGCGATACCGTTACCGCTTATTAGCCAATATATGCCACAGCAATACGATAAAATACGTGACGGTGCCTTAAAGTGTAGCGCTACCAACCTGTTATTTGATAAAATGTATTTAGTACTGGATAAATACCACAAAGCCATTGCCGAAGGCAGTTAACTTAGCTGTATTTTTTGTGACAAGCAAAATGCGCCTCCTTATCTAGATAAGGAGGCGCATTTTTGACTGAATAGCGGGCGGCGGTTCATTACGGCACATAGCGCCCCGTCATCAGATTGACGTAATATAGCGCATAATATATCATGGTACTAGAGAATAAGTTGAATTTATACCTATCCCATTCTTTTTTTGAAACGAATCAAATGCCTGACTTATATTTAGCTATTAACAACCTATATAGATGGAGTTGCCATGTCTAAAGAAAACAAAACAGCCGGCGCACAGGTGAAAATACATAACGGAAAAGTAGTGCTAGAAACGCTTTCTAACGCCGTTCAAAAAAGCTGGAAGCGCAGCAAAGAAATGGGTATATCCCGCAAAAATGTGCTGCCCGAAAAAGTATCCGAAGCGGAATTTGAGCGCATAAAGATAGAAACAAAGCGCATTTATACACTTGGCAGCAGCATTGTTACCCGCCATCTGTCAGACTCCGGTATCGACTGCCTCGGTGGCTTAATTTTTGACAAAAACGGCTGCCTGCTGTGTATTCATGGCAGCGATGACTTTCAAATGTGGGCTAAAGCACAGCACTTTATCGTTTCTTCAATGTGGAACGAAGCGGCTATCGGTACCAGCGCCGTTTCTCTCGGCTTGGATGAACTGGTGCCCGTTTCTTTAAAAGGGGACGAAAACTACGCTGAATTTTTACACGGCGGCAATTATGCCTTTTGTCCAATTAAATTAGATAATGGCGAAGTATTAGGCGGTTTGCTATTGGTGGCACCCAAAGAGGTGAGGGTGGAAAATCTGCTGCAGATGTCCATCGCTTTTGTGCGCACCATTGAGCTACAGTTCTTTTGGTTTTCAACGGTGATTGAAACGGGTGACGTAACGGAAGGCACCGGCATTTTATTCATCGACCAATCTAACAATCAAAACAGAATTTTGGTTTTTAGTGACGAGGCTATACGTATTTTAGGATTGCCCGAGATGGACTATTTTTACGACCATCTGGAAAACATTGTCGAAGACATTCCTGAAAACAAAAAGTTTTGGGATATGATTCGCAAAGAAACCAAAGTCTTTGACGAAGAAGTAACCCTAAAGGTGCGGGGCAAAAACGTTGTTACCAGCATTAGCTTAACGTCGATGACGGAAGAGCGCTTTCATCTTCGTGGCAAGAATATCCGTATGGATTCCATCAAGCGCATCAACAAACTGGTGTCTCGCTATGCCGGTAACACGGCACGTTACACCTTTAATGATTTTTTGGGTGACAGCCCACCCGTTAATGACTTGCTTGAAAAAACCAAAACAGCGGCACGCACTCATTCCAATATTCTATTGCTGGGTGAAAGCGGTGTCGGCAAAGATATTTTAGCGCAAGCCATTCACAGCCATTCACAGCGTAAAGATCGTCCCTTTGTGGCGGTAAACTGTGCCGCCTTTTCAAAAGAACTTATCGCCAGCGAGATCTTCGGCTATGAAAGTGGTGCCTTTACCGGTGCCCGCAAAGAAGGGGCGATAGGCAAGTTTGAGCTGGCGCAAAACGGCACACTCTTTTTAGATGAAATTGGCGACATGCCGCTTGACTTGCAAGCGATGTTGCTAAGGGTATTGGAGGAGAAACGCTTTATGCGGGTGGGTGGCAACCGTGTAATAGAGGTAGATGTGCGTATTGTTGCCGCAACCAACGCTGATTTGCATCAAAAAATTGCCGACGGTCTATTCCGCGAAGACCTTTTTTACCGGCTGGGCGTTATCCGGGTAAATATCCCACCGCTGCGTGAACGTGGCGATGATATTATTTTGCTCTCCAACTATTTTATGGACCAAGTTTGCCAGCGTTTCGGGCGGTGCGATGCCCGCCTTTCTGACAGCGCAAAGTCCTTTATGAAAAGCTATATTTGGCCTGGCAACGTACGTGAATTGCAAAATCTGCTGGAGGGTATTCTCAGCACCACTAACGATGACCTTATTGAAGTAGACACTATATTAAAATACCTTGGGTATTCTGAGGCTGCCGGTGCCGCCGGCGATGTGGTTCAAACGCTACCTGCTCATATGGCGGCACCGGGTATAGAAAAATACGACGAGCGCAGCGCCATGATAGAAGCGCTGCGTGAGCATAACAACAACAAAACTCAGGCGGCGGCATCGATGGATATGCCCATAAGCACCTTTTATAGACGGCTAAAACGATACGGACTTTTTTGAAACACACAGAAATGGGACAGGTGAAACAGTTCAAAACAAACCGATGTGGGTCGATTTGAATCAATTTGAACCGATATAGGCGCCAATAACACACCTTGGGACAGTTATTAAAGAGAAAACAGGCATCTCTAGATGAACTTGATAGGTATGACAAATATTAAACACCCTTACCATATAAAAGATGGTAAGGGTGTTGTTTTTGTGCACAAAAAAGTAAGAAAAAATTGTGGGTTCGTACAAAAAGAGAAAAGAGTGGCGTCGGTGGCATGATGATTGCTTCTATATATAAGTAGAAAGCCAAATAAATCCTATAATAAAGAATACTAAAGAAAAGACGCACCGCAAAACAGCAAGGAAAGCGGCACTTTAATAAATACAAACATTGAGGGTGGTTGGTATGGGTACTTTCAGTACAACGGGCAAGCAACACGCAGTCCGATAGTTTTAATTAGGCCTTAATGGCAAGTACTTAAATAACCAACACCGCAACCACGCCTTTATTTTGATTATTCATTTCATTAAATAGCGCTATTGTTAAATAGTAAAGGAGAGAAAAATGACAACTAATAAACTGAAAACTATTTTGACAAAAGAAAAAAACCAACTGGAAAAAGAAATCAGCGAAATCATTCACGGTCATCAAAAATCGGTTCATAAAGAAAAAAATGAATTCGAAAAAGTTAAAAATAACTTTGTAAAAGCTTGGCATAGAGAAAATGAGCAAATGCAAAAAGAAATTGATGCGATATTGCTGGATTTCTACAAAACACAGAAGCTTGAGAAAGAAAAAACCATTCGAGACGATATTTTCCAAGTTATTTGGGACATGGAAGTTGAAGAAATGAACCATGAGCTCTACGATATTATGGCAACACACCAAAAAGCACCTATTGTGCTTAAAGACTACAGCTCCATCGGCAAGAACGACATTGACATTGCCGTTAGATTTTTCCAAGAAGGACCGCAACCCGCCTAAAGACGCCATCCACCAAATGAACCACCTTTTCTGCATACTTTACTACCAACAGATGCTAAACTAGGAAAACCAAAAAACCAACTCATCCTAGTTCACGCAAAAGGCCGCCCGCAGGCGGCCTTTTTTTGTTTTTTGTAGAGACAGCAGGTGGCATTAACCATCAATAAATATTGTTGACGAATGTTCTTCTTTTAACTACTATAATATTGGCTGCATAAAATGGTCGCCAAAAGTAAGCGAGTTCACAAATTCTGTATTACCATTAAAATGGTGTAATAGCGATGGAATAATAGCTTTGTTTTACTACAAGAGGAACCCCTCTTATTTTACCAATCTGCTTATATATCACCACGTAACCCATGTTTGTAGGCATGCATAATCTCAAAACATATGTGTGAACAATGTGGAACTATAAAATATTGCTGGAGCCCATCAATAAAAAATATTTAGAAGAGGTAATTATGAGCCACCCATTAACATTCCGCTCCGCCCAAAAAAGTGATGTCCCTTTAATATTGTGGTTTATTAAAGAGCTGGCGGCTTATGAAAAAATGCTTGAAGAAGTGGTTGCCACTGAAGCACTGTTGGAAGAATGGCTTTTTGACAAAGAAAAAGCCGAAGTAATCTTCGCCTGCCTAGACGGCAAAGAAGTTGGCTTTGCGTTGTTTTTCCATAACTTTTCCACTTTTTTAGGGCGCTCCGGCATTTATCTTGAAGATTTATACATTATCCCGGCGTATAGGGGGCACGGCTTTGGCAAGGCACTTTTGCAAAAGCTTGCCGCTATCGCCGTTGAAAGAGACTGCGGCCGCCTTGAATGGTGGTGCCTTGACTGGAATCAATCCAGCATAGATTTTTATCTTTCTCTCGGCGCAGAACCAATGGAGGATTGGACCGTTTATCGCCTTGCCGGAAAAACACTGAAAGATTTAGCTGAATAAAAGAATGCGGTAGCACCTAAAGGTGGCGTTGGCAAAACCTAAACACCATCTGCAAAACAATAATAATGATAGTTATATTTACATACTAAAAGAGCAAGCTTTGCAGCTTGCTCTTTTAGTATTGTTTATGCATTAAGACCTTTAAGCGGTGGCAGCGGGGTGCCTTCTATTTGCCAAAAGCTTTTCAGCGTAGCGGGAAAGGCAAGATTTTCAAGGCGGTTTTCCACCGTTGTCTCAACGGCATCCGCTTTACCGTCTCTAAGTTTCGGCACAAAATCCGGGTCAATTAAAACGGCGCGGCCAAGGGCTATAATGTCGGTGTAATTTAGTGCGTCAAGAGCGGCTTCGGGGGTTAGCACATCACCGGCAACAACCATCGGTACCCGTCCGTTAATTGATTCTCTCACTATGGTTGTGACGGGGGTGCTTTCGCCTGTTTCCGGTAACGCGGCGTAATCAAAGGTGGAAAGGTGCATGTAGTCGATGTTTTTATCAACCACTTTGTCTATTAGTTGAACCGCCTCATTCACGGTGTAACCAACATTTTCGCCGTGAATCTCTTCGGGCGAAATGCGGTATCCGACAATGAAATCGCCGTCTGCGTGTTTTGCAACAACTTCTTTTACTTTGTCTACCACCGCTAGCGGGAAGGCCATGCGTTTTTCAAGGCTGCCGCCCCATTGGTCGGTGCGAGTGTTGGAGTATTCAGAGAAAAACTGTTGCAACAGGTAGTGGTTGGCACCGTGAATTTCAACGCCGTCAAAACCGGCCTCTATAGCGCGGCGTGTTGCTTTGCCATAATCATCAATAATGGAAAGAATTTGCTCGTGTGTCAGATCTTTAGGAACGTAGTCCAAAAAAGGAAAGTCAATGGCGCTGGGGGCCAGCACTTCACCATATAATTCATGAGCGCCAACGGCTTCTCGCCCGGCGTTGTGCAGCTGAACAATAGCCTTGTTGCCTTTGGATTTTATAATATCCGCCAATTTTTTAAGATTTTCTATATTGTCATCATCAAAAATTGTAAGTTGTTGCACCATGCCAAGCCCTGCTTTAGAAACGGCGGCAGCACCGGTAATAATTAATGCGCCGGTGTCGTTCCGTTGCTCAAAATAGGCGTAGTCTTCTGCGGCGACATGGCCGTCTTTTTCAGAGCCGAAAACCAGCATGGACGCCATGGCGAAACGGTTTTGTAACGTTACGCCGTTGGGTAATTCAATGGGGTCAAATAGTGGTTGGTATTGTTTGTTCATTGCCAAAATTCCTTTCAAACGTCTTATTTGTTGCGCTACCCTAAGTATACTAAAACACCCTTTGTTATTAAAGTGACAATGTCTTTGAAATGTCATATAATGTTACAATACAAGGTTTTTGTAACCCTTAAGGAGTGACGCTTATGGCCGTTAAAAACAGCACCGTTTGGGTCTTTGTGGCGGTTTTTGAAAAGCTGTTTGAAACCCGCTCGATTGAATCCATCACTGTGCATGATATCACCGAAGCGGCGGGTCTATCTCGCACCACGTTTTATCGTTATTTTAAAGATAAATACGATTTAATGAACCAGGTTTATCAAATAAAAGTCGATGGTATTTTAGCTAAATATCCCGATTTGAACGACTGGCAAAAATGGATGTTTGAAATTCTGGAATATCTTTATAACAAGGCGGATTTTTTTGAAAAAGCACTAAAATACCAAGACCAAAACGCCTTTAGCGATTTTTATTATGATTATTCCATCACCCACCTTACGCAGCTGATAAAAGAAACGCACCCGGCGGTGCCGATGACGCCGCCGCAGAACCGCCTAAAGAATTGGCGTGCTACATCGGCGAAAGTGTGCCGCCGCCCATCGCCCACTTTTTAAACTGACAAGAACGTTAAAATAGAACATTAAAAGGTAAATTTGAAGGCTTGTACTTGTACAAGCCTTCAAATTTTATTTAATGATGCTACGCTTTTTATCTACGATTTGACAAATTACAATAGATTTTGGCGATGTAATGGGGTATGATAGAGGCATATAGTTCTGTATAACGTAATAAAAGGAGTTATTATGACAAGCGAAAAACTTAAAAAAGAAATAGACGGTTTGTTTCCACGTTATTTAGAGCACTTAACACAGCTGGTGGCAATACCCAGCGTTAACGCAAAGGCAGAGGGAAATGCGCCTTTTGGCAAAGCCATTCAGCAGGCGTTAGAGTATACGCTGAGCCTTGCCAAAGAGATGGGCTTTGATACCTATATTGATCCCGACGGCTACTACGGCTACGCTGATGTTGGCGAAGGAGAAGAGCTTTTCGGTGTGCTGGGGCACCTGGATGTGGTACCCACCGGCAGCAAAGAATTGTGGTCTCACGACCCCTTTACCTTAACTGAAGCGGACGGTATGTTATATGGGCGTGGCGCACAAGACGACAAAGGGCCAACTCTTGCGGCCTTGTACGCTTTAAAAATGTTGCTGGACAGCGGCGCCAAGCTCAAATGCCGTGTGCGCTTTATTTTTTGCACCGACGAAGAATCGCTGTGGCGCTGCATTAAAGCCTACACAAAAAAAGAAGAGCACCCCACCATGGGCTTTACGCCCGACGCGGACTTTCCGCTGATTTTTGCTGAAAAAGGATTGGTTGAATACACCCTTTCAACCACCCATGAGCACACCGCACGGATGACAGGTGGCACAGCGCTCAACGCCGTGCCGGGCCGTGCTGAATGCCCTTATGATGAAAAGGTGGAAGACGCACTTGAAAAATTAAAATACGATTACACCGTTGAAGGCGACACCATCGTTGTTCACGGCAAAAGCGTTCACGCCATGGCGGCCAACAAAGGCATTAATGCCATTACCCGTTTGGCGCGTGCATTAGTGCTTAGCGGTTCTTACAGCCCGCTGCTACACTTTATTGATGAAAAAGGCCTTAGCCCTTACGGCGAAGATATTTTTGGAGACATGCGCGATGACGTTTCCGGCCGGCTTATGTTCAACATCGGCCTTGCCGAACTGACCGATGAAAAACAGCAGCTCGGCATCGACATACGCTTTCCTGTCAGCTACACCAAAGAAGATATAGATAAGAAGATAACCCGCACGGCGCATTCATTCGGTATTGAGGTGGAAGATTTTGACTACCTGCGTCCCATCAATATCAGCACCGATTCAAAGCTGGTGAAAGAGCTGATGGCGGCGTACCAAGAGGTTACCGGCGACACCGAATCAGAGCCGCTCTCAATCGGCGGGGCAACCTTTGCCCGCTCAATGGACAACATTGTTGCTTTTGGTGCCACCTTGCCGGGCGCCCCCGCAACCGACCACGAGGTGGACGAACACATCCCCGCAGACGCTATGAAAACCGCCATGGAAATCTATTACCGCGCTTTTGAACGTCTGGTTGTGGAGGGATAAAAATGCCCCAAAAAAAGCCGTCCCCAAAGAAGCTTAAAGCTAAAAGAAAATTTAAGATGCCCAACGCTTACGTTATTGTGTTTCTTGCGCTGTTAATTACCATTGTGCTTTCTTACTTTATACCCGTTTCGGTGCACGACCCTAAAACCGAAGAAGTTATTTACAACGCCACCTTTAACGACAAGGGCGCTATTATTAAAGGCACCGGACCCCAACCGATGGGCTTATGGAATCTTTTAGTTGCGCCCATTCAAGGCTTTCAAAGTGCCAGCGATGTGGGGGTGGCGCTGCTTATTGCCGGCGGCTTTTTAAATGTGCTTAACGTAACCGGTGCGCTGGAGGCAGGCATTGGCAAAATGCTTGGCAAATTTAAAGGCAACACACTTATTGCACTTATGATGCTTGTCTTTGCCATTATGGGCACCGTCTTCGGCTTTTGGGAGGAGATTACCGCCTTTGCCATTGTCGTTATCCCGCTGTTTGTGCTGGCGGGGTACGACGTTATCACCGGCCTTGGGGTGCTGTTTGTCGGCGCTTCCATCGGCAACATGGCAAGCGTTGTAAACCCCTTCTCTACGGGGGCGGCGGTGTCTGCCATCAGCAACAAAGAGCTTACCCTTGGCTCCGGTATATTGCTGCGTGCGGTGCTGTTTGCGGCACTGTACGTGGTGGGCACGTTGCTGGTTATACGGTACGCCAACCGCGTTAAATCAGACCCCTCAAAATCTATTTTAGCAAATGTGCAGGGCGTTAAAACCGGCACCGAGCAGCACAAAGCACTGCCCGAGATGACAACCCGCCGCGCTTGGAGCATTGGCGTTTTTATCCTTATCGTTATTGTGTTGTTGGTAGGGTATGTGCCGTGGCAAGCCATTGGCGGCGAAAGGCTTTACCGTGCCGTTAACGCGCCGCTGCGTTTTCTTGGCGGCGTGCCGGTGCTGGGCAACCTGCTTGGCGCAAAATACATAACCCCTCTGGGCGATTGGGGCTATACCGAGTTTTCCTTTTTGTTCTTTTTCG
>CAYZSR010000049.1:0-11187 GCA_964479715.1 uncultured Oscillospiraceae bacterium | reverse complement strand
CGGAAATGCCCTACGCGCAAGACGGCACCATTACTTACGAGCGCATTTTTGACCGTTTTAACACCGACCTTGCCAACACGCTGGGTAACCTAGTTAACCGCACCATTTCAATGACGCACCAGTATTTTGACGGTGCCCTGCCGGCAAAACGGCAGGCAGAGCCCATTGACGAAGAACTTAAAGAGGCGGCGCTTTCCGCCACAGATAAAATGATAGAAAAGTTGGAAAAATTCCGGTGCGCTGAAGCGGCGCAAACGGTTATGGGTCTTGCCCGCCGTGCCAACAAATACATCGACGAAACAACGCCGTGGGTGCTGGGTAAAGATGAGGCACAGCACGAGCGTTTGGCGGCGGTACTGGCAAACCTTCTGGAAGCCATTCGCTTTTTAGGGGTACTTATCGAGCCCTTTATGCCGGAGACGTCGCAAAAGATTTTTGCGCAACTCGGCTGTGCCGAGGCGGAACAAACGCTGCAAAGTATTGCTACTTTTGGCGCCTTCGGCACCGATAAAGTGAACCAGCCGAAACCACTTTTTGCCCGTTTAGACAGCAAAAAGCTGCTTGAAGAAATTGAAAAAGAACAGGCGGCACAAAAAGAACAAAAAAAGGCGGCGCCAAAAGAAGATGTGGCAACCGTCAGCTACGACGATTTTATGAAAGCTGAATTGCGCTGCGCCGAGGTGTTGCGCTGTGAAAAGGTAAAAGACGCCGACCGCCTGCTTAAACTTGCCGTGAACGACGGCAAGAGAGAGCGCACCATTGTTTCCGGCATTGCGCAATGGTATGAACCCGACGCGCTGGTTGGCAAAAAGGTTATCGTTGTAACCAACCTGCAGCCAACCAAAATACGCGGCATTCAAAGCGAGGGGATGGTGCTGTCGGCCGACGGACCGAACGACAGCGCCGCCGTTGTCTTTTTACCGCAAGAAACAGAACCTGGCAGCCGCATTCATTAATCACCCACACAGCCGGCGGTTTAGTCGGCTGTGTTTTTAACTAAAAACACAAAGGTCGTGATAGACGTTGAAACCGCTTATTTTTGACACCCACGCCCACTATACATCGCCCCAGTTTAACAAAAACAGAGCGTCGCTTTTAGAGTCGCTGCCGCAACAAGGGGTAAAATATGTGCTGGACTGCGCGGTGGACTACCAAAGCGCCCAGCAAAGCCTTAAACTGGCTGAAAGTTACAGCTGGCTGTACACCGCCGTAGGCATACACCCGCAGAGCATCATCAACGAGCGCGGCTCAACGCAGTGGCAATTTAAAGGCGATTGGCAGCGTGAGATGGACACGATGAGAGATTTGTACAGCCATCCTAAAGTGGTGGCGGTGGGGGAATGCGGGCTGGATAAACACTGGCCGGTGCCTGAAAAACCACAGGTGGAAATGTTTAAAGCGCACATTCAAACCGCCCAAGAACTGGGTTTACCCCTTGTTATTCACGACCGCGAAGCCCACGGTTTGATGTACGAGCTATTGGCGCAGTACAAACCGTGCGGTGTACTGCATTCATACTCCGGTACGGCGCAAGACGCCGAATGGCTTACGAAACAAGGGTTGTACATTGGCTTTACCGGTGTGGTTACCTTTAAAAATGCGGCGGAAATGCGCGAGGCTGCCGCCGCTGTTCCCAGCGACAAGTTGCTGCTGGAAACCGACTGCCCGTATCTTGCGCCGGTGCCGTACCGCGGCAAGGTAAGTGACAGCAGTATGATTGTGCACACCGCAAAAACCATTGCTGAGGTGCGCCGCACCACCACCGAAGCTATTTTACATCTGGCGCTAACCAACGCCAAGCGGTTGTTTAATCTGCAAAAAACAGCGGGCTAAGCCTTGCTATTGTCGGCTGTGTAAAGTTTAGTACAGCTGTACAATTTTTTGTAATTATTAAATACTTGGTTTTTCTTCCGTGCATTAGTGTTTTGTTCAGCAAGAACTAACGCCCTTTACTTAATAATAAAAGAAAACAAAAAAGGCACTTTCCAAAAAGGAAAGTGCCTTTTGAATTTTAAATTAATTTATTTAGCTTTGCCTAAGCTGCCAAACACTTCGTATTTTTCGCGAACGGTGTCTTTAATGGCTTCAACGCCGGGGGCAAGCAGTTTTCTTGGGTCAAACCCTTTGCCTTCTTTGTCTTTGCCTTCTTCAATGTATTTACGAACGGCGGCGGCGAAGGTAATTTGGCATTCGGTGTTTACGTTAATTTTAGAAACGCCAAGGTTGATGGATTTTTGAATCATCTCTTCGGGGATGCCGGTGCCGCCGTGCAGAACAAGGGGCATACCGTCGGTAATGTTGTGAATTTCTTCCAGTCGTTCGAAATCGAGCCCTTTCCAATTGTCCGGGTAGACGCCGTGGATGTTGCCAATGCCGGCGGCTAAAAAGTCAATCCCTAAATCGGCAATGCGTTTGCACTCGGCGGGGTCGGCTAGTTCGCCGCTACCTACAACGCCGTCTTCTTCGCCGCCGATGGCGCCAACTTCCGCCTCAACCGAAATGCCGGCTTCGTGGGCGATACGCACAATTTCAGCGGTTTTTTCAATGTTTTCGTCGATGGGGTACTGGCTGCCGTCAAACATAACCGACGTAAAGCCGGCGTCGATGCAGGCAAGGCACGCATCGTACGAGCCGTGGTCCAGGTGCAGCGCAACCGGCACGGTGATGCCAAGGTCTTTATCCATGGCTTTAACAAGTGCCGCAACGGTTTTAAAACCGGTCATATATCGGGCGGCACCCTCTGACACACCCAAAATAACGGGGGTTTTTGTTTCTTCGCTGGCCTCTAAAACGGCTTTGGTCCACTCAAGATTGTTGATGTTAATTTGCGCTACCGCGTAATGGCCGTCGCGCGCTTTAATCATCATATCTTTTGCATTTACTAACATGTTTTGCCTCCTATTTATTAAATGTGAAGCTTACAAATAAGTATACAACGGCGGCGTTTCAAAATCAATGCAATCAAAGGTTTTTCACCTTTTTAATACCTTTATATTTAACAGAAACGCTGTTTACTTAATAATAGGCTATTCAAGGTGGTTTTTGGCGTACCAGAAAATGTACTGCTGAGCAATGCCCTCGTAGCCTTTTGCCTGTGGCGGCAGCGCCCCGCCGAAGAGTTCTTTAACGGCTCTTTTCATCCACACATCCATCGGTGCAATGGCGTCGCGCCCCAGCGAAAAAAGCAGTACACAGTCCGCCACTTTAGGGCCAACGCCGACAATGGTGCACAGCAGCTTTCGTGCGTCGTCATCATTTAGCGATTGCAGCTTTTCTTCGGTAACGCTACCGCTTGCTACCTTTTGCGCTGCGTCGATAAGATAGCGGGCGCGAAAGCCGGCTTTCAGTTCCTTTAAATCTTCTTCATGCAGCGCCGCCAGTTTTTCAGCGGTGGGAAAGCGGTGAATGCCCTCGGCAATTTCTTCGCCGAAGCGTGCGCGCAGGCGGTCGGTTATTTGGCGTATGCGGGTAAGGTTGTTGTTTTGGCTGATAATAAAGCTGAGCAACGTATCAAAAAACGGCTGGCGCAACACGCGAATGCCGCTGCAATAACTGACGCAGCGGTGCAGTTGCGTGTCTTCTTTAAAAGTGGCGTGCAGGGCGGCGTAGTCGTCATCCAGCGCGAGGTAACGGCGCCAAAAATCGGCGGCGTCTGCTTGCGGTGTCAGCGGCTGCACCTCAATGCAGTCATTTGTTTGTGTTAATCGGGCGGCGTAACCGCCAGCAACGCCTTGGTAGCGTCCGTCGTCCAGCGCCTGCCAGCTAAAACTTTGCCCGCAAAAGAGGGTGCTTTGCAAATCAAGCCCTTTAGCGTCTAAAGTAAAGGGGACGGGTGAAAAAACAACCATACAACGTACTCCTTTTATTGTTATTACTGCAAAAATTGTAGAATAGGATGAAAATTGTAAAATAAAGGCGATAAATAAACAACCAAAACCCACAAATTAAAGGGGCTTATTTCTCTGTTATTTAGCCTTGACAGCGAAAATACTACGCTCTGTTTAGTTGAAAGTTTTCAACATGCTGTTGAAAACGTTGTGGAAAACCAGCTTTCCACAACGGATATTGCTGTAAAACAAGCCTTTATTAACACTTTCAACAGGGTTATCAACATAAATTGTTATAAGTATTTTATTAACTATTAGTATAACAGCCCCACTTATAAAGAAAAAGCAGAATACACATTTTACATATAATAATCACCATCGCCGCCACCGCTTGAGAAAAGTAAATTGGCACGCGGTGGGTGGTAAAGGGTATCTATATTTGTTATAATACCATTATATTCAGGTTATCGTGGCGAAGTGCCGCAAACGAAAGATAACCATGACGAAGGGAAATTATGGAAGATAACACAAGCAACAATAACAACCTTATAGCGTTTGGTAAAAACGCTGCCGTCGAATTATTGCAAAGCAAAACCGATATTGACTCGGTACTGCTTGCTGAATCGATGGACCAAAAAACAGCCAGCTATTACGTGGCGCTGGCAAAAGACAAAGGCGCCGTTATTAAATGGGTGCCTGCCGCCCAATTAAATGATTACAGCGACGGCGCCCCACACCAAGGTGTGGTGGCCATTGCGTCGGCGGTAAAATATTATTCGTTAAATGATTTATTTGATATAGCGCAAGAACGAAACGAAGCGCCTTTTTTCTTGATATTGGATGAATTACAAGACCCGCATAACGTGGGCGCGCTGATGCGCACCGCTTTATTGTGCGGCGTGCACGGCGTTATTATGCCACGGCGGCGCAACGTATCGGTAACGCCGGCGGTTATGAGCGCCTCAGCCGGTGCGGCGGCGTTGCTGCCGGTGGCACGGGTTGCCAACGTGGGTGAAGCGATACGCAAAATTAAAAAAGAAAATGTTTTTGTATACGGCGCCGAAGCCGACGGTACCCCCCTTGAAAAAACTAATTTAAGCGGGGCGGTGGCGTTGGTTGTAGGCAACGAAGAAAAGGGACTTTCCAAGCTGGTGCGTGATTTATGCGACGGTGTGGTTTCCCTTTCAATGCGGCAAAAAGGCACGATAGACAGCTACAACGTGTCGGTTGCCGGTGGTATTATTATGTACGACATTAACGCAAAGAGATAACGTCTGAAATAGCTTAAGAGTGGGGTTGAGGCTTTTGGAAAAACCAAGGAAAGACACCGAGCGTTCGGTCGATGATATTTTAGATGAAATTCAAAAGCAAAAACCGCCGAAGGTGGATTACGACACCGCCAAGGTGGATAGTTTGCTGTCTAATTTAGGCAAAGAAACGGCGCCCAAACCGACGTCGGTACCAACGGCTGCCGATGTTGAGGCGCCGGCCAAGCCGCCCGCCGAGGCGGCGCAGCCGCAAACGCCGCCGCCATCGATGCCCGATGACGACGCGCCGCAGCAAGCCCCCGTGCCGCAAGAAACGGCAAGCTTTTCCATTTGGGACGTTGCCTACGGCGAGGACGAGCCACGCCTTGGCAAAGCCACGGCTATTGACAAGATAGACCGCGATAAATTCACCCAAGATACCGAGCTGTTAAGCTGGTTTGAAGACACCGAACTGCATTTAAGCAAAAAAGAAATTCAACAGGCGCGCAAAGACCAAAAGGCGCAGGCGACAGCCGATAAAAAGGCACGCCGCAAGCGGGGCAAAAGAAAAGCTAAA
This sequence comes from uncultured Oscillospiraceae bacterium, assembly GCA_964479715.1. Lineage (GTDB taxonomy): Bacteria > Bacillota > Clostridia > Oscillospirales > Ruminococcaceae > JAAYCI01. The sequence continues at coordinate 5,536 of CAYZSR010000049.1, read as the reverse complement.
AAACGCCCCAAAGCGCCCCAAGTAGAGCCTGTTTTACTGAGCGATTTAGTGACGGAATACCGCCGCAAAGAAGAAGGGGACGGCGCCGCTGTGAAGACACCGCAGCCGGAAGCGCCGCCAACCAAAACGGCAGACGAAGCCCCTTCGCCACCCCACATAGATAAAAAAGACGTGGTTAAAAAACCGGTGGCAAAGGCGGAAGAAACGTCGTCTGCCTCACCGCGTTCTTCTAAAAAGCGCAAAGCAAAACAAACGGCGGTTAAAGGTTCCGCCAAAGGGATAAAACCGGTGGTGAAGCCCACCGTCAAGCCGCCTGCCGCTAAAACGGCGACCCCTGCCAAAGCGGCGGAAAAGCCCGAAGCCAAGCAGGCGAAGATAGCGACTGCGCCGCCCCGCACACCGCCTGCCAAGCCGCCCACCCCACGGGGAGCGGCACCGACTGTACCGACACCGCCCGTCCCGGCGCCGCCGCAACCGCCTCAGGTGGTGCTGCCGATAACCGCCGTGTTGCCGGGCGCAAAACCCAACTGGTCAAACATTACGGTGCAACCGGAGCAGACGCGTGACGGCAAAATGGTACAGCGCCCACCGCAAGAGAGGCAAGAAACGCCGCCCCTTGCGGCACCGCTAAGACGGAGTGCGGCGGAAGAGGCACCCGGTGTGTCCCAGCAATCACCACTGAAACCGCCCGCTACCAAAGACGCCGCCAAACCCAAAAGCACACCGTCTATTAAGGATAAAGACACCCCGCCGCTTCAAACAGCGAAGGGGGCGGAGATGGCGCCGCAAGCGGCAGCCATTGAGCGGGCCGTTAAAGCGAAAATTGAAAAACCCGCTTCGGCACACCCCCTTAAAACGGATAAACCGGCAGAAGAAGGCGCTTCCCCGGCTCAAGATAAAACTGAAACGCCAAAAACCGCCGCGCCTAAGGCGGACGCCACAGAAGAAAAGGACGCCGCCGCTGAAAGAGCGGCGCTCACGCCGGAAGAGCGGCGTGCCGAACTTGAAAAACGCTCTCGGCCCGATACAAGCACCAAAACCTACGCCGTAGCAAGCGGCGAAAAAGGTGAAAAAAAGGTGCCGACAGCGGCCTTTACCCAAGAGTTTGATAGGGAAGGGCACCCCATTCTCACCTCGTCAGATGATTCGTCTCGCAGCATGTTCGTCAACGAAATGGTTGACGACCAATTCCGAGACTTCTTTAAAGAAACGGTGATGGTAGACCGGGGCGACATCACCCGCAGTTTGCCTAAAAAACGCAAACAGCGTCGCCCCAAAGACCGCCCCAAAGAAAAAACAGCCACCCGCCTAACGGGTGAATTTGCCCGCGTGGCTGAAACCCTTGAGTTGGAAATTCAAGCGGAAGAAGAAGCGGGCGACGCGATTGATGATTTCAGCGACGTGCAAGACGCCCAAGCCATTGAGACGGAACTGGCGGCGCTGCGTGCCTCGCTGTCACGGCGAAGTGTGGTTACCGCGGTGCTGGCGGCGCTGTTAATTTGGCTTGCCGCCGGTTACGCCAGCGGCACCGGGCTGCCGGCGTTTATAGACCCCGTTACCCGCCCGCTGCTGTTTATAGGCGGCTATTTGGCACTTATTCTGGTGGCGGTGGTTATCAACTTCACCACCGTTGCCACCGGTTTAATCGGCGTATTCAGCCAGCCCACATCGGACACGCCGCCGGCGCTTGCCACCGTGGCGGTGCTGCTGCAAGGCATTGTACTGCTGGTGCAAACGGCCTTTCTAGAGCCGGTTAATGTGACGTTGTTTGGTGGCTTGGCGGTGCTGATACTCGCCTTTAACGCCTTCGGCAAACGGGTGCGTGCCAACACCATTTTAGGCAACTTTCAACGTGCCTCGGTGGGCGATGAACACTGCGCCGGTTACCTGCTTGATACCGAGCACGACGTCGCCCGTAACATCACCAAAGGGCTGGCGGAAGAAAACCCCGCCATGCTTATCAGCCGCCCCACCAACTTGGTAAAAGGCTTTTTACGCCAAAGCTTTTCAATGCACTGGAGCGACGTGGTCGCCCGTGTGCTTGGCTGGTTGTTGCTTGGTGTTTCGCTGGTTGTCGGCGTTGTAAGCTATGTAAATACCAAAGAATTATACACCGCTATCACCGCTTTTGCCGCCGTTTACTGCATTGCGGCGCCGCTCTCTTCAACGTTGGTCAGTGCGTTGCCGTCGGCGCTGATGCAACGGGGCGCCGCCCGTGTTGGCGCGGTGATACCCGGTTGGTCGGCGGTGGAGGAATTGGGGCGCGTCAACGTCGTCATGGCGGAGGCGAAAGACCTGTTCCCCAGCGGCACCATTCGCCTGCGTGGCATTAAAACCTATGAGCGAGAGCGTATCGACCTTGCCATTCTCTACGCCGCCAGCGTTTTGATTGAAGGGTGTGACACGCTGCGTGATTTATTCTTGGCGGTGATTCAGGGGCAGGAAGAAATGCTCTACCCCATAGAAAACCTACTGCCTGAGCCGGGACACGGCTTTTCCGCCTGGATTGAAAACCGACGTGTTATTGTTGGCAACCGTGCCATGTTGCAAAAATTTGACATTGAGCCGCCCGCTCTTGAAACCGAGCTGGAATATGTTAACAGCGGCTACACACCGCTTTATCTTGCCGTTTCCGGCAAGCTGTTCGCCATGTTTATTTTAAGTTACAGCCCCAACGCCACCGTTGGTGTAACGCTTGAAAGTTTGGTGCAAAGCGGCGTTTCGCTTTTGGTCACCAGCGAAGACATGAACGTGAACAGCGAGATGATTGAATCCATTTACCAATTGCCGCAAGGCGTGGTTAAGGTGCTGGGGCGCCGCGAGCTTGAAATGCTTGAGCCGCTAACCTCTTACCTGCCCGCCAGCGACGGCGTAATGACGCACACCGGCACCTTCAGCAGCTTTATCGGCGGTTTGCGGGCGGCGGCGGGCTGTTCCCGCGCCGAGCGCATGGCCGGCTACGTGCAGATAGCGTCGGTTATCTTGGGGCTGGTGTTCAGCCTGATGCTTGTCTTTAGCGGCGGCATTGCCACCATGGGTGTTGCCATCGCCGTTCTTTATCAGCTGGGGTGGACGCTGCTTGTCAGCGCGCTGCCCTTCGCTAGACGCTATTAACTGCGTACGATAGGTTTCTGTCAACCGTTTTTCTGACTGAAGGACAAGATAGCTATGACTTATATTACTTTTAATACCCCCCTTGGTACGCTAACGGTGTACGAGGCGGACGACGCCATCTATGAAGTAGAGCTGGGGGATACCTCACCAAAAGAAGCCGCCGCCGGTGAGCCGTCGGCGCTGCTCCAAGAAGCGAAAAATCAGCTGCTGCAATACATGGACGGCAAGCGGCAAACCTTTGACGTGCCGCTATCGCTGAATGGCACCCCGTTTCAAAACAGCGTGTGGCAGGCGCTGCAACAAATCCCTTATGGGGAAACACGCAGCTACAAAGACATTGCAGAGCAGGTGGGCAGCAGCCAAGGGTACCGTGCCGTGGGTATGGCAAACAGCCAAAACCCGCTGCCTATCTTTGTGCCGTGCCACCGTGTTATTCAGGCCGACGGTTCCATCGGCGGTTACGCTTTAGGGCCGCATCGCAAACAGCAACTGTTGTTGCTTGAAGAAAAAAACAAATAATCTTTTCCGTGTCAAAACAAATGCATACAAAATTTTTTGTGTATTTTTGTATAAATTATCAGCGCCATCTTTAGTGATTTTCGTGACTTTTGCGACAATTTATGATACCATTTTCATTAACCATAGCTTTAATGATTAAAAAATACTATATACGTCAGTAATTATTACGTATCACAAAGGGGACAGAAGTAATGAGTGTAGTACCTAACAAACTTCGCAACGTTTTAATTGCCGGGCACAGCGACTCTGGCAAAACGCAGCTGGCGGAAGCCATGCTGTTTTTAACTAAAGGCACCGACCGGCTGGGCTTTACCCAAGACGGCAACACCGTTATGGACTTTGAGCCGGAAGAAGCAAAACGTGGTGCCTCGCTGTCTTCCGCCGTGGCGCCGGTTGATTTTGAAGGTGTTAAAATCAACTTGGTTGACGCCCCCGGTCTCTTTGATTTTGAGCTGGGCATGTATGAAGGTATTATGGCGGTTGAAAACGTGCTTATCACCGTGTCGGCCCGTGCCGGTTTAACGGTGGGCGCCCAAAAAGCGTACGATTTGGCGCGCAAAAATAAAAAAGGCAGCATGATTTTCATCAGCAAAATAGACGTTGAAGAAGCCGATTACTATACCGTGTATGAAGAGCTTAAAGCGGAATTTGGCAACTCTATCTGCCCGGTGGTGGTACCCTTTGTTGAAGACGACAAAATAACCTATGTGGACCTTGTGCAAAATAAGGCCTACAGCTATGACGATAAAGGCGTTGCCACCGAAGAAGCAATGCCTGATATGGGCGGTCAGCTGGAAGAGCTGCGCTCGGCCCTTACCGAAACGGTGGCGGAAACCGACGAAGAGTTGATGGAAAAATTCTTTGACGACGAAGAGTTTACCCTTGAAGAGATGAACCAAGGTTTACGCCACGGCGTTGAAAATGGCGAGATTACCCCTGTGCTGTGCGGCGTGCCGACCGAACTGCAAGGCATCGACCTGCTGCTTTCAAAAATTAAAAATATGTTCCCCGCGCCGGACCGTGTGCACGGCATGAAAGCCATTAAAGACGATGAAGAAATTGAAATAAAATGCGACCCCGACGGCCCGCAAATTGCTTATGTCTTTAAAACTATGGCAGACCCCTTTGTGGGCAAGCTGTCCTTTATTAAAGTGGCAAGCGGCGTTTTGAAATCCAACTCCGAGCTGGTAATCAGCCGCAATCAAGAAGTGGAAAAAATTGGTAAACTGCTTGTCATGAAAGGTAAAGAACAAATAGACGCTGACGAGATTGGTGCTGGCGACATTGGCGCTATCGGCCGCTTGGACGAAGTGCAAACGGGCGACACGCTGTGTGAAGCAGACCATCTTGTGGCGGTTGAAATGCCTGATTTCCCGCACGCCAACTTCAGCATGGCGATGCGTCCCAAGAAAAAAGGCGATGAAAGTAAAATTTCCGGCGCAATGCAGCGCTTGACCGACGAAGACCTGACGCTGAAATACCACGTTGACCCCGAAACGACGCAGCAAATTTTAAGCGGTTTGGGTGAGCAACATCTTGACGCCATGGTGGCGAAGCTGAAAAGTAAATTCGGCGTTGAAATTGAACTGTACATGCCGCGCGTAGCCTACCGCGAGACCATTCGCAAAAAAGTAGAAGCCCGTGGCAGACATAGAAAGCAAACGGGCGGGCACGGCCAATTCGGCGACGTTATCATCGCTTTTGAGCCGACCGATTCCGACGAGCTTGTCTTTGAAGAAGAAGTTTTTGGCGGTAGCGTACCAAGAAACTTCTTCCCCGCCGTTGAAAAAGGCCTTGAAGAAGCCACCGAGCGCGGTGTGCTGGCAGGCTACCCCGTGGTGGGGCTTAAAGCAACGTTGCTGGATGGCAGCCACCACCCGGTGGACTCGTCCGAGATGGCCTT
>CAYZSR010000048.1:1523-11371 GCA_964479715.1 uncultured Oscillospiraceae bacterium | reverse complement strand
GGTAAATGACCTTTCGCACGCTGAAATTTGGCGCCGCTACACCAACGAGACGGTAAAAGCCAACCGCCTGCTTGTCTTTTTATACACGTTGATGGGCGTTATTTTAGGCTTTACCTTCACCGTTAAGCGCATGGAAATTGGCGAGGCGGCGGCGCAACGAAAATACAAAGAATTGTTTGACGTGTACCCTGAAACGCAGCAAATTCTTGCCGATGAAAAAAAGCACGAGCATTATTTAATTGACATGCTGGACGAAGAACGGCTGCGCTATGTGGGCAGCATGGTGCTTGGCTTAAACGACGCCTTGGTTGAGTTAACCGGCACGCTGGCGGGGCTTACCTTTGCCCTTGGCAACAACCGCTTGGTGGCGCTGTCCGGCATTATCACCGGCGTTTCCGCCACCTTATCCATGGCGGCGAGTGAGTTTCTCTCTGCCCGCAGCGAAGGGCGACCCGACGCGCTTAAAAGCGCCATCTACACCGGCATTGCCTACTTGGTTACCGTTGTCTTTTTAATTCTGCCTTACCTGCTGGTGCCGCCCCACCAATATCTGCTTACGCTGGTTATTCTGTTTGCCACGGTGGTGCTCATCATCTTTTTATTCAACTTTTATATTTCGGTGGCGATGGATTTATCCTTTAAACACCGCTTTTTTGAAATGCTCTTTATCAGCCTTGGTACAGCGGCGGTTTCTTTCATCATCGGGCTGTTGGCAAAACGCTTTTTAGGGCTGGATGTTGGCTAACACCCTATTGTGAATACAGCGGTACAAAAAAAGAGAGACGGCTTTTCGCCGTCTCTCTTTTTTATGTTTATGTTGCTGTAAAAATAATTAAAGCAGTGTGCGTTCTTCGCCCACCAGCTCACCGTCGCACTGCGTTAAGGCGTAGTCGGTCACTTTTTCATAAAAGCGGTCTGCCTCGGCGGCACCGGGCGCAAACCCCGCCACCGATAGCTCCAACGTTTGGTGCACATCCAGCGCGCCGCTTTCGGCCACCGCCACGTTAAAGCGTTGGCGCAGTTTCGCCTGCAAACTTTTGCAGATGGCGCGCTTTTCTTTTAAAGAATGCACCCACGGAAGGTGAAAACAAAGCGTTAACAAGGCCACTTTCATGCCGTCCGCCTTTCTTTTGTGCCGTTACCAGCTAAGGTGAAACACCGCAATTTCATGAAACTTATGCCCCGCCTTTAACAGCGTGCTGGGGAAATGCGGTTGGTTTGGCGCGTCGGGGAAACCTTGCGTTTCAAGGCAAAAGGCGCTGTGCTTGTTGTATTTGGCGCCGTGCCGCCCCACCGCCCCGTCAAGCGAGTTGCCGGTGTAAAATTGCACCGCCGGCTGGGTGCCGTAAACGCGCAGTTCCCGCCCGCTTACCGGCTCGGTCACTTTGGCGCCCAGCGTCAACCCGCGCAGCTGGTCTTTTTGCGTGATGAAACAGTGGTCGTACCCGCCCGCCAACTGCAGCTGAAATATTTCTTTATCAATGTCCCGCCCGATGGGTTTTTCGGCGGTAAAGTCAAAAGCTGAATTTTTTACGTCCAAGATTTTACCGGTCGGCAAAATCTCGTCATTAATCTCCAGGTACTGCTGGGCGTTCATTTGCATCAGGTGCCCTTTGATGGAGTTATCAGTGTTGCCGGTCAGGTTAAAATAGCTGTGGTTGGTTAGGTTAATGTAAGTGTCTTCGGTGGTGGTGGCGCGGTAATCAATCACCAGCTCGTTGTCGTCGGTTAGTGTGTAGATAACGCCCACCCATACCTCGCCGGGAAAGCCGTCTTCGCCGGCGGGCGAGGTGTAGGTAAAAGAAACGCTGTTGTCGCCAATGGATTCTGACAAAAACTGCCGGTGGCTTAAGCTGCCGTGCAAAAAGTTGTCGCCGTCGTTTTGCGTCAGCTTGTAACGCCGTTTGTTCAGCGTAAAGGTGGCGCCCGCTATGCGGTTGGCGTAGCGCCCCGTTAGCGCGCCGTGCCGTGCCTCGTCTTGCCGGTAGCCGTCCAGCCCGTCGTAGCCCAGCAGTACGTTGGCTCTGTCGCCCTTTTTGTCTGGCACCAGCAAATCGGTTAAGCGGCAGCCGTAGTCGATACACCGTGCCTCAACACCGTTTTTGTTGCGCAGTGCGTATTGGTTTACCTCGTTGCCGTTTGGCAACGTGCCGTACGTTATAGCCTGAGCCATTTATGTGGCCTCCCCATTTGGTTTATCGTGTGTTGGTGGCGGCACATCTTCCATTTGGTTATATAAATGCTGCATTTTATCGTCCAGCTTTGAGATGCTGCGTGCGCAGTTTAATAACTCTTCCGCCATGTCGTCGGTTATGTTGTTGCCGGATTTATAGCGCAGCTCGTGCTCTAAGCTGGCCCAAAAATCCATTGCGATGGTGCGTATTTGTATTTCTACAGGCACCCGATGCGCCCCGTCTGACAGGCGCACTGGCACCGTTATTACCATATGTAAGCTGCGGTAGCCGTTGCCTTTCGGCTTTTTAATATAGTCGTGCTGTTGTAAAATTTCCACCCCTTCTTGTTGGCTCAGCAAATCCGCCAGCCGGTATATATCGTCCACATAGCTGCAGATAACGCGCACGCCGGCAATGTCGGTCAGCTCTTGGCGCATAACCTCCATTTTGGGCAGCAGGTTGCGCCGCCCCATTTTTTCCATCGTGCTTTGTGGCGTTTTAAGCCGGGTTTGTATGTTGTGTATGGGGTTTCTTTTGTGCCGGTACTGAAACTCGTCGTCTAAAATTTCAAGGCGGTTGCTCACTTCCCGTATGGCGCTGCGGTACAGCACCTGCGAGCTCATGTATTCGGTGATAAAGGCGTCAAGCTCCCGCTCTGATACGCCCAGTTTTCTAGCCGCGTATTGAGACATCGGTTTTACCGTTTCGTTGGCTGCTTCTTCAGGGTAAAATTCCATCTATAGTCTCCTTCACCTTTTTGTTGGTTGCAATTGTTCCCATTCTATTTTAAACTAAATTGTGCAATGGCTCAAATGGTGGCAAAAAGGGGTTTTCACACCTTGCAAAAGGTTGGTTTTTGTAAAAAACTGTCTCTTTTTAGACGAAAGCTGTGTTTTATTCACACACCTTTAATTATATCATATTTTACAAAAATACAAATGTGAGCCACCCCAAAAGCACCGCTGTTTTTTACTTTCAAAAACGCCGCCACCGAACGAGAGCCGGTTGACGAAAGCACCCATTTTTAGTATCATATAGTTGATAGGGAAATTAAGGAGAACACCATGAGTGATAACAAAGATGTAAACGAAACGCCCGACGAATTTCAACCGGATATTCTTCTTTTAGAAGACGAAGAAGGCAACCAACACGCCTTTGAGGTTTTAGACGAAACCGACATTGACGGCGCGGTTTACTTCGCCCTGGTTCCCACCGATGAAGACCCCGCCAAAGCGCTTGAACAAGACGCAGAGATGATTATTATGCGGGTGGATAACGAAGACGAGCAAGACGTTTTAAACGTTGTGCAAGACATGGACGAATTGAAAAAAGTGGCCGATGTTTTCGTTAAACGGTTGGAAGACGCCTACGATATTGACCTTGAAGATTTTTAACCCATAGAACCAACTCCTGCAATATTTATATTGCAGCTTGGTAACCTGCCTTGTACGATTTGTTGCGGCATATATTATCCTACTAGTTATTAAAAGGGAGCCCGGGGTTCCAATATGGCTAGCACACCTCCCGCTTCGGCGGCCCGAGGGAGCTAAAAGTATTAGACAGGGCACCCACCTTTACATATTTGAGGGTTATAACTACGTCGCAGACGGCAAGGTGGGTTATTTATTGTTTTAAAAAGCGCTTATTCTTCGGCGCTTTGCACAATATGACAGGCTTTACTTGAAAAGCAAAATAGATAAGCGTATTATAAAGGCAGGCTATTTTATAGCCTGCCTTTTTTGTGTTTTTACGCCACGCTACGCACACTATTGCAACCGGCGGAGGGATAGCGATGACCGAAAGTAAAAAAGCCATGGAGATGGAACTGCGCCAAATTATAGAGGCAGACGAGCAAGCTGTTAAAATATTGCAAGGCGCCGAAAAAACCCGCAAAGCCCTCGAGGCGCAAACGCAGGCTGAAAAACAAGATTTGTTGCAGGATATTGATAAAAAACGCCAGCGCATAACCCGCCGCGCTGAGCAACAAATTGAAGAGCAATTGCAAACTCAGTTGCACCAAGAACAGTTGCAACATCAGCAGCAATTGCAGCAGCTTGAACAAAAGGTACAAAAAAATCACCGCCGCTGGGCAGACGACATCACCGCCCGCATTTTAAACCAAACCCCGTAACACGCTCTGTGTGTTGCTAAAAAGGAGGTGGCGCCCATGCGCAGTACCATCAGCAGCGCCGTGCTGCCCAAAGTGCGCGGCCTTTACGGCAAGCGGCTAACCACCGCTGAATATGAAGAACTACTGCGCCGGCGCACCGTGCCGGAGGTAGCCGCCGCGCTGCGCGGGCACCCTTATTTTAAGGAAAGCCTTGCCACCCTCTCGCTGGCAGAGCCGCACCGCGGGCAGATAGAAGAACTGTTGCAAAGAGACGTTTATTCCAAATATAAATCCCTAAGCTATTACGATACGTCGGTTAACGGATTTTCCGGCTTTTACCGCACCGAGGTAGAAATTCAGCAGTTGCTGCGGGCGATACATTTTTTAAGCATCGGCCTAGACGGCGTCTATTTAGAGCAGCTGCCCTCTTATTTGGTGGACGAGTTGCGCATTGATTTATTTGCGCTGGCGCACGCCACCACGATGGAACAAATTTTAGAGGTGGTGGCGCACACCCCCTACCACACGCCGCTGGCAAACGCTTATAATGACGACCCAAACCTTGACTATTTTGCGCTGCTTGAAAGCGCCATGCTGCGCTTTTTGTACGACCACATCTTCACTTTAATTGACGCAAACCTTGGCGGCAACGAACACCAAGCGGTGCAAGATTTGTTTTTACTTGCCGCCGAAGTGTATAATTTAGAGCTGCTTTTCAGAATAAAAACCTACTTCCCCCACGTTTACACGCCGCCGCAGATAGAGCAGCTGGTGCTGCCCTACCGCTACCGTTTAACCAAGCGGCTGTGGCAACCGATGCTGGACGCCACCGGCGGTGAAGCGCTGCTTGCCCTTTACCGCCCGCTGGATATCTTTAAAGCGGCGCCGGTGCTAACGGTTGATACGCTGATTATCGAGGGTGACAAGGCGCTGCAAAAATACGCGCGCCACCTGTTGCAACAATCCGCCTCGCCGGCGGCGGTGATGAGCGCCTTTTTAACGCTGGCGCAGATGGAAGTAAGCAACGTGATTAACGTGATAGAAGGGGTGCGCTACCAACTGCCGCCCCAACAGATACGCTCCATGTTACGCCTTTAACCAATAAGCCCGAACCGCACACAAAGGGTGGTGTTTTATGGCGGTTGCTAAAATGACCTACCTCAACGTTTACGGCCCCGAAAACCGGCTGACCGACGCGCTGGGCGCCATCGCCCGCAGCGAGCTGTTTGCGCCGGAAGAGAGCGACGGCTTTTACGCCACGGTAAGCGGCACGGCAAACCCGTACGACCCGCTTTTAACCAAGGCGAAAGGCCTTTTAAAAGACCTTGGCGTAACGTCTCTTGTTAACGATTATATCGGCCCGGACGACGCCTTTGAAACGGCGCAGGTGGCGGCTTTTCTTGAAAATTTTGCCGCCGATGTGGCGCAGCGCAACCGCCGCAAAGTGGCGCTGCAAAATGAGCTGGAAGTGCAGAAAAAAGCACACACACTGCTGCGACACATGGCCGACATGGACGTTAACTTTGACGAATTGCTTGACCTTGAATACCTGCAAACGCGCAGCGGCAGGCTGCCTAAAGACAGCTATGTGCGGCTGGCGTACTACGTTGACAAAGACTTTGATTTCACCTCTTACTTTAACTTTATCATCTACGATTTTGACGGTGAATATTACTGGGGCATGTACTTTGTGCCGGCAGACAGCGCCGCCGAGGTGGACGCTATCTTTGATTCGCTCTATTTTGAGCGGCTGACACTGCCTGAGACGGTGCGCGGCAAACCCGACGAAGCGCTCGCCAACATCAACCACCGTGTGGCGCAGCTGCGCAAAGAGCTGGACGACGTCACCTCGCCCGGCGGCATCGTCAACCGGCAAGAGCTGCAAACCATTCAGCAGATGGCGTCGTGGCTTTTATACCGCAGCCAAATTCATGAAATGCAGCACTACGCGCTGGTTTTTAACGACAATTTCTACATCAGCGGCTTTGTTGCCGAAGACGACGTACCCCGCTTTGAAGACACGGTAAACCACCTTGATTCAGTGCACGTTAAAATGGCAGACGAAAGTGAAAAACTGCCCGCCAAGCCACCGGTTAAACTTAAAAACCGCTGGTTTAACCGCCCCTTTGAAATGTTTACCGAAATGTACGGCCTGCCCGGCTACACCGAGGTGGACCCCACCCCCATTGTGGCGGTGCTGTACGCCGTGCTGTACGGCATTATGTTTGCCGACGTGGGGCAGGGCCTGGTGCTGGGGCTTATCGGCTATGTTTTTATGTATAAAATGCGCGGTATGGAGATGGGGCGCGTTTTGGCGCGTGCCGCCATTTTTAGCGTGCTATTTGGCTTTCTCTTCGGCAGCTTTTTCGGCTTTGAGGAGGTTTTCAACCCGCTTTTTGCAAAGCTGGGGCTAAACTTCTTGCCTTTCCACATCATGGGCAGCAGCTCCATCATGGTTATTTTAATCACGGCGCTCGGCATCGGCGTGGCGGTGGTGCTTTACGCCATTGCTATGAACATCATCATCAAGCTGCGTGCCCGCCAATGGGGCGAAGCAATAACCGGCCCGAACGGCGTGGCGGGCTTTGTCTTTTATGGCGGTGTGGTGCTGTTTGCCGTGGATAAATTAACGGGTTTTGCCGGCGGCAACATCGGCGGCACGCTGTATGTTGTGCTTGTGTTTGTGCTGCCACTGCTGGTTATCTACTTTGAGCAACCGCTCACGCAGCTGCTTAACGGGCAAAAACCCCATATAGAAAGCCTGTCCGACCTATTTGTCAACAGCTTTTTCGAGCTGTTTGTAACGCTTTTAGAATACCTGAGCAGCACCGTCAGTTTTTTGCGGGTGGGCGGCTTTGTGCTGGCGCACGCCGGCATGATGACAGTGGTGATGACGCTGGCGGGCATGTCTTCCGGCGTGGCACGGGTGGTTATTCTAGTGCTGGGCAATCTCTTTGTCATCGCGCTGGAGGGGCTCATTGTCGGCATTCAGGCGCTGCGCCTTAATTATTACGAGCTGTTCAGCCGTTTTTACGACCCCCACGGCACCCCCTTTGTGCCGCTGCAACTGCACTCAGACACCGTTGAAATGTAGCGTTAACCGCTTGCTTTAAATACTATTTAACTTCAAATAATAACGGAAACAATGGAGGATTAACGATGAAATCTATTAAAACCCTAAGCCGTGTGTTTTTACTGCTGGTTGTGGTTGGCATTGCTTTTTGCGCCGTCGGCACCACCGTTTTGGCGGGCAGCGGCGCCTCCGGGCAAGATAGCTTCGGCCCCGGTATGGCGTATCTCGGCGCCGGGCTTTCCACCGGTATCGCCGCCATCGGCGGCGGCATTGCGGTGGGTGGCGGTGCGCCGGCGGCCATCGGCGCTTTAACGGAAGACCCCGCCACTTTTGGGCGCTCGCTTATCTTTGTGGCTCTGGGTGAAGGCATTGCGCTGTACGGTATGCTTATCTCCATTCTTATACTCAACAAAGTGTAGCGGCGGCACGCTCCGCGCCTGAGAAAGGACGCCATGACCTATTTTTTAATTAGCGACAATATAGACACCCTTGCCGGCTTACGCATGGTGGGGGTGGGCGGCGTGGTGGTGCACACCGCTGACGATTTTGAAAAAGAGCTTGCCGCCGTTATGGCAAGCCGCACCGTGGGGCTGGTGCTTATTACCAGCAAATTATTTAACGACAACCGCCCCTTTATTTTTGATTATAAATTGCAACAACCGCAGCCGCTGATTATTGAAATGCCCGACCGCCACACGGGCGACAACGTCGGCCAAAATATGAAAGATTACATTCAGCAAGCGGTTGGCATAAAGCTGTGAGGTCACGATGAAAAACACCAGCGGTTTTGAACTGTTCAGAGAAACCACCTTTAAAGATTCGGTGCTTACCCAAGCGGAAACACGCAGCACCGAAATTATCGCCGAGGCGGGCAAAAAACGCGCCGACGTCATCAATCAGGTGCAGCTGGATTTAGACGACGTCGACCCGGCGCTGATAGAAGCGTCGTTGCAACAAAAAAAGGAACAAAACCTCAACGCCTTTTACCAAACGGCGCAAAAAGAACTGCTTGAACGCCGCGGTGAATTGGTGGACGCCATCTTCAAAGACATTGAAGAAAACCTCATCGCCTTTACCCAAAGCGACGCGTACCTGCCCTATCTTATAGCACGGCTTGAAAAGCACGCCGATTTTATTAAAAAAGAAGCGGCGCTGAAAGAGCGCTTTGCCACGCTACAAATAAGTGAAACACCCCGCCTTATTTTAGGCGGCTTGTGGCTTAGCGGCAAAGCGGTGCTCTTTGATGAATCGCTTGACGAAGCGCTCCGCGCCGAGCGGGACGCTTTCATAAAAAGCGGCACGCTGTCGCTTTAAATTGCCATCTCGCCGCCAAGGAGGCAGCCCATGCAAGACGTTATTTATTCCATTAACGGACCGGTTATCACGGTGCAAAAAACCAACTCTTTCAAAATGATGGAGATGGTTTTTGTGGGGCACAAACGCCTCATTGCCGAGGTCATCGCCGTCAGCGGCGCCAGCACCACCATTCAAGTGTATGAGAACACCGGCGGCCTGCAAGTGGGCGAGCCGGTAACGGGCAGCGGTGCGCCGCTTTCCGTCACCCTTGGCCCCGGCATTTTAAACACCATTTTTGACGGTATTGAGCGCCCCCTCAACCACATAGAAAAGCTGAGCGGCGCCTTCATTGCCGACGGTTTGCAGCTCAGCCAGTTGGACCCTCAAAAAAAATGGGACGTAACGGTAACCGCCACGGTGGGCGACACGCTGGGCGGCGGCGATATTTTCGCCACCTGCCCCGAAACCGACGTGGTAACGCACCGCTGTTTGGTGCCGCCTCACCTTAGTGGCACCGTGGTAACGGCCGCCAAAAACGGGCGCTACACCATAGAAGACACCGTTGCCGAACTGCAAGATAAAAACGGCACGGTGCACCCCTTACGGCTGGCGCACCAATGGCCTATAAAAACCGCCCGCCCGATAAAAAAACGGCAACCCATCGCCCGCCCGCTGGTTACGGGGCAACGGGTGATAGACACGCTCTTCCCCATTGCCAAAGGCGGCACAGCGGCGGTGCCGGGCGGCTTCGGCACCGGCAAAACCATGACGCAGCACCAAATTGCCAAATGGAGCGACGCCGACATTGTTGTCTACGTTGGCTGCGGTGAGCGGGGCAACGAGATGACGCAGGTGCTGGAAGAATTTAGCGAATTGATTGACCCGCGCAACAACCGCCCCATGACCGACCGCACCATTCTCATCGCCAACACCTCCAACATGCCGGTGGCGGCGCGGGAAGCGTCTATCTACACCGGCATTACGCTGGCGGAATATTACCGGGACATGGGCTACGACGTTGCCCTCATGGCAGACTCCACCTCCCGCTGGGCGGAGGCGCTGCGGGAAATTTCCGGCCGCCTTGAAGAAATGCCGGCGGAAGAAGGCTTTCCCGCCTACCTGCCCAGCCGCCTCGCAAGCTTTTACGAGCGGGCGGGCATGGTGGAAAGCCTGAATGGCGCCAGCGGGTCGGTCA
>CAYZSR010000048.1:0-1513 GCA_964479715.1 uncultured Oscillospiraceae bacterium | reverse complement strand
ATGAGCGGCGCCACCGGCAGCGTTTCCATCATCGGCGCCGTTTCGCCCCAAGGGGCGGATTTTTCAGAGCCGGTAACGCAAAACACCAAACGCTATGTGCGCTGCTTTTTAGCGTTGGATAAAAACCTTGCCTACGCGCGCCACTACCCCGCCATTAACTGGACCACCAGCTACAGCGAGTATTACGACGATTTAGACCGCTACTACACCGCCGAAGTGGGCGCCGATTGGCCCGCTTTACGCGGGCGGCTGCTGGCGCTGTTAAACGAGGAAAGCAGCCTGCAAGAAATTGTTAAACTCATCGGTGGCGACGTGCTGCCCGACCACCAAAAACTTACGTTGGAGGTCGCCCGTGTTATCCGCACCGGGTTTTTACAGCAAAACGCCTACCACAAGAACGACACCTATGTGCCCCTTAAAAAACAGCTGTTGATGATGCAGGTTATTTTATATCTGTACGACAAAACCAACGCGTTAATTAACGAAGGCGTCGCTTTCAGCGACATTCAAGCCACCGGTCTTTTTGACCGCCTTGTTAAGATGAAGTACGAAATCCCCAACGATAAGTTGGCGCTCTTTGACGATTATTTCAAAGCGATAGACAGCGCCTACCAAACGCTTATTCAAAAGAAACCCGCCACCGGCGCCGCGTTGCAAGGGAGGTAACCATGGCGATGGAATATCTCGGTTTGTCAGACATAAGCGGCCCGCTTGTTACGCTGCAAGGGGTAACGGGCGTGGCCAGCGAAGAAATGGTGCAGCTGCGCGCCGGCGACGACGTGCGCCTTGGCCGTGTGGTTACGCTGCAAGGCGACAAAGCGGTGGTGCAGGTGCTGGCGGGCACGGCGGGGCTGGGTCTTGAAAATGTCAACACCCGCTTTTCCGGCGAGCCGATGCGCCTTGCGCTGGCGGAAGAAATGCTCGGCCGCATTTTTAACGGCGTCGGTAAACCCATCGACGGCCTCGGCCCCGTTTTTGCCGAAACAATGCGCGATGTAAACGGCAGCCCCATCAACCCCGTCAGCCGCAGCTACCCGCGCAACTTTATACAAACGGGCATTTCGTCGATAGACACGCTCATCACGCTGATACGGGGACAAAAACTGCCCATCTTTTCAGGCAGCGGCATGAAGCACAACCAACTGGCGGCGCAAATTGTGCGGCAAGCCCAAGTGGTGGACGAAAAAGAGCAAGAGCGTGGCTTTGCCGTTGTTTTTTGCGCCATGGGCGTTACGCAAGACGTGGCGGCTTACTTTACCCGCAGTTTTGAGCAAGCGGGCGCCCTCTCCCACGTGGTAACGTTTTTAAACCTTTCAAGTGACCCCATTGTAGAGCGCACGCTGACGCCCCGCTGCGCCTTAACGGCAGCGGAATACCTCGCTTTTGACAAAGGCATGCACGTTTTGGTTGTGATGACCGACATGACCGCCTACGCCGAAGCGCTGCGTTAATTTTCATCGTCGCGGGAAGAAATTCCCGGGCGCAAAGGCTACCCCGGCTACCTGTATTCTGA
>CAYZSR010000047.1:0-11492 GCA_964479715.1 uncultured Oscillospiraceae bacterium | reverse complement strand
TCTTCCGCTTGCGTTTCCGTCATAATTTTGGTTCTAACCGGCGCCAACGTAATGTTGCCAAGCACCGTTCAATGGGGAAACAGGTTAAAGTTTTGAAACACCATGCCCATTTGGCGGCGCACGCTGTTAATGTCATTTTCGGGATCGGTTAAATCGACGCCTTCAAAAACAATGGAGCCGGAGGTTGGCTTTTCCAGTAGGTTAAGGCACCGCAAAAAGGTGGATTTGCCAGAGCCCGACGGCCCCACCACCACCACTTTTTCGCCCGGCCTGATTTGTGTTGATATGCCGCGCAATACCTTATTGTCACCAAAATCTTTATGCAGGTCGTTAACCTTTATCACTTGCAGCCATCCTTTTTTCAAGTTTTTGCTGTATTTTTGTCAGCCCAAGCACCAGCACCAGGTAAATAGCCGCCGATACAAAAAGCGGCATAAAACCGAAGGTGCGGGAGCGTATCAAGTCGCCCGCGCGGGTGATATCTATCAACGAGATATACCCCGCCACCGACGTTTCCTTAAGCAGGCTTATAAATTCATTAAAAAGGGTGGGCAAAATATTTTTCAGCGCTTGCGGCAGCACAATAAGGCGCATTGTTTGCGACTGGGTAAGCCCCAGCGAGCGCCCCGCCTCGGTTTGCCCAACATTAACCGATTGAATGCCGGCGCGGACAATCTCCGCCACATAGGCGCCGGAGTTAATGCCAAACGCCAACGATGCAATAACCAGCTTCATCGAGCTTGGCGCCTTGCCGAAAACGACGTAATAAAAAATCAGCAGCTGAACCAACACCGGGGTGCCGCGTATAACGGTGGTGTACAGGTTTGCCAGTTTGTTTAGCAGTTTCAGTTTGCCGGTGCTTTGATGATAGGTTTTTACCATGGCGATAACCATGCCGATAACCACGCCTAATACCAGCGCAAACACCGTCATAATCAGGGTGTTTATCAGCCCTTCCACATAGAAAAACCAGCGTCCCTCAGCAATCAACGTGGCGTAAATATCCGCCCAGATGGATTGTAAAATTTGCATGTTGCTCCTTCATTCAGTGCGCGTAAAAACAGTAATCAGGGCGAGGGGTTGCCTCGCCCTGTTGGGTCGCTAATAAGTTAAGACAAATGAGTGGTTGTGAACTCTTCTATTTTACCCTCATCAATCAATCTTTGCAACACGGTGTCAATCGCGTCCAGCAGTTCGGTGTTGCCTTTTTGCACGCAGATGGCGTACACGTCGGTAAAGAGCGCTTCTTCGGTAATAACCAAATCATCGCCCATGGTTTTAAGCTCTTCAGCCGGCAGGCTGTCCAGCACCAATGCGTCTAAACGGCCGCTCATCAAGTCGTTTACCGCGTCGGTGTATTTGTCGTACCGTTCAACGGTAATGTCAGGGTAGTCTTCTTCGTCGGACAGCGCAATGTCTGCCACGGTGCCCATTTGCACGCCAACAATTTTGTCGAGAAGGTCTTCTTCGGCGTTGATGCCGCTGTCTGCGGTGGTTAAAATTACCTGTTCAGAGGTGGCGTACTCAATGGAAAAGTCTACTTTTTCTTCCCGCTCCGGCGTTACCGAAAGCCCGGCGGCGCCAAAATCTGCTTTGCCGGTGCTAACGGCGGCAATAACGGCGTCGAACGGCATTTCTTCAATAACCAGTTCTTTGCCTAATTCTTTGGCAATTTCGGTGGCGATGTCTACGTCAACGCCAACCACTTCGGTGCCTTCCATGTATTCATACGGGCGGAAGGTGGCCTCGGTGGCCATAACCAGTGTGCTGTCATCGGCAACGGTTGGCTGCGATTGCGATGCCGGTGCTTTAGTGCCTCCACACGCTACCAATACCAGCGCCAACAGCAACGTTGCAACAAGTGCTAAGCTTAGTTTTTTTACGTTCATGGTATAAAACTCCCTTCAAATTTGTACGCGGGTCGTTGCGCGGTCGCAACACCCCATACGGTATCTTAGATTATACATAATATTCAAAAAAAGCGCAAGTATCATGTATAAATATTAGCTGCGTCTTTTGTTCAAAAGGGTATCTCACCTTTTCAATAAAAACACAGTCTGCCAGTTAATTAAAATTTTACCGCTCTATGTTCAATGCAGCTTTGTATAGTATGCTAAATTTTTAACAACTCTTTTGTGCATAATCATACCAACCTTATCCACCCCTTGCTAACTTCTCTTATTCCGCTAATATTTTGGCGTATTTTGCGGTAAAATTGTTGATATTATACATTTTTTAGTATAAGATAGGAGTATGTAAAAACATACTGCCGCGCATGCCTAATAAATATTACCCGCAGGCGGCGCGTAATGTATAAGGTTGCAGCAACCATTTGGCTAACCGTGAGTTGGGTTTTGCCTGCCTGTGTTGCTGTTTGTTAATAAGGGGGCGGTTGGCAAAACACTCAAAGATGCATTTCACTAGGCTGTGCGCGTCTGCTGCGGCTTTTGTGCACAGCAGCCCATTGTTCATAAGCAAAGAATAACCCACACATGGTTTTACGGCGTGTAAAACCACACAGCATTTACAAGTATGTGCTATAGGAAGAAAGGGGACCACTATTTATGGATGTAAAAAGCATTTATGAGTCAAAGGTAAAAACGGCAGACGAGGCAGCGGCAATGATTGAAGACGGCGACCGCCTATACATGGGCTCGCTGGCAGATACCCCGCCGGATTTTCTCTATTCTCTGGATGACCGCTACGAAGAGTTGAAAGACGTGCTTGTCACCTCTTGCTCTTTAGTGTATGACATGGAATTTATGCACGACGAAAAGTACGACGGGCATATTCAATATTGCTCTTTCTTTTTAATGCCACCGTGGGAAAGAAACTACCTGAAACAAGGTGAGATGGAGTTTAACTCGGTTCCTTTCTCTAAACTGCCCCATTATATAGAGCACGTTGCCAAAGTAAACGTATTGGCCATTGGCGTTAGCCCGATGGACGAAGACGGCTACATGTGGCACGGGCCCAACGGCATTGCAATGAACAGCATTCCGCAGCCGCACTGCGACAAAATTATTGTTCAAATTTGCGAAGACATGCCGAAAACTTTTGGCGAGAATGAAAAAATCCACGTTAGCGAAGTGGACGCCATTATAGACGACCGTTTCTA
Source organism: uncultured Oscillospiraceae bacterium (assembly GCA_964479715.1). Taxonomy (GTDB): domain Bacteria; phylum Bacillota; class Clostridia; order Oscillospirales; family Ruminococcaceae; genus JAAYCI01. The sequence continues at coordinate 8,374 of CAYZSR010000047.1, read as the reverse complement.
TTTCATCCACGTTCCCGCCGTCGAAGTAACCGATACTGACCAAAAAATAGCCGACTATATTATTCCACATATAGACGACGGCTCCACCATTCAATTGGGTATTGGCGGGCTTGCGAACGCTATCGGCTACGGCTTGGAAGAAAAGAAAGACCTTGGCGTCTTTACCGAAATGATTACCGAATCGATGGTTCACCTGATGAAAAAAGGTGTTATCAACAAAAAAGTGTACGGCGGCTTTACGCTGGGCAGTGAAGAGCTGTCTACCTACACCGCTCAAAACGAGCAGGTGGAACTGCGCCCGATACACCGCATTTGTGATTTGAACCTCATCGGCAATATAGATAACTTAATCTCTGTTAACACCTGCCTCATGGTAGACTTAACCGGGCAAGTCGCCTCAGAAAATATCGGTAACAGCTTTATCGCCTGCACCGGCGGCTCCACAGACTTTGTGCGTGGCGCCACCCGCTCTAAAGGCGGCAAAAGCTTTATGTGCCTCGCTTCTACCAGAGAGCTGAACGGCGAGACCATCTCCAATATCGCCTTCTCCTTCCCGCCGGGCACCAACGTTACCATTTCCCGCAGCGACGTGCAATACGTTGTAACGGAATACGGCTGCGTTGACCTGTACGCCCGCAGCGTGCAAGATAGAGTGCGCGCGATGATTAGCATCGCCCACCCTGACTTCCGCGATGAGCTATGGGAACAAGCCAAAGAATTTTACTACATGAAAGACGAATAATTCGTTTTTTACAAAGGGCGCTTCTTAAAGGAAGCGCCCTTTTTTGTTGCGTTCCTAAAGCAACCGCCACTAACTGCTAGCCGGCAAAAGTGTTCATTTATTCAGCGTATATTAATTTCCATACTCCGCGACAAACACCTTGTGAGAAAAATACTGCCCATCTATTTTCGCGAATGGCGAAAAACGGGTGGCTCTTCTTTGAAGGGCTCAATAACCTTAGAAATTCTTGACTGATAGGTGCCCCTTAGCGCCAGTAAACATACCCTTCAAAAAAGACAATTCAAAAATAAAGTTTTCTGTCACTTGCTTTAAAATAACACTCGCCACTCTATAAAAAGCTCTCTCCAAAAATATAAATTGCTTAAAAACCCGCAAACAAAACCGCCGCCCATGATGGGCGGCGGTTTATTTTTAACCACACAGGTTGCTGTGTTGTTCGGTTATTTACAGCTCCAACTCACTGCGTACCGTTGGTTCTGCCGCTTCGGCGGCGCGTGTACGGGCGCGCTCTTCATAGCGGTAGGTGTCTTCCAGCATCATGTCTTTCACCTTCATCAAACGCGCTTGGTTGCTGCGCTCGTGCTCTTCCAGCTTCATCTGGATGTATTTGATGTTGGTTTCAAGGTCCGGAATAATGGTGTATTCCAAAGCGTTAACGCGGCGGCGGGTTTTTTCAATTTCGTCCGCCATCAGCTGGCAGCTTTTTTCAATTTCAGCCAGCTGCAACATGTCGGGCAGTACGTCGTCTAAACTTTTAACGGCGCTGTCCAAGTCGCCCGACGTAAAGCTAAGCCCGTAAGAATAAATATTGCTTGCGTCGGCGCTGCGGGTTTTAATGTCAAACACCGGCACCATAACGCTCATCACGTTGCGTTCGCTTGCTTCAATGGTAACCTCTTGGCTGGGCGCCAGCAAGGCGGTGTCCAGCACCGGGTCTTGCATGGTAGAGCGTGCCAGCGCAAAGTTTTGCGCCGAAATACGCAGCCCCTCTTCCACCTTTTCACGCAGTTCTTTGTTTTGTCGGATCAGCTCTAAAAACTGGCGCATTAGCTCGTCCCGCTTGTCTTTGAGCAACTTATGCCCACGCACGGCGGTAACATGTTTGCCTTTTAAGCGGTTGAGCTCCATGCGTGTGGGGTTAATTCGCTTTTTAGCCATTGTTTACCCCCCTGGGTTGTTATTTTGCGTCGTAGTACTCATCAAGCAGTTCTTCGCTAATACGTTTCAGTTCACTGCGTGGTAGTATGCGCAGCAGCTCCCACCCTAAATCCAGCGTTTCTTCAATGCTGCGGTCGGTGTAGTAGCCTTGGTTCACGTAGCGCGCCTCAAACTCGTCAGAGAATTGGGCGTACAACAGGTCAATATCCGTCAGCGCCGCTTCACCCAGCACCAACATCAGCTCTTTTGCGTTTTTACCGCGAGAGTATGCGGCAAACAGCTGGTTCATTGTGTTGGCGTGGTCTTTGCGGGTTTTGCCCTCGCCAATGCCTTTGTCTTTCAGGCGGGAAAGGCTGGGCAATACGTCTATCGGCGGCTGCATCGCGCGGTGGTGCAGTTCCCGTTCAAGGATAATCTGCCCCTCGGTGATGTAGCCGGTTAGGTCAGGAATGGGGTGGGTTTTGTCGTCTTCAGGCATCGACAAAATCGGTATCATGGTGATGGAACCGCTTTTGTCTTCCAGCCGGCCGGCCCGCTCATAAATTTCCGCCAAGTCGGTGTACATATAGCCGGGGTAGCCGCGGCGCCCGGGCACTTCTTTGCGTGCCGCAGACACTTCACGCAGCGCGTCGGCGTAGTTGGTAAAGTCGGTTAAAACAACCAGCACATGCATGCCTTTGTCAAACGCCAGATATTCTGCCGCCGTCAGCCCCATGCGGGGGGTGGCAATGCGTTCAACGGCGGGGTCGTCCGCCAAGTTAACAAACATGACGGTGCGGTCGATGGCGCCCGATTCTTCAAACGATTTGATGAAGAAGTCCGATTCTTCAAAGGTGATGCCCATCGCCACAAAGACAACGGCAAACTGTTCATCGGTGCCGCGCACTTTCGCTTGACGTGCAATTTGCGCCGCCAGTTGGGCGTGCGGCAAACCCGACGCTGAGAAGATGGGCAGTTTTTGCCCACGCACCAGCGTGTTCAACCCGTCGATGGCGGACACACCGGTTTGAATAAACTCTTGCGGGTAGGCACGGGCCGACGGGTTCATCGGCAAGCCGTTGATGTCCCGGCGAAACTCCGGTAAAATTTCCGGCCCGCCGTCGATGGGGCGGCCCAGCCCGTCAAAAACACGGGACAGCATATCCTCTGAAACGCCAAGTTCCATTGAGCGGCCTAAAAACCGCACTTTGCTGTGTTCTAAGTTGATGCCGGTGGACGATTCAAAAAGTTGTACCAGCGCGTTGCTGCCGTCAATTTCAAGCACACGGCAGCGGCGTGTTTCGCCGCTGGCAAGTTCAATTTCGCCCAGTTCGTCAAAGGCGACGTCGGAAACGCCGCGCACCATCATGAGAGGGCCTGCAATCTCTTGTATAGTCCGATACTCTTTAGGCATTACAGTTCCTCCTCTTTAATTTGTTGCACCAGGTCGTTAATTTCAGCGCCCAGCTGTTCCACCACTTTGGTGTATTCCGCCTTGACGTCGTCAATTTCAACGTACTTAAAGCGGCCGATTAGCTCACGCACCGGAAGGCGCACTAAATCATCTATCGAAACCTCTTGCTCCAGCGCTTTTTGGCAGCTGTGGTAATAATCCAGCATGAGGCTCATCATCAGGTACTGTTTTTCAAGCGGGGTGTAAGTGTCTATATCGTGGAAGGCGTCTTGGTGCAAAAAGTCTTCGCGAATGCTGCGTGCCGCTTCCAGTTTAAGGCGGTCGGGTGGCGACAGCGCGTCGATACCCACCAGCTGCACAATTTCTTCCAGTTCGCTTTCTTCTTGCAACAGCACCATCAGCTGCACCCGTTTGTCAATCCAGTCCCGCTCAACGTGGCTGTCAAACCATTCGCCCATATCGTCAAGATAAAGCGAGTAGCTGGTAAGCCAGTTAATGGCGGGGAAATGGCGCGCGTACGCCAGTTGGTCGTCAAGACCCCAGAACACTTTAACAATACGCAGCGTGGCTTGGGTAACCGGCTCGGACATGTCCCCGCCGGACGGAGACACCGCCCCGATAACCGAAAGGGCGCCTTCCCTTTCTTCGCCGCCGAGTGTAACAACACGGCCCGCCCGCTCATAGAACTGCGCAAGGCGGCTGGCAAGGTAAGCGGGGAAGCCTTCTTCGCCGGGCATTTCTTCAAGACGGCCAGACATTTCACGCATGGCTTCAGCCCAGCGCGACGTCGAGTCGGCCATCAGCGCCACCGAATAGCCCATGTCGCGGAAATATTCAGCGATGGTGATACCGGTGTAAACGCTTGCCTCCCTTGCCGCAACGGGCATGTCGGAGGTGTTGGCGATAAGAACGGTGCGTTCCATCAAGCTGCGCCCGCTGTTGGGGTCAATCAGCTCGGGGAATTCCATTAAAACGTCGGTCATCTCGTTGCCCCGCTCGCCGCAGCCGATGTAGACAACAATGTCGGCGTCGGCCCATTTTGCCAGCTGGTGCTGCACCACCGTTTTGCCGGAGCCGAACGGGCCCGGTACGGCGGCGGTGCCGCCTTTGGCGATGGGGAAAAACGAGTCGATAACCCGTTGCCCTGTTACCAGCGGCACATCGGGGCTTAATTTTTGTTTGTAGGGGCGCCCTTGGCGCACCGGCCAGCGCTGCATCAGCGTTAGCTCTTCGGTGCCGTTTTGCGTTTGCACTTTGGCAACCACGTCGGCCACGGTAAAGTCGCCGCCGGTTATTTCGGTCAGCTCGCCTTCAACGCCGGGCGGCACCATAATTTTATGGTCCACCACTTCAGTTTCTTGCACGCTGCCGATAATGTCGCCCGCTTGCACCGTGTCGCCCACTTTTTTAGAGGCGACAAAGTGCCATTTTTTATCGCGGTCTAGGCTGGGTACTTCAACGCCCCGCTCTAAACGGTCGCCGCTTATTTTTTTAATGGCGTCGAGCGGACGCTGAACGCCGTCAAAGATACTTTCTATCAACCCGGGGCCAAGCTCAACGCTCATCGGCATACCGGTTGAGACCACCGGCTCGCCGGGGCCAAGGCCAGACGTTTCTTCGTATACCTGCACGCTGGCTTCATCGCCGTGGATTTCAATAATCTCACCCATCAGACGGCTGTCTGAAACGCGCACCAAGTCAAACATATTGGCGTCGCGCATCCCTTTGGCAATGACGAGCGGCCCGGATACTTTTTGAATCGTGCCTTTGCTGCTCATGAATTATACCAGTCCTTCCCAAATGGCTGCCGGTTGCCGGTTTTGCGGCAAAGCAAGTTGCTAACAAGCCGGCAACGTAGACATTTGTATTGCTTCTTAGTCGTCCCCGAAAATAATGTCGGAGCCGATGGCTTGCTCTACGCTTTTTTTCACCCGTTGTAGCCCAAGCCCGGTGTTGCCCGCTACCCCAGGAATGGGTATCACGGCGGGCAACGGTTTATCCCTTAAACGGTCTAGTTCTTCTTCAAGTTGTGCGCACAGCGCCTCGGTCATGTAAATAACGGCGTAGTTGCTTTCTGCCAATTGGCGCAGCTGGCGCCCGGCTTCGGCCGGGTCTTCGACGGGGTAGATGTCTAGCCCCACCGACGCAAAACCATAAATGCTGTCGATGTCGCCCATCACGGCTATACTATACATACATATCCCTCAATCTTTCCCGCACCACGTCGCTGTCCAGCTCGTTCACTTTGGCGCTTATAATCAGGCGCACCATGGCAATCTCGTTTTGGCGCCCCAAAATATAGGCAGCCAGCGGCTCGATGCCGAAATAGTTGTACCGCTGCGGTTTAATCATCTCTATCATTTGATTGTCGCCCCAGCGCTCGAAAGACGCCATGGATGTTTTTAACGCGTCTACCGCGCCGGCGTAGGCGGTGCGGCTTAAAAAACTGTAAATAGCCTCTATACTGTCAGCGGCGGCGTCTATCAAGGCGGCGCTGTTCAGCGTGCCCGCCGGTGCCACCGCGCGCTCTATAAAGGCTTTGTCTTTGCCCATACGGCGGCAACGTACCGCCGCTTTGATGTTGGCTGAATCAACGGTGATTTGCGCGTACCGACGCAGCAGTTCGCTGTCGGTTTCTTTGCCGGCGCGGTCAATGGCAATCAGCGCGGCACGGTCAATCACCATGTCGCACAGCTGCCCGTTGCCGGTGTGTGCCAGCACTTCGTACGCTTCTTCACCGGCGGTCTGCATGTCGGCAGACAGCGCCGAGAAATCCCGTTCTTCAACCGCCTGTACAATCGTCTCAACGTCAACGGTGCCGCCGTGCGCAAAAAAGCGCTCGCGGTCGTCTTTGTCGTACGCTGTGTACGCCAACTTGATGGCGGCTTTTAAGTTGTGAAAATCGTTGCCGTAGCGGAAGACGTCAAACTCGCTGACGTCGCCGATAAGTTCTTCAATCAAGCCCCACGTTTTGTCCGTTTCAGCTTGGATTAAAGCGTCCGGCTCGTAGACAGAAAGGTCGGTCGTTGCCCAGCCTTTGTCGCCTAATAGGCGGTATATATCGCCCACATCGGTGGCGGCCAACAGCTGGTCTATATCCGTCTGGCTAAGCAGGCCGGTTTCTTGGGTGTGCACCCGTGTTACGGCATAGATATATTGTTCTTTGGCCATGTGGCCCGCCTCCTTTCGACTGTGACAATTCGCGCGGTAGCGTCCCCTTTACGGGAACAGTATCCCTTGAATTGTGTCGGTAAAATCGTCTTTGTTGGCATCAAAAATCGCCTCAAACGAGCAGTTGATTTCGATGTCGCCGTATTGCAGCACAAAGCCACCGTCGATAGGGCGGGTTTTGCTTGCCATTGTAATGGCCGTACCTTGCGGCAGCGGCTCGTTCACTTGTTTTACAAAAGACGCCGGCAGCCGCTCTTGGTCTTGTTGGTTCAGCAGCATAACGCCTTCGCCCGGTTGGGCGTGGGTGGCTGCCAGCCGTACCAAAAGGGCGGCGTAGTCTTCGGTTGGTAAATCGTACAAACTGCGGCGTGCTTTTTCAAGCGTTTCAGCCAGCAGTTGCTGTTTTGTTTCCAGCGTTTTTTGCCGCTTTTGCAGCTGCAACGCTGACACACGCCCGCTTTCAATCTCGGCTATCTGTCTGTCTGTTTCTTTAGACAGCGCCGCCGCTTGGGCGTCTGCTTCAGCCTGTGCTTCATCCAAAAGGCTGTCTGCCTTTTGCTGAGCTTGTTTCACAATATCGCCCGCTTCGGCTGAGGCGGCGGTGCGAATTTCATTTAAAATTTTATCCAGACCACTCAATGAAGGCCCTCCTTTTTATAAAGGCAACAGGCTCCCATTAAATTGGCATGTTACCCACGTTAACAACGGCCAGCAAGCTAATCAGCAAAGCCAAAATGGCGTAGGTTTCAACCATAACCGGGAACAACATGGCACGGCCAAATTCGTCTGGGCGCTTGGCCACTACGTTTATGGAAGCAATGGATGTTTTGGCTTGGTGACTGGCTGAAAAATAGCCAACAAAAGCAATTGGCAGGCAGGCGCACAGGTAAGCCAGGCCTTTAACCAGGCTCATCTCGGCGGTGCCGCCCATAATACCAATGTTAATCATGCAGATAAAGCCGATAAGCATACCGTAAATACCTTGGGTACCCGGCAGCAGTTGCAGCACAAGCACTTTACCAAATTGGTCGGGGTCTTCGGTTATAACGGCGGCGGCCGATTGCCCCGTCATGCCAACACCTTTAGCAGAGCCCATGCCCGGCATCAGTGTGGCCAGTGCCATACCCAGCACCGCAAAAAACGGTCCCATTCCTGTTAGTAATTCTGAAAAAGTCATTTTGAAGTATCCTCCTCGATAATTTTGTAATGTTCTGTATGTATTCCAAAGGGCTCAAACTTACGTCCGCCGCCCTCATAGAATTTGCCAAAAAACTCAACGTATTCCAACCGGTTGGAGTGCACGTAAGCACCCAGTATGTTAATGCCGAAGTTCATGCCCTGCCCGGCAATAAACACCACGATGAAGACCAGCGCGCCAACGACGCCGCCGCCCACCATCGAGCCAAGCTGGTTCATAACGCTGGCTACCACGCCGGTGGCAAGCCCCAGCGCAAGCAAGCGCGAGTAAGACAAAATGTCGCCCAGCCAGCCGGACATTAAATCGTACACACCGTACAGCCCCTTCAAAAGGCGGGTACTCCATGCGGGGCTTTCACGCCCGCTGGTTAAAAGTGTGCCGATAACGCCAACGGCGGTTATGGCAAGGCAAAGGGGTGTTACATAAGCGGGCAGGTTCAACTTAAAGCCGGCCATGCTTTCAAACATGGTGCTGCCCATTAAGATAACCACCAACGGATACCACGCCACAATGGCGAAAACACAGTCGTAAATAATGCCGGCGTAGTCGCCGTTGCGGTAGCTGGTAACGCCGTTCATAATGTATCCGGCGGTGAGGTGTATCAGCCCGATACCCAGCGAGAACATCAACAGCAACATCGGTTTTTCCATCGGTGAGAACCACACGGGCGGTATCGATACCTCGTGCCCGAAAAAGGTGCGCGACACAACGT
>CAYZSR010000046.1:0-11558 GCA_964479715.1 uncultured Oscillospiraceae bacterium | reverse complement strand
TACCGTTAATGGTCATTAAAAAAGACAAAAGCCGTGAAGCTTTTGATAGAGACAAGCTGCTTAGCGGCTTAATGCGCGCCAGCTACAAGCGTCCCGTTACGTTGGATATGCTTGAAGAAGTGGTGGACGAAATAGAGCAAAAACTGCTTAGCGACTACGAGCGTGAAATTTCTTCCATTGATATTGGTGAACTGGCTATGCAAAGCCTAAAAGAAATTGACGAGGTGGCGTATGTACGCTTTGCGTCGGTTTATCGTCAATTTAGCGATGTCAACACCTTTATGGAAGAATTGAAAAAACTGCTTGAAAAACAAAGCCAAGAAGAAAACGGACGGTAGCCTGTAAATAATACAATAATAAACCAACGTAACCGCTTTAATGCAACCCATCGCTTAAGCGGTTACCGCTGTGCGGGCGGCGGTGCAAACACGGCGCCTGCCGCACAGCCCGAGCCAACCATTTTAAGATAGATAGGATACACAGACACTATGCAAAAACCTTTAAAAACAGTTTATATATACACCGATGGTGCCTGCAAAGGCAACCCCGGCCCGGGTGGCTGGGGCGCCATTTTACGGTATAACGAGCACGAAAAAGAAATATGGGGCGGTGAATCCAGCACCACCAACAACCGCATGGAAATGATGGGGCTGATACGCGCTTTGGAACAGCTGAAAGAGCCGTGCAACGTGATTGTTACGAGCGACTCTAAATATGTTTTAGACGGCCTGCAAAAAGGCTGGGCAAGCAATTGGCGCGCCAACAACTGGATGCGCAACAAAAAAGAAAAGGCGCTGAACGCCGATTTGTGGGAGCGTCTGCTTGATTTGACCGACCAGCATAAAATGGAATACCGCTGGGTGCGTGGGCACCAAGGGCATCCTGAAAACGAACGCTGCGATGGCATGGCATCGTCTGCGGCAGAGTATTACGCCAGCGGGACAGAGTGATATGAGCCAACAAAAACAGGTGCTTTTAGCCCTTTCAGGCGGGGTGGATTCATCGGTGGCGTGCAAGCTGCTTCAGCAGCAAGGCTACGAGGTGCGCGGCTTGGTGCTGCGTTTTTCGCCCGCGCACGACGGTGAAATTAAAGACGCCCGCCGCGTGGCGCAAGATTTAGGCGTAACCCTTGATGTGGTTGATTGCGGCGACGCTTTTGAAGAAATGGTCATTCATCCTTTTTGCGCCGCCTACACCAACGCGCAAACACCCAACCCCTGCATTATCTGCAACCCCATGGTTAAATTTAACCAGCTGGCGGCACACGCAGACAGGCTTGGCATACACTATGTGGCCACCGGGCATTACGCCACGGTAACAGAGCGGGACGGCAGCTTTTACATCACTAAAGCCGCCAGCCGCCAAAGAGACCAAAGCTACATGCTTTACCGTTTGGGGCAGCCGCTGTTGCGGCGGCTTATCCTGCCGCTGGGGCAATTTTCCAAGGAGCAGGTGCGGGCGCTTGCCCGTGACTACCACCTCTCCAGCGCCGACCGGCCGGACAGCCAAGAAATTTGCTTTATCCCTGATGACGACTACGCAAAATACATAGAAGAGCGTGGCTACACGTCGCCCAAAGGGCGCTTTATCGGCCCCGACGGGCAAGATTTAGGCAGCCACAAAGGCATTATGCACTACACCGTTGGCCAGCGCAAAGGCCTTGGCATTTCTTTTGGCGAGCCACTTTATGTTGACGCCATTAAGCCGAACGGCACCATTACGTTGCGCCGCAAAGGCGTAAAAACGGTGCGAGGCATTACGCTGGACGAGGTGGTAGCCACCCCGCCCGAAGGGTTGCAAAACGGCACACAGTACGGCGTTAAAATACGCAGCGCCGGCAGCGTGCTGAGTGGTACCCTTCATAATGAAAGTGATGGCACCGTGGTTTTCTTATTTGATGCGGTGCAAGCCGCCGCCACACCGGGGCAGCACGGCGTTTTTTACGACGGCGACTTGGTGGTGGGGGGCGGGCGCATCGCAACCGTTATCCGAACCGACGAAAACAGCCTGTAACCTAAAGTTAGGAGAGAGCCATGAAACGTAAACCTATTCTTTTGCTTACGCTGTCGGTACTGGTGCTGGTGGCTTTGTTTGCCGCATGCGGCACCGAGCCGGACCACTCAAAACCGGCTGACAAAGTGCTGCAATCCACTAGCGGGGTAACCGTCTACCAGATGAGGCCAGCCGCTAGCGGCTCTGAGCTGCCAAGCGGTTATGGCAGTGTGGCGGGCACGCTGGAAGAGCAACAAGCCGACAAGATTTATCTTCGCACCGATGGAGAGATTATTGAGTTTACCGTTACCGACGCCGATTTATCAGACATGGGCGACGGCGTGCCGGGCGATAAAATCACCGTCTTTTACAAAGGCACCTTTAACGGCAAAGACGAGCGTGGGCTGCAGGTGATTGCTGTGGTAGACACAGCCATTGCCGCCGATTGTGACGTCTGCGCCTATGACCGCACCGCTTAAATGTTAAAACGCTGGGGGTTAACGAGTTGACAAACTCTTTTTTTTACGAGGGCGTTAAGCCGGGAGGTTTAACGTCTTCCCAAGAAATTCGTATATTAATTTGCTACATGTTAGACAAAATAGACACCGCCGTTACACGCCAACAGTTGGAAGAAGTCCTGCTGGGCGAAGAACTGGTGAATTATTTTGTAATGGCAGATAGCTTGGCGCAGGTGGTAACAGCGGGGCTGGTGCAAGACACCGCCGACGGTTACCTGATTACCGAGGCGGGGCGCACCGTGGCGGACACACTCGCCGCCGACGTGCCACGCTCGGTGCGAGACACCGCCGTGCGCGGCGTTATTCAGGCGCAGCATTACGCCGCCAAAGCCGCCGTGCATAAAAGCGACATCGTCAAAAAAGACGGTGGCTTTGAGGTGCGTTGCTACATTGAAGATGAAAGTGGCATTCTCTTTTCAATGGCGCTGTATATGCCCGACGAATTAAGCGCCACCGCCGTTAAAGAAAAATTTATCAGCGAAGGGGACAGCGTCTATAAATTGATGCTTGCTACCTTAACTGGCAACCAAAACATTATTGAAGAAACGCTGAAAGAACTGAAATAACGCGGCAAAATAACGGTATAAACCGTACCGACAGTTTAACCCCTCAGTTGCAAACCCAAGTGATAAGAAAACGCCCCGTGCTTTGCATGGGGCGTTCTTTATTTTTAAGATGTCTGATATAAGGGTGTGGGGGAAAAGAAGAGTGTTAGTATTCTATCCCCTGCACCGTGCTGCACCAATGGCGAAACGAAAATTATTATCTAAAGATACGTTTGTTCAGCTGAAATTGTGGTGCTTTAGCTGTGCCGCCAAAGCCGGTTTATAATTATTAATTAGCTACTTCCCGAGTGTTTTTTAGTGAGCGCTGGGCGCGCAATCCCGCCGCGGTGAGTGTGGTGTTTCAATAAAAAGCGGGTGATGAGTGGTGGTCTAAAATTGATGTATCAGCGTAATATACATAATCGTACAGAGCTTCAAAATAAAATGCAGACATTTTATGTGAAATGTCTGCATTGGTTTACCCTATTCGGCGCTTTATAACAGATAAATTAATGCGCCCTTATTTTTTGGAGGGGCTGTATCAGCTCAGCCGAAAACTAATCTTGCCCGTAATAGGCGTCTTTCCCGTGCTTTCTAAGGTAGTGCTTGTCCAGCAAGTTTTGCGGCATCGGCTGAATGTCTGGCTGTGCCATTTGGTTGTGCCATGCCATAAAGGCAAGTTCTTCCAAAACAACGGCGTTGTGCACCGCGTCGTTTGCGTCGGCACCCCAAGTGAAGGGACCGTGGCTTGCCACCAAAACAGCGGGAATTTCTAACGGTGCAAGGTCATTGAATGTTTCAACAATAACCTTGCCCGTTTCAAGCTCATAGTCGCCGGCGATTTCTTCTGCCGTCATCAGGCGGGTGCAGGGGATAGCCCCGTAAAAATAGTCGCCGTGGGTGGTGCCCAAAGCGGGAATGGAGCGGTGCGCCTGGGCGTATATGGTGGCCCAGCGGCTGTGCGTGTGTACAATGCCGCCCACCTCTTCAAATTGGCGGTACAGTTCTAAATGGGTTGGCGTGTCTGACGAGGGGCGATAGTTTCCCTCTATTACTTCGCCTGTTTGCAAATCAACAACGACAATATCGTTCACTTTCATGGTGCTGTATTCAACACCGCTTGGTTTAATGGCAACAACGCCTTTGGCGCGGTCTACCGCGCTGACGTTGCCCCAAGTAAAGGTGATAAGCTCATGTTTGGGAAGCATTAAATTTGCCTCAAAAACCTGTTCTTTAAGTGTTTTCATCGTACTTCTCCCTTCTTAACTACAGCAAAGCGTGGTGGTTTTTAGCTCGATAATGGCGGCGTAGGGTGTACTGCCGCCGTTTAATAATCCAGCAATTGAACGGCGGTTTTTTCAACCTCCAACCCTTTTTTAAAGCGTTTAAGATAGCGCCCGAAACCCTCAACGTCGTTTGCTTGTGGTTTGATAATGTGTGTTTTTTGGGCGGCAAATACGTTGTCATTTAAATACTGTGTTAGGCTTTCGCCTTTTTGCCGATTGGCACGGTAGGCGGCTAAAATAGCGATGCCCCAAGCGCCGCCCTCAGCGGCGGAATCCATAACTGAAACGGGCACATTCAGCGCGCCTGCCATCAGTTGCTGGCCAACATCTTTTGTTTTAAACAGGCCGCCGTGCCCCTGTATTTGATCAAGGCGTACCCCTTCTTCGTCGGTTAGAATACCCATGCCTATTTTAAGCGTTGTCATGGTAGAGAGAAGTAACGTGCGGGCAAAATTGGCAAAAGACAGGCGGCTGTCCGGCTGGCGAACCAGCAGTGGACGGCCTTCGTCCAAATGAGTGATGGGCTCACCTGATAAATAGTTGTAAGACAGCAAGCCCCCGCCGTCTGTTTCGCCCTTCAGCGCTTGGTGATAAAAGGCATCATACAGCGCAGAGGTTTTGATGGGCGTGTCGGTGGCGGCGTACAGTTCCTTGAAAAGCGCTATCCACGCGTCAATGTCAGAGGTGCAGTTGTTGCAGTGCACCATTGCCACCGGTTTGCCGTCTGGCGTTGTAACAATATCTATTTCCATGTGTACATCAGCCAGCGGTTTTTCAAGAACCACCATGGCAAAGATAGAAGTGCCGGCGGAAACGTTGCCGGTGCGCTCGGTGATGCTGTTGGTGGCCACCATACCTGTGCCGGCATCGCCTTCAGGCGGGCAAACTGCGGCGCCGGGTTGTAGCGTGCCGGTGGGGTCCAGCAGGCGGGCGCCTTTTTCAGTTAGCGTACCGGCGTTGTCACCGGCGTTTAAAACGGACGGTAAAATATCTTCAAGCCGCCAAGGCAGGCGGCGTTCTTCAACCAGATCATCAAATTGTTGCAACATGCCGGCGTGGTAGCTGTTGCTTTCGCTGTCGATAGGGAAAACCCCGGAGGCATCGCCCACACCAAGCACCTTTTCACCGGTTAGTTGCCAGTGCACATACCCTGCCAGCGTGGTTAAAAAAGCCACCTTTTCAACGTGGGATTCTTGGTTTAAAACAGCTTGGTAAAGATGGGCAACGCTCCACCGCTGGGGGATGTTAAAGGAAAACAGCTGCGTCAGCGCCTTGGCGGCTTGCTCCGTTGTGGTGTTGCGCCACGTGCGGAACGGCACCAGCAAGTCGTCGTTTTTATCAAAGGCAAGGTAGCCATGCATCATGGCGGAGACGCCAACGCCGTTTACCCGGGTAAGCGGTGTGCCGTAACGGCTTTGCATATCGGCAGAAAGTTCAGCAACGCTGTGTTGCACACCCTGCCAAACGTCTTCTAAAGAATAGACCCAGTAACCGTCTTCAAGGCGGTTTTCCCACTGGTGGTTGCCCTCGGCAATCAGCTGAAAATCCTCTCCGATTAAAACTGATTTAATACGGGTGGAACCAAGCTCTATCCCAAGGTATTGGTTTTTCGGCAGCGGTTTGTTTTCATTGGTAGTTGGCATAGGTAGCCCTCCTGTCAAATATTTAAGTGCGGCGGGTTAAATGGTAGTCTCTATCATTTTGAACGGAATCTCTAAGAAGGGTGCGCAGCAAAAGGTTGTTTAAGGTATTACAAGCCCCGCGCGCAGGAATTGGCGTGAGCTGCCGTGGGGCAAGGTTTGCCGCTGGGTCGGCTGTGCTTGGGTGAAGAGAAGAACGAAAAAATGCCCTTACTTTGCCCGCCTGTAATGGATTAATAAAACGTCTCTTTTGCAATGCACCATGGAACATCAAAGCAATAAAAGTATTAAGCAATTTGGCACAACGGGCGCCGCCTGCGGGGTGAGCAAAAGGCGCTGCCAGGTGGGTGTGATTTGTTTTTACACAGCGGCGCTGTGGATGGGGGCAGGGGTGCGCTTTTATGGGTCTATTTTATATAAGGGCAACACACTGCTGTCCTTGCCACACAAAAGCGGATATTATATCAAAAACAGCTTGGAGAGATTGCTCTAAATATTTATAAATTATGCAGTGAAAGTTAACTTAATTGTAAATATTTCTTTGCTAGCTTATACCACTCTAGATGCATAGTCTTCTTATTCTTATTTAAAAGCCTAAAAATATTTAGTGTCTATTTTAATGTGGTGTGTTCAGCAAAAATAATTTTAAAAGTTACATCACTGTGAATATATCGGCGCTATACGGTGCACTTGTATTATCGAGCAAGGTATGTTTTACTAGGTTGTGTTCGCGCGAACAGACCCGTTTAATGGAGGGTTTGTAACCCCTCACAACAGTGGGCGCCAGCCACAAAGAGGGAAAATCACCTTTTTTGCTGTGAAACAAGATGGCGGGCGCTGAAATAGAGTTATAGTTTAGCTTTGTTTTGCCTTTGTCAAAACAATAATAGCGCAAAAACTCGACAACTGCAACTAAATATTGAAAGAAATTTAGTAAATTGTTGAATTACTATTGATTTGTCCCTTGTAATTGCGTATACTATAAGCATAAATACACTATTCAATGCATATATATCAAAATATAACGAACCAGTGCCATACGGCATTAAAATAATAGGTAGGAGAGCATAACATGAAAGTAACGGCAAAAGACATTGCGGAAAAGCTGGGTATATCCCCTTCTTCCGTATCCCTTGCCATTAACGGTAAGGCAGGTGTAAGCGACGAAACACGGGAAAAGGTACTGGCTGCGGCAACCCGCATGGGCTACGCCATAAACAAACCGCCCGCACCCGGCACCACCCAGAACATTCGTTACGTTATCTTTTTAGAAGACGGCGCAACGGTTAAAGAAACCTCTTTCTATTCTATTATTTTACGGGGCATCGAAGAAAAGGCGAAGGAACACAACTACAACGTTATCATCAGCTATTTTTATTCTTCCGGCAACTGGGAAGAGCAAATTGCTGCCGCCTGTAAAGATGTTTCAGGTATTATTGTATTGGCGACAGAAATTACCGACCGACACATCAAAAAAGCCAACCAGTATGGGCTTGGCAAAGTGCGGCTGCCTATTGTTTTAGTAGACAACGCAACCACACTTTGCGATGTGGACTGCGTTGTTTCAGACGGGGTGCAGGGCGCTTTCAAAGCGGCCAGCTACCTGCTTGAAAAAGGGCACCCAGACGTTGGCTACCTGCGCTCTAAAGACCGCATAGACAACTTTGATGAGCGTGAGCGCGGCGTGCGCAAGGCACGCAAAGAGGGGGGCGTTAGCGCTTCTATTCCGCTGCAGACGGTGGAAGTGGGCATTGCCTCTGAAGACGCTTTTGACAACATGAACGAGTGGTTAAAGCAAGGCGGCAAACCGCTAAGTGCGTATTTTGCAGACAACGACATTATTGCCGCTGCGTCCATCCGTGCGCTTAAGGCGCAGGGGTACCGCATTCCTCAAGATGTTTCCATCGCCGGGTATGACGATATGCCCATCTGCACCATGGTAGACCCCACTTTAACCACCATCCGCGTTATGAAAACCCAGATGGGTACCGCCGCTATGGAAATTTTAAACGAGCGCATTGTGGGGGAGGCATACTTTTTAAGCAATAAAGAACTGGGTGTTTGTCGGGTAACCATCTCCACCCATATGATTGAGCGCGAAAGCGTTGCCGAGTATAAAGAAAACGGCGGCAACTAACCAGGTGGATTTTACCACGTGCTATAAAAGGCGCGCACCGGAGCTTAGCGTGATAAAGCGCTTAACCGGGCGGTGAATGAGCAAAGCATCTGCCTATCTATAAGTAATAGTAACAGCCATGTTTTTTCTACAAGCCATTTGTTGTGGAAAAAACATTTTTTTTACCCAAAAGAGTACCGGTCTAAATTATTTAGAGAAAATCTCTAAACTATTTTGTAAGGAATAATCATTTTTCAACAGTAAAAGCCCACAAGTTTTATTATTTTATCTGTGCAACCATCCAAAATCTCGACTATTGGCTGCTTTTTCTTGACACATACGCCGATTTCATTGTATAAAATGAGTGAGACCAAAAACTTAAGTAAATTTATACTAAATATTTATATGAAAGCTTAGTCATTGGTGAAAAATTGTTTAGCGCAGCCCGTACCCGCTGTCTTTCGTAATGTTTTCCGTCTTAAAGGGGTTTCAAAGGTGCGTTTAACCGCGCCTAGAAATAATAGGAAGCAAACACACGAATGCAAAAAGGAGAATTGTATGAAAAGGTTTTTAGCAGTAGTACTAGTACTTGTTATGGCCCTTGGCCTTGTGGCCTGTGGCGGCGCACCCGCTGCCGGTTCCGGGGCATCGGATCCCGTGGCAAAAAATGACGAAGATGTCTTAATCGGTATCTCCATTTGGAGCTCAACCGATACGCTGGGCAGCCAATGCAAGCGCATTTTAGATGCGGCATCAGACGCTTTAGGCGTAGAAATTATGTACGTTGACCAAAACCACATTTCAGAACAAGTGACAGACTCGGCCGAAACGCTGGCCGCAGCCGGTTGCGATGGCATTATCATTTGCAACTCTGCCTCCGCTGAAATGACCTCGGTTATCAACACCTGCAACGAAAACGAAATGTATGTATCGCAATTTTTCCGCGTTATTGACGAAGAAGAAAACCCGGCCGAATTCGCCCTTGCGCAAGAGTCTCCTTATTATGTAGGCACTGTGCACGAAGACGAAGTTGAAAACGGCGCAAGATTAGTTGAAATTCTTTGCGAAAAAGACGCACGCAAAATCGCCCTTGAAGGCTGGGAAGCTGGCGACGCCACTTTCTTAGCCCGTTGGGAAGGCTACCAATTAGGTATTGAAGAGTGGAACGAAGCCAACCCGGACGACCAAGCTGAACTGCTTGAGCCTCAATACGGCGGCACCACCTCTGACACCGGCCGTGCAACCACCGAAGCCATCATCAACGCCAACCCAGACATCGACGCATTAATCGTTGCTGGCGGCGGGGGCGACACGCTGGTTGGTTCCATCGCAGCGATTGACTCGCTTGGCTTAAAAGGTGACATTCAAGTGGTCTCGACCGACTTCTTGCCTGACCTTGACGAACAACTGGCAACCGGCGGTATGTCTGCTGAATCTGGCGGCCACTATGCCGACCCACTGTTTGCCTTTATGATGGTTTACAACGCCATTGTTGGCAATTATGATGTGCCCACGGACGATTTCTATGAAATTGTATTCCCGTATATGTATGTTGCCTCTCCTGAAGACTACGCCGCTTATGCAAAATATTTTGCAGACGCGCTGCCGTACACCGACGAAGAATTAGTTGCCATGACAGAAATGAGCTTTGAAGAACTAAACGAAACAGCCGCGTCGCTCTCTATTGAAGACGTTGAAGCACGCCACGGCTAAGCAAAACATTAAAACGGAATCTATGGGTCTGTCTATTTGTAGGCAGACCCATACTATAAATAATTTGCCTGCACGTGCTGTGCAAAAGGCTGTTGTGATTGGGTGATATTATGAACGAGAAAATAAATAAATTTAAAACCAATCGGTTTTATGGCGTTACACTGCTTGTAATCATGGCGGCTGTTGTATGGGCTTTTTTCAAAATACTGGCGCCACATAACTTTGGCACCTCCAGCCTGATGGTTGGGTATTTGCAAACAAGCATTCAATACGCCGTTGGTGGTTGCGGCCTTTACTTTATTGTTGTGATGGGCCTGTTCGACTTTTCCGTCGGCGCCAACGTTGTTTTATCAGCCGTTGTCGGGGTGTTGCTGTCTCGCACTATGGGGCTGCCGGGGCTTATCATCGGTTGCCTTGTTACCGCCACCCTCATCGGTGTTTTTAACGGGGTTTTATACTCCAAGCTTAAAATTCCGTCGATGATTGTTACGGTCGGCCTGATGTTGGTGCTGGAAAGTGTAGCCAACTATGTTATCGGGCAAGACCCGTACGTCAACCCGGGTAAATTACCGGCAAACATGCTGGTCTTTAACCGCGCGCCTTGGAACTACATTATCGCATTTGGCGCCTTTTTCTTGATGGCGTTTTTACTGCGATACACTAAAATTGGCACCTACACGAACGCCATCGGCTCTAACGAGTACGTTGCTAAAACGATGGGCGTCAACGTTGAAAAATATAAGTTTATTGGGTTTGTTCTGCTTCACTTTTTTGTTGGCATTATGGCGCTGCTAACCGTTAGCTACGGCAGCGGTATGCAGGCGGTAACCGGTATGTCGTCTATGGATAGAAACTTTAAGCCGCTGATGGGCACCTTTTTCGGTGTTGCTTTTAAAAAGTACAACTGTCCGGTAACGGCTATCGTTATTGGCGAATTTATTATTACGCTTATCTTTAATGGCCTTGTTGCGCTAGACGTACCAACAACCATTAACTCGTTTGCCACCGGCGCTGTATTGCTTGCCATTGTAGCGTTAACCAACCGCGGCAAACAAGGCCAAGTTGTTAAGTGAGGGGAGCAACAATGGGAAAAGAAATATTATATAGCGAAAAAGTTTCAAAACATTTTGATACCACATTGGCTGTAAACGACGCGTCGATGTCTTTTGCCACCGGTGAAATACACGGTTTGATAGGGGAGAACGGCTCCGGTAAAAGCACTTATTGCTCCGTCCTTTGTGGCATTCACCCATTAACATCGGGCCACTTTGTTTTAGATGGCGAGAGAATAGAAGTGGATAGTCTGGTAGACGCCAACCGCCACGGCATTACCATGATTGTGCAAGAAATGGGCACGCTGCCGGGGCTAACCGTAGCGGAAAACATTTTCCTTGGCGGGGAAGACAAGTTTACACGGTGCGGTTTTAAAAACACCGGCGCGATGAACCGCAAAGCGCAAAAATTGCTTAACGAGTACGGTTTTAATCACATTCGCGCCACCGCCATGATTGACCTGTACAGCTTTGAAGACCGCAAATTGGTTGAAATTGTAAAAGCCACTTATTTTAAGCCGAAGGTGGTTGTTATCGACGAAACCACAACGGCGCTTAGCCAAGAAGGGCGCGACGCGCTCTACACACAAATGCACCGCATTAAAGAAGACGGGCGCACCATTATCTTTATCTCGCACGACCTTGCCGAAGTGCTGGAACACAGTGTGCTGACGACGCTGCTGCTGCCCGGCATCG
>CAYZSR010000045.1:7081-11668 GCA_964479715.1 uncultured Oscillospiraceae bacterium | reverse complement strand
CGCCTCGGCGTTGGAAAAGACTTTGCCGTCAATTTCAACGGAAAAAGGCACCGTTACGTCGCCCTCTGCCACCAGCTTATCTTCGTAAGGAATGTCGCCGCGGGCCTGCATTTCCAAAAGCAAGCCGTAAAAATCATCGTAATTGTCATAATAAGCGCCTACATCATCGGTGATGGCGCCAAAATTATCGACAAAGAACCGATAGTCTTCGTCGTCGGTGGCGGTGGAAATGGCGCCGGATGTGGGCGGTGTACTCGGTGGCGGTGTGGCGCCGCACGCCACCAATGAAAGCAGCATCAGTGTGGTTACAAAAAGCTTCAGCAAGCGGGGGTATTTCATAACGGGTTTTCCTCCTTGGGGGTGGGAATGTCTGCCAACAGACAGGCGTTGCGGTTTATCTCTTCAATATAAAGCAGGCGTAAATCGGTGTTGTACATTTGCTGCAGCGTCGGCTCGTCTAAAATGTCCGAAACGCCGCCTTGGCGCAGACGTCCGTCGCTGTTTAAAATGGCTACTTGGTCGTTTAAAAGCAGGGCGTGGTCGGGGTTGTGCGTTGTCATCACCACGGCGTAGCCCTGCTGTGACAAGCTTTTTATAAGGTGTAAAATTTGCGCTTGGTTGCCGTAATCCAAGTGGGCGGTGGGTTCGTCAAAAAGCAATATACGGGGGCGTTGCACCAGCGCGCGGGCGATAACACACTTTTGCCGCTCGCCGCCGCTGATGTCGGTATAGGGGCGGTTGGCTAAATGCAGAAGGTCCAATTCTTCAAGCGCCTGCCAGACAATGTCTTCATCGGCTTGGCTGGGTTTTGAAAAAAAGCGCACATGGGGCGCCCGCCCCATCATCACATATTGGTAAACAGGGTACGAGAAAGCCGGCTCGTTGGTTTGCTGTACGTAGCCTATCATTTTTGCCACCTGCTGGGGGGACTGCCTGTGCAGCGGCTCTCCGCCGAGTAAAAATTCGCCTTTTTGGGGTTTTTCAAGCGCCGCCATGCAGTTTAACAGCGTGCTTTTGCCGGCGCCGTTGGCGCCTAAAATACACAGTATCTGCCCGGCGTATAGGTCGAGATTTATGTCTACCAAAACATCAATGTCGCTTTGTGGGTAGCGGAAGGTGGCGCCGCGAATTTCATAGAGTAATTTCATAGATAGCACCTACTGTACCGTGTTGCGGCGTTTGTATAAAAGCCATGCGTAAAAGGGCGCACCGATAAGGCCGGTTAATATGCTGATGGGCATCTCCGCCGGGCCGAACAGCCGCGTAACGGTGTCTACCACCAGCATAAAAAGTGCCCCCATAAGGCACGAGCCGGGCACCAGTTTAGTGTAACTGCTGCCCACCAGCAGCCGTGCAAAGTGGGGGATAACCAGCCCCACCCAGCCAATGCTGCCGGAGATGCACACCGCCGAGGCGGTTAAAAAGGTGGCGCAAACAATGGAAATATTGCGTATCAGCCCCACGTTGGTGCCCAGCGTGTGGGCTTCTTGCTCGCCCAGCGAAAGAATATCTATGCGCCAAGACATGCCGGCAAGCAGTACGCCGGAAAGTACCATAAGCGGCATTATTTTCAACAATTGCGCCATCTCCACATAGGCAAAGCTGCCCATTTGCCAATAGGTAATAGAGGCAAGCTGCGTCATCGGGTCGGCAATGTATTTTAAAAAGCCGAGAATGGAAGACATCGCCCCGCCAACAATGATGCCGGAAAGCACCAACATCAAGTTGGAGCGGCTGCGCATTAAAAACGGTATAGCCAGCGCCAGAAGCACTGCCGCAAGCCCGCCCATAAAGGCGAAGAGTTGGGTGCTGGCGCTGCCGAGCCCCAGTAAAATGCCGATGGCGGCACCAACGCAGGCACCCTGCGTTACGCCTAAAAAGTCCGGCGATATGAGGGGGTTTTTAAAAACCCCTTGATAGGTGGCGCCAGACATGGCCAGCGCCGCGCCGCATACCATAGAGGCTAAAATACGTGGCAAACGCAGGCCGAAAACAACGTTCAGCGCCATGGCGTCTACCCCGTCCCGTTTGCCGAGCAAAATGCGCAAACTCTCGATGGGGGAAACCTCGTATTTGCCAAGCCCCATAGCGGCGTAAAAGGCAACCACCAACAGTATAAACAACGTGATGAGCACCACCGTTGATTTTTTCTTGTTGCGGCGTGACAGCTCACGTTGTTGCGCCGCTTGTAGCTCTAAATTACTCAATAGCCCAGAAACTCCCTTTCAAAGGTTTTGCCGTAGGCAAATTCATAATAAGCGTCCACTTCGGCCAAGAAAGCCTCTTCGCCGTATAATTCAGGGTACATTTGGTGCAGCATCCACAAAAAGCCAAGGCTGGTGGCAAGCCCGGGGAACTCCCACGAGTCCACTTCGCTTGGCATTTTGTAAATACGGTTGTTTTCTATCGCTGTCATTTCATCCCACACGGGGTCTTGCAACAAACTCTCCGGCGTGTAATCGGACGATTTGCCGTTGGTGCAGAAGATAAAGTCGGGGTCCCAGCTGAAAATTTGCTCGGTGCCAACCATCGGCCACGTCTGCCCGGTGCGAATGTCTGCCGCCATGTTAACGCCGCCCGCCGCTTCAATCATGGCGGATTGCAACATGTCGCTACCCGCCACTTTGCCAAGCTCGCTGCCCATCATAATGGCGGTGGGGCGCTTTTCTTGCGGTATCTCGGCAACTAGGTCTTTGGCAAATTGTACCTTATCGTTATAATAATTTACCACCTGCTGTGCCCGTTCTTCAACGCTGAAAACGTTGCCCAGCAACAAGTATGTTTCCAGAATTTGCTCCGTTGTTTCCGGCTGGATGGCAACAACGGGAATGCCAAGGCCGCTTACGGCGTCGATGGTGCGTTGGTCGTTGCCGCGATGAATAAAAACATCGGGGTTAATTTGCGCCAGCTTTTCTAAATCAACCGAGCCTTGCCCCACGGTGGGCAGCTCCTTCAGCGCCGGCTCTACCTCGCCTAAAATGCCCCACGTGGCGTTGATGGCCACCAGCCTGTCTGCCAGCCCAAGGGGCAGCATTAAGTTGGTTGCCACCCCGTAAATGACGGCGGCGCTTTCCACCCGCGCGGGTATTTCAACCCGGCGGTCAAGCATATCCACCACGGTGCGGGTAGACGCCGAGGTGCTTTGCGGCAGTGTGCCGGTGCAACCCACCAGCATAAAAAGTAATAGTAAGGTAAGGGCAAAAGATAAAAAGCGGCGCAGCATGGTTTCCCCCTAGGCAGGCTGAATTTAAAGCATAAAATGGATAAAATAGCTTATAAATCAAGTCTAGTAGGTAGGGGTGGCTCTGTCAAGTAAGTGGCAAATTACGTCCCTTTTAACGGGCTTGTAAGGGCTTTGCACCGCCTTTGGCTGCAGCGGTTTTAGTGTGCGCAAGAAAGCCTTTTACTTGAAGTATTTAGGTGGCAGAGGGGATAAAAAAAGGAACCTGTCAACAAAAAGCGAACGCCATTCAGATTAATTGATGTGAAAAATTTAACGATACTAAAACCAAAAGGCTCACAAACACTGTGCCGGCACAGTTGTATCCAATTTGTTATTGGCAAATTGGCGTTATCTTTGGTATACTTTAACAGACACAAAGCTTGTTGATACGACAAGTATTGCCTTAATACGTAGAAAAGTGAGACGCTACCCATTGGCGTTATGAAATTATAAAAATATATCCCACCGGGGTGCTATGGCAAAGCCGCCGCTGGGCAAGCCCCTTTTAGAAAGGATAAATGCATGAATATGGTTACAAAGCGCCCTAAAATAGTTTTAAGTGTTTTAATAGTGGTGGCGGTTCTTTTAGCGGTGGTTATTGGCGTTCGCCTTTACACCCCGCTGGATATTTTTTCCGACGTGGATTTTGAAGAAAGCCCCTATAAACACTTAAACAACGGCGGCATTGAAGGGGACGACCCCATGCCCTACAACATAGACGCCATTGCCGGCGCCACCGTAACGGTGGAGGGGCCGGCGCTGGTTACCAGCATACCCCTCTCTATGCGGGAGCTTGAAAACCGCACCGAGGGGCTTGTGCGTGGCACCTACAAAGACGGCAGCGGCGTATACAGCTATGAAGGGATAGACCTGCAATACCTTTTGCATGACATGGTGGACGGCGACAACGGCATTATTTTAACCGATTCCGCCTACCGTGTGGTGCTTAAAGACTGCGACCGCGCCGATGTAACCAGCTTTACCTTAGAAGAAGTTCAAAGTGCCCATGACGCGGGGCGCCCCATTTTACTGGCGTACGGCATTGGCACGGCGGACACAGAGACGGTGGCGCCTTTTGTTTTTGACGCCGCCAACGAAGACGAACATTCCGCCGGGTACCTGCCTGAGCTGGAAAACGACGACGGCTGCCTGCGCCTTGTGTACGACATGAACCGTTACGGGGCAGGGCAGCAATCCAAGGCATTTACTAACGTGGCGTACGTTTATCTGTGCGAAGAAACAGAGCCCGGCTTTAAACACACCGCCGCCGAAGACGGCGATTACAGCCGCAACCAATACACCGACTACATTGTTACCTTCCGCGGCGACGCACTGGGGCAGGAGATGAACTTCACCATCAGAGA
>CAYZSR010000045.1:216-7071 GCA_964479715.1 uncultured Oscillospiraceae bacterium | reverse complement strand
ATTGGAAGACCTTGTCTCTTACAACAAAGACGGCACCTTGGTGGAGGGTGGCGTCGGCTATTCAGATTTTTACAGCCTTGCCAACAACGCCTACTGGTATGTGAATGAATACGAAGGGCTGGATTTATATAAACTGCTTGTTTACCTCGGCATGGACGACGCCGAGACGATGGGCGCCGCCGACGCACGCACCACGCTGGTTAGCTTTGTGGCGAATGACGGCGTGCCCGCACCGGAAAGCTTTTCGGTCGAGACGCTTTCCTACCCCGACGCGTTCGGCTATTACATCAAAAACGCGGCGGATAATGACGACGGCAGCTACGTGCCCACCAACGCCGACTTGGAAGACACCGGCTACCCGGTGCTCTTAGCCTACGGCGTTAACAACTACCCGTACACCATTGCCAAAGGCGATGAAGGGTACCTCTCGGGGCTTTCCAACAATGGCGGGCCGCTGCGCACCGTTTTCGGTAAAACGCAGTACAACCACGCCAACGGCTCCAACCAAGTGCAGTATTTGCGGGACGTTGTTGTTGGTGAGGACACCTTTTACAGCACTCATTTATACACGAACAACAGCGACCAAGCCGCCTTGGCGGAAAACAAGCTGAACATAACAGCCACCGCCGAAGACGGCGACGAGCTGCTGAAAGAAAGCTACACGGTGGGCGCCGTTGAAGATTTAATCTACGGTGCAAACCGCGACGCCGAGGCCGTTAAAGAAGCGCAGGTAAAAAACTCTTACCAAGTGAAAGCCGACGGCGACTATGTAACCGATGTCTACGAAGGGGTAAACCTTATCTACTTTTTGATGGACGTGTTGGGGCTGCCCGGCACCAACGGCACCATTCGTTTTTCCGGTGCCGACGGCGCGCTGGAAGTAAACCTTGATACGCTCTTTAATAACGGCTACAATACCGAGCTGGGCGGCGATGATTTGGTGCCGCTGCTTGCTTTTGCAAAAAATGGCGCCCCGCTGGTGGAAGACGCCAAAAGCCCCGGCTATGTTGACGCGGTGCCTTTATACCCGCTGCTGAACAGCGAGCCGGACAGCTACCACGTGCAAAACAGCGGCGGCCCGCTGGCGATACTGCTGCCCAGCAGCGACGCTGAAAACTGCAACGCCGAGGCGGTGCTTAACGTAACCGACATTAGCATAGAGCTTATTCCCGACGCTTACGCCCACATTGAAGCGCCGTATAGCGCGCTGGCGGATAACACGCTGCGCATTTACGGTGACGGGCTGGACGGCGAAAAAACTTTCACCGTGGCAGACATTGGCGGCATGCAAACCAAAGTGCGCACCGCTGATTACAGCGTACTGGACAGCAAAAACAACCACACCGAAGAGCGCTATCGCGGCATTGCCGTGTATGAGCTTTTCTCTCAGATAGGGCTGATGAGCAACGCCGGCGATGTAACCGTTTACGCAAGTGACGGCACCACGCAGGTGCTTAGCTTGTCTCAAATAAAGCGGCAAAACTTTAAAAACTATCTTTCGCCCGACAAGCCCGATATGGCCGCCACGCTGGCTTACGGTGTCGGCAAGGTGGGCGAAGACACCATGCTCGGGTGCCCGTTGGTGCCGTCAGACGCCGCACCCGGGTACAACGCCGACTTTGGCAACGGCGGCGGGCCGCTCAAACTAATTGTGCCACAGCAAGATGAAAAAGACGCCAACGCGGCGCTGTGTGTGAAAGACGTTGTCGCCATTGAGGTGGCCGCCAACGAGATAGATACATGGGGCCACCATATGAGCGATTTATATGAAGAATATTTAGACTACACATTCACCCTGACGGTGCGCAACGACGACAACGAATGGAGCCACGACTTTACCCTTGAAGAGCTGGAAGCGATGACAAAGCTCATCAGCCGCGACGATTACAGCGTGCTTGAAATAGGCGAGTGTGAAGGCATTGCATTGTGGGAGCTGGTAAACCATTTTGCCAAAGAGGTACCCGGCATTGATAAGCCCATTTCAGTTACCGCCTACGCCGAAGACGGCTATAAGAATGACCTCTTAAGTGTCTTCCACCTTGACGGATTAAAAAACGGCGTACCCAACGCCGACGGCGACCTAAAGCCGATATTGCTTGCTTACGCCGTTAACGGGTTCCCGTTGGTGGACGAAGAAAGCCACGAGGGCTACTCCGGCCTTGCCGGCAACATGGGCGGGCCGCTGCGTATAATAGCAGAAACGGTGCAGGGTGCCTCGGTTAAATACGTCAACAAAGTGGTTGTAACGGTGCCGGGCGACGGGCCCATCAACATCAAGGCGGATGTAAGCACACTGAGCTAAAGACGCCGCTTTTGGTACGGGTGCCAACTGAAAAATAGCATGGCGGTTTTAGGCGGCGAGGCACAGCGCCTTGTTAAAATAGGTGCAAAAGCACATTCATGGCACCTGCCGCCGCAATAATTTATGGTGTTCGAAAACGTTTTTATATACAACATCTATTCTTACTTAAAGACAATGGTTGCACTGGCTAGACGCTTGTAAAGACAATTTATTTAAAATTCTGGAGGAAAAAATGAAAAAAACAATTTCTATTGCACTAACAGTAATGGTATTGGCGGTGCTGGTTGCCTGCGGGCAAACACCGGCGGCGCCATCGTCCGAAGCCCCCTTTGACGCCAGCCAACCGGCGGCGGCAGGCCCTGTTGCCGAAGAGGTACAAGGCGTTACCGTCCCCGATTTCACCGTGCACATCGGTGATGTTGAAATCACCCAAGACGACATGGCGGAATTTCCGATTTATTCGGTGCAAGCCACGTCGGTTAATAGCGCCGGCAACGAATCCACCGTTACCTATGTCGGCTTTATGATGAAAGACGTGCTGGCAGCCGCCGAGCTGACTGAAAACTATGTCTGGCTGCAAGCGGTTGCAAACGACGGCTACGACATTGTTGTAACTGGCGATGTTGTTATGGAAGACACCACACTGCTTGCCATTACAAAAGACGGCTCGCCCTTTGGTGACGGCCCCTGGTTTGCCCCCTGCAGCAGTGAAACCACCGGCGATTACCTCAAAAACCTTGAAACAATTTTTGTAAACACCGTTGAAGAAGCCCCTGAAGGCGCCCTTATTACATCCGACGCCGCCTAAAAACCCACCACCCGCCAAAGCGGGCACGCCCTTTGTTTTTGTCTGTGGCCGGCAGCAACCGGTCTTAAAACGCAAAGTGTTTTTAAACCATTGTCACAGCCAATAAAAACAGGGCAGCGTAAAGAACCTATACCGGCTATAAGCTGCACTGCATCGTCCAGCTTATAGCCGGTTTTTTAAGTGCAGACGTGAGTATCGCAAACGTTAATAAATCGACTGATTTTAGCAATTTTTCACTACATAATACGTTCTGACTATATGTGACTGAAGCTATTTAATTTTGACGTTGCGCAGGTGTTTTAATCGGCTTTTTTAGCATTGAAAAGACACCTCTTTTTATAGATTGTGCGGCGGCCGCCGCACACCGCATTGACACCGGACCCACCAACGGGAGGTTTTATGATGAAGCGTTTTTTATCTGTACTGATGCTGTTAATGATAGTGTTTGCCACCGGTTGCTCACCCAACCAACAAGAGTCTTTGCCGCCTCCCTCTGCCGACGCTGAAAGCCCTTTCGGCGTTGATGAAAACATCAACATGGAAACCATTGATGATTACTTAGGGCGGCAAGACGTTGCCTACATTGATTTACGCATGCTGTTTGACCCGGCAGATTATGGCGCCATCGGTGGTGAGGCAGACCTTACCCGCACCATACAAGGCTTTAAGGTGGTGCCCTACCCCTACCTTGCCACGCTGTCCGAGCTGCCCGTTTCAGACGCGTACGACGGCCCGTGCCTTTACACCGTTGAATGGAACGGTGTGGGGAAAATAACCGCGGCAACGCCTAATTACGAGGAAGCGCCAATGGTTTTTGACGAGCTTTTCCCTAAAGACAAAGCCATCTTTTTAATGTGTGGCGGCGGCGGTTACAGCGGCATGATGAAAGACCTTTTGATTTTTCTTGGCTGGGATGAAGCGCTTTTATACAACACCGGCGCCAACTGGGATTATGACGGTGAAAACCGTCTGGAGCTGGTTGTCTACCCCGAACAAGCCGAAGGCGACTTAATTTACGCCACCTGGCGCGCCGATTATACCTACATAGAGTTTGATAAGCTGCATAAGAAAGGGTAGAAAAACATGCGCGTATTAAAACTAATCACGTCGTGCTTGCTTATTGCGCTGCTTTTAGTGGGGTGCGGTAAAATAGGGGGTAAACCAAGTGCGGCGCAGCCAAACTTTAGCTACACCCACTATTCCACCGGCGGCACTACTAAAAATTACACCGCCACCATTCTTTTTGAAGAAAGTAACGAAACTTTTACCTGCTACCAAGTGGCTTTTCTTTCTTGCACCTGCCGAGACTCAATGGTGAACTATTATTCCATCTGCTATGTGGAGCTGTTGAACAACAAGCCCACCGCCGACGAAGCGGCTATCCGTGCCGTTACCTTTGGCGACAATATGGGGCTATGGGGCGACAGCAACCCCAACTATTACCGCCATGATTACACAGAGGACTATATGGACAAACACTTTGTGCAACGCCTTGTGCAAACCACCAAAACCGATGTGGATGCATGGGGTGGCTACGGCACGCAGCTGCCGGGTGTAGAGCCGGATGCGGTGGCGGGTGCCAGCGTATCCACCGCCAACATCACGTCAATGTTGCAAAGCCTTTTTACCTACCACGCTGACAAATATTACACATAAAGTAAGTAATATACCACTCAACACACTAACAATAAGCGCAGGCATAAACCCGTAAAGGAGAGTGCCTGCGCGTTGTTTTGCTTTTGTGCGCTCAGCTAAAAGGGGCAAACGGTAAGGGGGGGATAAGCGCTGTGCAAAAGCCGGATATACAAAACACCAACCGCCTGTTGATAAAAATATATCATAGCAAAATAACGACGATTTTACGATGAAATATTGAGTGTGCACCACTTGGGTTTAGTTGACCTTTGCCCGCCGATTGTGTATACTATAAATGGAACCGAGCCGATGTCTTCTTTTTTTTTCTTAGCAGACTAAGGCCGTTAGGGTGCGGCAATCCGCGCCTCCCGTGTTTGGAAAGGCTCCGCTTTTTTTGGCGGCGCTTTTTTTGTTGTCTTTTTTGCAGCAGAGCGTCGTCTTTTCAGCCCATTCACCCACAAAAGAGAGAGAGGACCAGATGGTTACTTCCTACACACAAAAGTTACTTCGCATCAATTTAACCGACGGTACGATTAAAACGGAGCAACTGCCGCTTGAAAAAGAAATTAAGTATGTTGGCGGACGTGGCCTTGGCACAAAACTTCTTTACGATGAAGGCGTTGCAAAAGTAGACCCGCTTTCGCCTGACAATAAACTGGCGTATATGACGGGGCCGCTAACCGGCGCCGCCGTGCCCACCGGTGGGCGGTATATGGTTATTACTAAATCCCCTCTAACCGGCATGATTGCGTCGTCCAATGCCGGCGGCACATGGGGCGCGCAGCTAAAATACGCAGGCTGGGACGGCATTGTTGTTGAAGGCGCTGCCGCGTCGCCGGTGCGCATCCACATTGAAGACGACAAAGCGGAGATTTTACCCGCCGATGATTTATGGGGTAAAGGCTCCATTGAGACGGAGACCGCCATCAAAGAAATGTACCCTAAAGTTACGGTACTTAACATCGGCCCCGCCGGCGAAACCGGTTCTTTAATGGCGTGCATTATGAACGAGAGAGACCGTGCCGCCGGGCGCAGCGGCGTGGGTGCGGTAATGGGCTCTAAAAAACTGAAAGCTATATCGGTTGTTGCCAGCGCCAGAAAGCTTGAACCACACAACGCTGAAAAGCTGGCGGAAGCCAACAAAGAAGCGCTTGCGCTAATTAGAGAAAACGGTGTTACCAGCGAAGGGCTGCCCACTTACGGCACCGCCGTTTTGGTAAATATCGTGAACAACATCGGCTCTTATCCCGGTAAAAACTGGCAGGAATCTTACGACACCAACGCCGATGATTATTCCGGCGAAGCAATGAGCGATAACGCGCTGATAAAACGCAGCGCCTGCTACCGTTGCCCCATCGGCTGTGGCCGTGTTGTCAACCGGGGGGACGAAGCCATTGGCGGCCCCGAATATGAAGTTCTGTGGGCGTACGGCGCCAACTGCGGCACCCATGATTTGGACACCATCATCGAGTGCAACTACTGGTGCAACGAGCTGGGTATTGACGCTATCTCCACCCCGTGTACTATTGCGGCGGCGATGGAGCTGTACCAAGAAGGGCTTATCACTGATGAAGAGTGTGAAGGCGTGCCGCTGAAATGGGGCAGCCACGAAGCCATTTTGGAATGGACCAAACGCATCGGCACCGGTGAAACCGAACTTGGCAAACGGATGGCGCAAGGCTCTTACCGCCTGTGTGAGAACTACGGCCGTCCCGAGCTTTCCATGTCTGTTAAAAAGCAGGAAATGCCCGCTTATGACGCCCGCGGTATTCAAGGTATCGGCATTACCTACGCCACCTCCAACCGTGGCGGCTGCCACGTGCGGGGCTACCTCATCTCGCCCGAGGTGCTGGGCCTGCCTGAGCAAATAGATAGAGAAGAAACAGAAGGCAAAGCCAATTGGGCGGTTACCTTCCAAGATTTAACCGCGGTGATTGACTCAGTCGGTATGTGCCTTTTCACCTCCTTTGCGATGGGTGCGCCAAACTATGCAGACCTGCTAAACGCCGCCACCGGCACCGAGTACGACGCCGAATCGCTGCTTGAAGCGGGCGAGCGCATTTACAACTTGGAACGTATTGCTGCCAATCCGTTCAGCCCATTTACGGAA
>CAYZSR010000045.1:0-206 GCA_964479715.1 uncultured Oscillospiraceae bacterium | reverse complement strand
AGAGCCGATTGTGAACGGCCCTTCCAAAGGTGACGTAAGCCAAATTAAAGTAACGTTGCCCCAATATTATGAGGTGCGTGGCTGGGTTGACGCATTCCCCACCAAAGAAACGCTAACCCGTTTAGGCCTGTAATTTGTAGCGATATTTCAAGTGCACAAAGAATAATTCTTTGTGCACTTGTTTTTATTTTGATATACTTATACTA
>CAYZSR010000044.1:6409-11919 GCA_964479715.1 uncultured Oscillospiraceae bacterium | reverse complement strand
CATGGCACGATTTGTAACGTTATACAGCGGTTCGTCCGGCAACGCCAGCGTCATTGAAGAAGACGGCGATTTTATTCTGATTGACATCGGCAAAAGTTGTAAAGCGACGATAACCGCTTTAAAAGAAAGAAACCTTTCACCAGACCGGCTTAAAGGGGTGCTTATTACCCACGAGCACACCGACCATATCGGCGGGCTGGAGGTATTTTCACGGCATGTGCCGGCGCCTGTTTACAGCCACCCGCACACGCTGGAAATGTTGCGCCGCAAAGGACATCTTTCGGCCGGCATTGACTGCCGCCCCCTTGAAACAGACGCCAACCACAGCGTCGGCGGCTTTAACGTAGCCAGCTTTTCCCTTTCGCACGATACCGACGTTTGCAGCGGCTACCGCGTCACAACGCCGGCGCAAAAGACAGCCGCCTACGCCACCGATCTTGGCGTTGTCAGCAAAACGGTGTTTGAGCGCCTGAAGGACGCAGAGCTGGTTGCGCTGGAGGCAAATTACGACGCCGATATGCTGCGATTTGGGCGCTACCCCGCCTATTTAAAAAAGCGCATCGCCTCAGAGGTGGGGCATCTTAGCAACGAGGAAAGTGCCTCGGTGGTGGCGGAACTTATGGCAGACGGTTGCAACAAGTTTGCTTTTTGCCACCTGAGCGAAGAAAACAACCGTCCACAGCAGGTGCAACTAGCGCTTGAAGAAACGCTTGCCGCCTACAACGTGGAAATCCCCGACGAGTGTGAAGTGCAGATAGCGCGGCGCCACACCCCCGGTGATTGGATGCATTTTTAATAAAGGCAACAAAAACGCCACCCGAACAACGGGTGGCGTTTCTTTTTAGTTAATTTTGTTGCGATTATAAGGCTTTGTAGTGCGGGTCGCTAACGGTGATGGTGGCGGTGCCGCTCGTCAGCTCGGTAATGCTTGCCATCACCCGTTCTTTTAAGCCGACGGGGACCACCGCATCAAGCTGTACAATGTCGGTAAAATCCGGTTCTTCAATGTGGGCGTCACTTTGCATAAGCAGGTGGTTTACCGGCTCGTAATCAGGGTAATCCAGCGTGACGCTAAGGGTTACACATTGGCGCACCGTTACAATGCGTGCCTCATCTACTGCTGCTTTGGCGGCGCCGCCATAAGCGCGCACCAACCCGCCGGTACCCAGTAAAACACCGCCAAAATAGCGGGTAACGGTGATGATACAATCGGTTAATTCGCCGCCTTCAATGACGGATAAAATGGGCAAACCCGCCGTTTGAGCCGGCTCGCCGTCGTCACTGTGGCGGGTGCGGGCGCCGTCACGTAGCACATAGGCGTAGGCGGTGTGCCTTGCACGCGGGTGCTCTTGGCGCACAGCGTCTATCTGCGCCACCGCCGCTTCTTCCGTTGCAACGGGGGCGGCAATGGCAATAAATTCACTTTTTTTAGTAACCAGCGTTGCCGCCGTCGGCGCTGCCAAAGTGCGGTATGCTTTCATAATGCCCTTTCTATAATCAACCAAAAGAAAAAGCGGCTACCAAGGCAGCCGCTTAGAGTATTGTTATTCTTCGTCGTCGTCTTCTAAATTATAGCGCTTTTTAAAGCGATCAACGCGGCCGCCAGTGTCAACCAATTTTTGTTTACCCGTGTAAAAAGGATGGCAGGTAGAGCAAATTTCCACGCTGATTTCCGGTTTGGTGGCGCGGGTTTCAAACGTGTTGCCACATGCGCAGGTAACGGTGGCCGCCTCATAGTTTGGATGGATGCCTTTCTTCATTTATCTTCACCTCTATCTTACTAAATACCTTTATATTATACCATATAATTCAGCCACATGCAATATATCGGGTGTGGCTTTTCCACCACTTTACATTATAATCGTAATTACGGTATCCTGCAAGGGTATCCGCTTGTTTTATTTAAATTAAATGCCGTTTTAGACGATCATAGTCTTCATAATGCCGGCCAGCTTTTTCTGTGTCGCCTCAGCCTTGGCTTTAGTATCACCTTTGGTGGTGTAGTAAACCTTTATTTTTGGCTCGGTGCCGGAGGGACGCACAATGATAACGCTGCCGTCTTCCAGCGTGTAGCAAAGCACGTTGGATTGAGGTAAATCAATGTCGGTGGTGGTGCCGGAGAGTAAATCGATCTTCTTTTTTGTCTCAAAGTCGGCTATTTTAACCACTTGTTTTGCGGCAACGTCCTTCGGTGGGGAGCTTCGCAGCGCCTGCATAATATCGGTCATTTTTTTCATGCCGGCAATGCCTGCAAACGCAAAAGAATCCACCGTGTTGTGATAAAACCCGTAGGTTTTATAAAGATTTTGCAACATGCCATACAAACTGCTGCCTTGTTCTTTGCACCACGCCGCCATTTCACAAATCAACAAAGACGCTACCACGGCGTCTTTATCGCGCACATAGGTGCCGATTAAGTAGCCGTAGCTTTCTTCAAAAGCGAAGAGAAAGCGGTCTTGTTCCTTTTGTTTTTCCAATTTAAGAATATATTCGCCAACATATTTAAAACCGGTGAGTACCTCCACCATTTCAATACCGAAGTCTTTGGCCACGGCATCCACCATGGGGGTGGAAACAAGGCTACGTATTGCAACGGGGTTTTGCGGCAGCGTGCCGGTGGCTTTGCGCCCTTGGGCAATATAGTGCAGCAGCATAACACCAACCTCGTTGCCGGTTAACAATTTGTAATCACCGCTGTCATCTTTTACCGCAATGCCAACGCGGTCAGCGTCGGGGTCGGTAGCAAGCACCAAGTCGGCGTCTTTTTCTTCAGCCAGTTTAATGCCAAGCTCCAGGCTTTGGCGTACTTCCGGGTTGGGGTAGGGGGCGGTGGGAAAGTTACCGTCGGGCTTTTCCTGCTCCGCAACAATGGACACTTCTTTATAGCCCATCGCTTGCAACACATGGCGCACCGGAACGTTGCCGGTGCCATGCAGCGGCGAATAGACGATTTTCACACCGGTGTCTTTGCCCACTTCAGGGCGGATTGATTCATTAATAACGGCGTCATAATAAGCGAGAGATACGTCGTCGCCAATCAACTCAATGAGCCCTTTTTCAATGGCGTCGTCGTAGTCCATTAACTTCACGTCGTTAAAAACGTCAAGCTTTTCAACCTCTTTGGTAACGCCGCCGCTGTGCTTGGTAGAAAGTTGGCAGCCGTCGTCGCCGTAGGCTTTAAAGCCGTTGTATTCCGCCGGGTTGTGGCTGGCGGTAATCATAATGCCGGCGGTGGCTTTAAGCTTTCTTACAGCAAAGCTGAGCATCGGCGCCGGTTTCAGCTCGGGGTAGAGATAAACCTGCACCCCGCTTGCCGCCAACACACGGGCGGCTTCTTTAGCGAACAGTGTGCTTTTAATGCGGCTGTCATACGCCAGTGCAACGCTTACTTTGGCGCTGTCTTTAGCCAAATAGTTGGCAAAGCCTTGGGTGGCGCGGCGCACCGTATAAATATTCATTCTGTTGCATCCGGCACCTAAAATGCCGCGCATACCGGCGGTGCCAAATTGCAGATTGGCACCAAATTGTTCTTTTATTTGTTTTTCATCGTGCTTAATCGCTTCCAGCTCAGGTTTTAATTCGGGGTCTTGCAAATCTTCAGCTAGCCAGCGTTGGTATTCTTTCATGTACATGGCATTCACCTCATCCTTTTAAATGAATGTGCTCATGATTAATCTTATACACCTTGCCCAGTTATGTCAACATTATGACAGTGCGATAAATATAGTACGAACCAACGACGTATAGTTTGTTGGCGCCAGTAAATAAATTGTAATATTGTGCGATATATGCAATAATATACATACATTAAAATGCCACCACACTGCGCAGCGGCAAAGTGTGGTTATAAAAAATAATTATTATGTATAAAAATACGTTTCGGTCTGCCGGGTTTAATGGCATATTCCGGCGTATTTAACCGCTTTTAATCTATTTGTTTTAAATTAGCGCCTTCGTCTCGGTAAGAAAAAGGGGTAGCCATGGCTGAAAAACAGCACCGTTTAACCGTTGCCAATCTAACACAAATAAACTCACAGCTGCATGAGGTGATTGAACACCTTGAGGTAACGCAGTTAAAAGGCAGAATACAGCGCACCAACGCCACCATCGCCAAGGAAAAACAAGACCAAAAGCGGGGCATCGGCAAATTTAGAGAAGAAAAATTTATGAATCTTTTTCTTACAAACAGCCCTGACATTGTGGTGCTGTTTGACGTTGAGGGCTGCCTTGTTTACTGCACCGACGTTTTTCTTCGCCAAGCGCATATTGAAAATTTTAACGACGTTAAAGGCAAACATTACAGCGATGTGTTTTCCAAATATGTTTCAAAGCACTGGCTTGACCATACCGATATTATTTTTAGGCGTGCTATTCGCCAAAGAGCGACGGTATCTCTTTCACAATCGGTAGATTTTAGCGGCGGCTCTGATATTCGCACCTATCAAATACACTTTACACCGATGCTTGATAAGCACGGTAAGGTGGAGGGGTCGATGGCGTTTTTTAACGACGTTACCGAGCTGCTTCAAGCCAAAACAGTGGCGGAGCAAGCCTCTCGCGCTAAAAGTGATTTTCTAGCCAACATGAGCCACGAGATGCGCACCCCGATGAACGCCATCATCGGCATGACGAGCGTGGCGCAAAAAACAACCGACGATGGGCATAAAGACTACTGCTTACAAAAGATTGAAAACGCTTCCACCCATCTGTTGGCAATTATTAACGACATTTTGGATATGAGCAAAATTGAAGCTCAAAAATTTGAGCTTGTAATTGCCGAGTTTTCTTTTGAAAAATTGTTGCAACGCGCAACCAACGTGCTAACCTTTAGAATAGACGACCGCAAGCAAAGCTTTAAAATACTGATGGATCCCAACATTCCTCAATATCTCATCGGCGACGAAATGCGGCTTTCGCAGGTTATAACCAACCTGCTTTCCAACGCCGTTAAATTTACGCCGGAGCAGGGGGATATTTACCTTTCCACCCATTTGTTGCATACAACCAAAGAAAACTGCATCATTCAAATAAGTGTGGTGGATAACGGCATCGGCATATCAAAAGCGCAACAGAAAAAATTGTTTCAAAGTTTTGAGCAGGCAGACAGCAGCATAACCCGCAGTTTTGGCGGCACCGGTTTGGGCCTTACCATCTCTAAAAGCATTGTCGAGATGATGGACGGCCGCATTTGGATTGATTCCGAAGAGGGCAAGGGTTCTGCCTTTCACTTTACCTTTGTTGCCACACCCAGCGCCGCCACCAACATCGGCGCCCTGCCGGACAGCGTTGAGTGGGACAATTTAAAGGTGCTTTTGGTGGATGAATGCGACGTTGTCATTGATGAATTTAACCATTTAAGTGACAACATCGGCTTTCGCTGCGATGTGGTAACCAGCGGTGCCGAAGCGCTGAGAACCGTTAGCGTAGGCGGCAATGTTTACGACATTGTCTTTATAGAGTGGCAGATGCCGCACATAAATGGTGTTGAGGTGGCGCGGCAGATTAAAAAG
>CAYZSR010000044.1:0-6399 GCA_964479715.1 uncultured Oscillospiraceae bacterium | reverse complement strand
GATAATGATTGTTATGCTGACCGACCACGACTGGCATGTGATTGAAAAAGAAGCGGAAGACGCCGGCGTCTCGATGTTTGTGGAAAAACCGCTCTTTGCTTCTTCTATCGTTGATTCCATCAACTGGTGTTTGGGTAAAAACCCCCATCAGCAAACCGGCGGATACACCGACGATTTAGACCTTTACGGGCGGTATAGAAATAAAAATATTTTGTTGGTTGAAGACATTGATATTAACCGAGAAATTGTGTATGCTTTGCTAGAGGAAACACAAGCAAATATTGCGTACGCTGAAAACGGACACAGCGCTTTAATCATGTGCCGTTATAACCCAAGACCTTATGATTTAATTTTGATGGATATTCAAATGCCTGAGATGGATGGGCTGGAGGCAACGCGGCGCATACGCAATTTTGAAAATGAAGCCCTTCGCCAGGTGCCCATCGTCGCCATGACGGCCAATGTCTTTAAAGAAGACATTAATAAATGCATGGCGGTCGGCATGAATGGGCACGTTGGCAAACCGCTTGATACCGACGATTTAATTAAAACGCTGGACCGTTTCTTGCTATAACGGCACCGCTGCTTGCTGTGGGTGCCCAGTATAAGAGGAGAGAACGCCATGATTTGTGCCCAATGCAAAACCGAGTACACAACGCTTTCCTGCCCGTCTTGCGGCACCAACTTAGATGTGGACAGGTGCCCCACCTGCTTAGAGGGGGAGGTTGTCGTCTGCAAAAACTGCAGTAAGGCTATGCAGCTGCGTCGCAAAAGCGACCCCGGCGCACTGGTGGCGCAGCCACAAAGCGACACCGCCGCCAAAGATATCTACGCCTATCAGCCACCCACCGAAAAGACCAAACTGGGCGGCTGGCTTATTGCCTTTATAATTTTTAACGTCGCGCTGCTTGTGTATAACATCGGCACGCTGGTGTACAGCCTTATTATTATGCCTGCCACGCAAGACGCCGCTACCGGCGGTATCGGCGGTATTATTTTCACCATCGTGTTGCAGTTGGCACTGTATATTGTGCCGGCGATTGTCATGCTTTTTTATGTGTTTGAGCGCGACGAACGGTACCGCCGTTGGTACACTGCCATTATGGTTATTTCCATTGTGATAACGATTGTAAGCATTGCCTCCACCGCCATTACGCTGGCCACGCTGCCGCGCATGCAAGAGATGATGCAAGACCCCGCCATTCAGGCACAGCTTGGCTCTGACGCAGCCGCCGCCACCGACGCCCTTGTTAACCTGAACACCGGGCGCATGATTGGCGAATTGGTCTTTTCCACGTTGATAACCATGGCGCACATCGCCTTTTTTGTTTATTTAAGAAAATCGCCCCGCGTTGCCTACACCTTTGACCCGCTGAACAACCCGCCTAAGGGTGCCTAAACTAAAGAAAAAGAAGTTTTATCCGTATATATAGGTAGATGCCTTATTAGTTGGCGTCATCTTTAAGGAGGCGAGCACAATGGATATTGCAGCTATGTCGATGGGCCTTGCCCAAGCGCAAACATTACTTGCGGCAAACGTACTAACCATGAAAAAAGGGATGGACGTTGCCGAAGTGCAAGCGCAAGGTTTAATTGATATGCTCGAACAAGCGCCGCCGGCACCGCCAGCCCCTGAACGTCTTTTGGACATTCGGGTCTAACTTAAAAAAGCAAAACCCGCCTTTGAAGGCGGGTTTTGTTGTTTGTAGGGTTATTTGTACTTTTCTCTTATTTCGCCGTCGCGGTAGGCGGTAAGCAGTTGCTCTAATTGAACAATACGCTGCAACAGCGCTTTGCCGGTGTCGGTTTGGCGTACCCGTATGCGGGAGGGGTAGCGCTCGGCGGTGCTGACGGTAGGCGGCAGCTGGTAGTTGGCATTTTTCACTTCTTCAAAAGGGCGGTGCTCTGCCAGCGCCAGCGCGTGCGAGTTGGAGATAAGCGTGTAGCCGCCCACGCCGGTGGTGCTTTGGTACGATTTAGAAATGCCGCCGTCTATCACATAAAGAAGCCCGTTGGCTTTGATGGGGTTTTCACCTATTTTTACCGGCACATGCCCATTGATAATGCGTGAGTATTCGGGGTCAAGACCGAATTCACGCAGTATTTTTTTGCAAAAATCCACGTCTTCTACAAAGTCATAATAAGGGTTCAGGTGTTCTTTGTGCGCTTCTTTTTCCTTAATAAAGTGGCGCTCAAAGGTCGTCATCGAGCTTTTGCCGAAAATGGGCGAATGCGGTCCGCACCACAGATACCACATAAAGTCGCCGGCGTTTTCACGGGTTTCACTGCCCGGCGGGTCATAGTAGGCATCGCGCACAATGGCGTCGATGGTGTCCATATATTCTTTGCCTTTTACGTTTTTGCCTTTAATTTCCACTTCTTTCAGCGTGCCGTCTTTGGCGGTGGGGATGCAGCCGTGAAAAAGCAGGTTGCTGTTGGCAATTTTATAGTTGCTGCCGACGTTGTATAAAAAACGTATATGACGGTGCAGCTCGGGGCTGTGGGTAAAGCAACGCATAAGGTTTTTAACCACCAGCTCTTCGTCTGCTGTCAGCGTTAGTGGGTCGTCGGGGTTCACGGTAGGCAGGTTAGTATCCAACATTTTATAGGTTTTGCCGTTGATGGTGATGGTGCCGTCGTCATAATTTATCTTGTCAAAAAGCAGGCGGTGTTCCATCTCATACTCGGGGTGTTTTTCAATCAGCTGCCCCTCCAGTTTAAACTGGATAATGGCAATGGCTTTGTGCATTTGCGAGGCAAGGTCGGTGTCTATCGGGGCGTAGAGGTTTTCCTCCAACAAGCGGGGCTGAAATTGCAGGCAGGGGTCATCTTTATAGGTTTCCGCCGCAAATTCAGAAAGGGGACGCAGGTTAATGCCGTAGGCGTCTTCCAGCAAATCAAAGTTGTTGTAGCGGATAGACACCCGCAGCACGTTGGCCATGCAGGCGCGGTTGCCAGCGGCGGCGCCCATCCAGTGAATGTCGTGGTTGCCCCACTGAATGTCAATATCTGTAAAGCGCATCAGCTCATCGATAACTAGGTTGGGGTAGGCGCCGCGGTCGTAAATGTCGCCGATGATGTGCAGCACGTCGATGCTGCTGTCTCGAATAAGGCGGCACAGCGCAATGATAAATTTTTCGGCCAGCCCCGTTTCTTCAATGCTGGCAATAATGGCGTTGTAATATTTTTCTTTATTTTCTTCGGTGTCTGCGTGCAGCAACTCGTCAATAACGTAGGCGAATTGCTCCGGCATTTTTTTGCGTACCTTGCTGCGGGTGTATTTACTTGAAACGTTTTTGCACACCTGCACCAGCCGGTAGATGGTTACTCTATACCAATCACTTTCAATGCTGCCCAGCTCGTTTAAAACAACGCGGGGACGGTAGATAAGCCGTGCCAGCAGGGCGCGCTCGTCTTCCGCCATGCTGTTTATAAAAAGCATTTCAATTTTGTTACGGATAACGCCGGACGCGGTGCCCAGCAAATAATCAAAAGCGTCCGCCTCGCCGTGTACGTCGGAGAAAAAATATTCGGTGCCTTTCGGTAAACATAGAATCGCTTTCAGGTTGATAATTTCTGCCGATACTGCATCTGCGTTGGGGTATTCTTTCGCCAACAGGTTAAGCACTTGTCGATCGGTCATGGTTGTAAATCCTTTCTCAACAACGTTTTGAAAAGTTTTCACATATTGTTTTTCTCAGCAACTAGTATACCGTTTTAGCCTTAAATCTTCAATAAATGGCGGCGTTTGTAACTATTTGTGAAGTTTAAAAGACGACGCTATGCCGACAAAGTGCTGGTAAGAAAGCGTGGAAAACCCTAGCATCGGCGGCAAACTGTCTTTAAAATTCAGTCTGCCAATTTGATAAACGATATTTAATTATCGTTTATCAATAAATAAGTGTTGCAATTCAATAAAAAAGGTGCTATAATCCAAACGATAAATAATAACACCAATAGATGAGGGGTATTTTATTATGTGGAACAAGGACAAGTCACTGACGCTGAGCAAGGTTTTTGCGGTTATTCTAGCTGTGGCGCTTGCGGTGCTGCTCGCGAGCGGCCCGTGGGTAATAGGCGGGCTTATGCGCTACTCGTACCGGTTGGATTTGCGCCACTACAATTTATTTTTGGCCAGCTATTACAGCGGCGGGCTGGTTGCCGCTGCGCTGGTTTATAATTTATTGAAATTGCTTTTTAACCTGGGGCGGGCAGAAGTTTTTGTTGGCGCTAACGTCACCTATTTACGGCGTATATCATGGAGCTGTTTTGCCGGTGCTGCCATCTGCCTTTTGTCTGCTTTTTATTATTTGCCGTGGGCTTTTATTGCCGCTGCCGCTGTTTTTATGGGGCTGATTATTCGCGTTATTAAAAACGTGTTTGAGCAAGCCATCAGTATAAAAGAAGACAGCGATTACACCATATAATAAAGATGAAAGGGGTGGCACCATTATGCCGATTATTGTGGACCTAGATGTCGTTATGGCAAAACGGAAAATATCGTCCAATGAACTGGCTGACGAAATAGATATTACGCCGGCGAATCTATCGATACTTAAAACCGGGAAGGCAAGGGCGATACGTTTTACAACGCTCTCTGCGCTGTGCAAAGCCTTGGATTGCCAGCCCGGTGATATATTAAAATATGAAGAAGATGAATAACGCTTGCCGTCACACAGTGAATGAGAAAGGATGATACGATGAATCACTCACAAAAAGCCGTCTTTGCATTGAATAAAGAAGCAGTTGATAAAAGTAGGGAAAATAATTCAGAGAATACTCCCAAGCCGATAAAGCAAAAAAGAGAACCTTTTAACGCCACCACTACCGACGCCATTTTTGCGCTGGTAAGTTTGGTGCTGGGTTTTTTATTTGTCGGCTGGTGCCTTATGTTTTGGCATGGGTGGGGCGTTTCCGCCTTCACCGTCCTTTATGTGGCAAGTGTGCTGTTGTACGCTAAATCCAAGGCGATAAAACCCGCCACAAACAGCTGGGTTTGGCTTGCGCTGTTGCTGGTTGTTGGCGCCAGCTTTTCCATCTGGATTGGCGGCTCGCTGGCGTTTGTGCGCTTTGCCTTTTTATTCGGTTTAGCGCTTTACTGGACAGCCAGCGTATTTAATGGTTTGCTTACAAAGCGCACCGGCGATTATTTATTGCTGGATATTTTTAACATATTGATATTGGTGCCCTTCAACAACCTCTTTTCATTTTTCAAAAGTTTCAGTGCTTTTAAAAGAAAACCGAAAAGCGATGCAAAAGAGCGTTCTAAATCGGCAAAAGCGGCGCAATTTGTGCTTTTGGGATTGCTAATTTGCTTGCCGCTTTTTATAGTGATCATACCGCTGCTTAATGCCGCTGACAGCGGTGCCTTCGGCCAGTTTTCTGCCCGTATAGCAAACCTGCTGGATACTTTCTACAGTTATTTAGATATGCATCTTATTGATATCCGCCTGCGTCTATTTTTAACGGTGCCCGTTACGCTGTATTTGTATGGGCTGGTAAGCGGTTTTGACCACCGGCGTTACACCCGCCTTATCACCAAAGAAAGCGCCGATGACAAAAGCAAGAAGTTTGAGGTATTGCCGCAGCTTACCGCCGTTACCGTACTGGCTGTATTAGCCTTTATCTACCTGTTGTTTTTTGCAACACAGCTGCCATATTATTTTTCTGCCTTTCAAGGCAAGGTACCAAGCCTGTACGGCGGATACGCCGCCTATGCTCGCGATGGGTTCTTTGAGCTGTGCAAAATAGCGTTGGTGAACTTAGCGGTTGTAGCGCTTGCCTCCTTTTTGCTGAGCGGCACCGCCTTAAAAAGCAAAGCGGTGCGCTTTTTAACGGTGGTGGTTTCGGCGCTGACGTTACTTTTCATTATCACCGCCTTTAGCAAGATGGCCCTTTATATTACGGCGTATGGGCTGACACCAAAACGTGTTTTAACCAGCTTGTTTACGCTGTTTTTAACCGCCGTGTGGGTGGGTGTTATAGTGCGGCAATACAAGCGGTTTTCAATTATGAAGCTTGCCGTAATCAGCGGCACCGCCTTACTATGTCTGCTATGTCTGGTGAATGTGGACGGCCTTATTATAAAATACAACGCGGGCCGATACATTGCCGGAGACCTGCAAGATTTTGAGCTTCCATTTCCGGAATATAAGGGCGGCATTGCCGCTGCCAAAGCCATGCTTGACGTTAAAGAAGCAACCGATGATATCGCCTTGGCAACTGATATTGCCTACCAGCTGGCAAGGACTAAAAGCGATGCGGGGCAAACCATTGGGCTGGCACCATCCGGCAATAATGTTGAATTATATTGGCTAGCTAATATGGAGCTTAAATAATTTCAAATAAAGACAATCAAAAAGAGCTGCAAGGATTTAGTTAATTCAATGTCGAATAAGA